>JAFVBH010000080.1 GCA_017480115.1 Clostridia bacterium
AAAATGAAGAATGAATAATTGCGGAAATCGCTGCGCGATTTGGATTTATAGACGAAAATGGGCGCACCCGCTTGTAGGGACGGCCACCGGCCGTCCGTCGATTTTGCGCATAGCCCGGCTACAAGCGAAGTTCGATATTTTAATTTATAAATCCAACCGCGAAGCGGTTCCGCAATCATTCATCATTCACTATTCATTATTCATTAAATTCTGATTTATCGGCAACGCCGATAAATCAGAATTTAAAAACCGGCATTGACTGCGTGGTCAATGCCGGTTCGGTATTTTTTTGTTTTACAGCTCTGCCGAGATCGCCCGTTCGTACCGCGCGACCCAGCCGTCCACCGATGTTTTGGAATACTGCCGGGGCATGACAGCGGTCGCCGCCATTACGCCGGAGATTTTTCGCCCGACCTTGAGAATCTTCTTGAGCAGCTTCGGATCTTTGACAACCTTGACCACTTTCGTTTTATAGCTGTCAAAGGTGTTGCCGCTCATAATATCAAAAATATTGGTGGTGTCCGCGTCGATGGACATATCCTTTGCCGTAATCACGCCGTTATCAAAGAGATAATCCAGCTCGTCGGGGGTAAAGAGCGTCAGCGCTTCTTTTACGCACGCCAGCACGGCGAAGCCGCTGCCCAACCGCTTGTAATATTTGACCTGATAATCCCAGAGCGTTTCCGCGGAATATGCGCCGTCGGTATCGGCGGTGACCGTGTCCGCCAGCAGGCGCGCCGCGCGGAAGCTGTTTGCGATGCCCGAGCCGATGATGGGCACCGTCATATACGCGCAGTCGCCGATGGCGGCGTAGCCGTGGCAGACCAGCTTTGACAGCGGCTGACGAACGGGAATTTTTACAAACTGTCCGCCGCGTACCAAATCTGTTCCCAAGGACGGGTTGCCGCTGCGGTAATAATTCGCGGTGCGGTTGGCTTCGTCCAGATCAAAGGGGGCGAACCTGCCGATCAGCAGATCGGTATGGGCGGCTTCCGTCGCGACCCAGCCGATGCCCAGCTTGCCTTCGGCAAACAGGCAGACTTTGTATTTGTCCTTGACCTCCTCGTCGGAGGCCTTGTTATAGAACGCGCGGTAGACGTAAAACTGATTGTTTTTGCCGACCTCGGGATTGACGCCGCACATCTTGGGCAGCCCGCGCTTGACGGGGGAGTCGATGCCGCAGGCGTCGATCACCAGGTCGCCGTAAACGTCGCCCCGGCTTGTCTTGATGCCGACCACGCGGTCGCCGGCCGTGATCGGCGCCAGCACCTCGCAGTCATAGATAAACTTTGCCCCGTTTTTTTCCGCGTTGGAGATAATATGGGCGTAAATATCGCTGCGCTCCATTTTGATCTCCAGCTTTTTCTGCGGAATGTCCTGCCGCAGCGCAGTATGGAACCCGGGCGCGTAGAACGTCATATGCTCCTTGTACTCGTATTTGTCTGCTGCAGGCATGGGCATCTCGATCTCTGCAAGAGATTTCGGGTCGAAAATGTCCGTCCAGTCGTAGCCCAGTTTGCCCGCGGAATTTTTTTCGCAGACCGTAACGTCATAGCCGCGAGACGCCAGCAGGGACGCCGCCGCGATACCGCCGTGTCCGCCGCCGGCAACAATGATTTTCTTCATGAACAGCACTCCTTATATTTTATGCAGTAAAACGGCGGTTTTTAATACAGCCGCTTGCGTCTTTGAATCCTTGATCTCGCCGCGCATGATCGCGTCCACCGCGTCCTCCAGCGGCAGCTCCACGACCTCGACAAATTCATCGGGATCGGTATGCGGCTTGCCCATGGTAAAGCCGGTTGCCATATACATATAGATAACCTCGGTCATGATGGCGGGGCTGGAATAAAACTCCCCGAGGAACGTCAGCTCGCCGCCGGTCACGCCGGTTTCTTCCTCCAGCTCACGCCGCGCGCCCTGTTCGGGCGTTTCGCCCTTGTCCAGTTTGCCCGCGGGCACCTCCCGCACGATCGTGTGAAACGGGTAGCGGTACTGATCGACCAGGATCACCTTGCCATCCGCCGTCACCGGCACCACGCAGACCGCGCCCTGATGGCGAATATATTCCCGCATGGCGGGCTTGCCGTTGGGCAGTTCGATCTCGTCATTGTACAGGTGCAGGATCCTGCCGTCAAAGATCAGGCTTTCCTTGACTGTTTTTTCCGTAAAATCCATAATATCACAGCTTTCTATCCAAATTATAGCGGATAATACCAAGAAATGCAATGCGATATTTGAATTTTCAGTAAATCTTCATGGCATCTGTTTTAAAAACCTTGCATTGCGTATGGAAATATGATAAGATTAATCATTATGATATTATGGAACAGGTATATTTTAAAAATAGGAGAGATATAGAATGAAACAGTACAAGGAGTTTACGGTTGATGAAAAGGCCGCCTTTCGCGCCGCGGCGCTGGCCGCCTATAACGGCTATCAGGCACAGGGGTTAAAGATCGATATGTCCCGCGGGAAGCCCGCGCCGGTGCAGCTGGATCTGTCCGGCGATTTATTCCATGCGGTGGACGAAAATAATTACAGAAGCGCAGACGGCACCGATTGCCGCAACTACGGCGGACTGCTTGGCGTGGAAGAGACCCGGGCGCTCTTTGCCGAGATTCTCGGCGTAGAAAAAAAGAATGTGATCGCCTGCGGTAACGCCAGCTTAACACTGATGTTCGATTATGTCGCCCAGTGTATGTTTGACGGCTGCGGCGCGGAGCCGTGGAGCCGGCAGAAAGATGTGAAGTTTATCGCCGTGGTACCCGGTTACGATCGGCATTTTACCATTGCGCAGTATTTCGGTATCAAGTTAATCAACGTGCCCATGACACCCACCGGCCCCGATATGGATAAGGTGGAGGAACTGGTAAAAGACCCGACGGTCAAGGGGATGTTCTGCGTTCCCAAATATTCCAACCCCGACGGATACACCTATTCCCCCGAGACGATCGAGCGGCTTGCCGCAATGACCCCTGCGGCAAAGGATTTCCGCGTGATCTATGACAACGCGTATATTGTTCACGATCTGTATGAAGAGAGCGACTACCTGCCGGAGATTTTCTCCGTCGCGAAGAAATACGGGCATGAGGATCATTTTGTGGAGTTTGCTTCAACTTCCAAAATTACACTTGCCGGGGCGGGCGTCGCATGTATTGCCGCCTCCGATAATAATATCGAAATGATCAAAAAGCGTCTGACCGTGCAGGTCATCAGCTACGATAAGCTGAATCAGCTGCGCCATGCCAAGGTGTTCAAAAGCGCTGCCGATGTGCATGCCCGCATGCAGCAGCACGCGGCGATTCTGCGCCCGAAGTTTGAAGCAGTGCTGGAAATCATGGAAAAGGAACTGGGCGGCTTGGGGATCGCCCATTGGACGAAGCCCCGCGGCGGATATTTTATCAGCTTGTATGTGGACGGCGGCTCCGCGAAGCGCGTTTATGAGCTTTGCGCGCAGGCGGGGCTGACGCTGACCAACGTGGGGGCGACCTATCCTTACGGCGTGGACCCCGACGACAGCAATATCCGTATTGCGCCTTCGTTCCCCACGGTGGAAGAATTGAAGACCTGCGCGGAAATTCTCTGCGCGGCGGTCAAGGTCGCGTGCAGCGAAAACGCATGATGCCGTTCAGAATCGGGCACGGATATGACGTGCATAGGCTGGTTGAAAATCGAAAATTGATCCTGGGCGGCGTGGAGATTCCCTATGAAAAGGGGCTTCTGGGACATTCCGACGCGGACGTGCTGCTGCACGCCGTCAGCGACGCGCTGTTGGGCGCGGCGGCGCTGGGGGACATCGGGCAGCATTTTTCCGATACCGATGCAGCCTTTGCGGGCGCCGACAGTCGGACGCTGCTGGGAAAGGTTGTCGCGCTGCTGAAAGAAAACGGCTATGCCGTCGGCAATATCGACGCCACGGTGATCGCCCAGCGGCCGAAGCTTGCGCCGTATATCGGCGTCATGCGGGCGAATATCGCCGCTGTGCTGGAGGTCGGTACGGATTGTGTGAGCGTAAAGGCCACTACCGAGGAAAAACTGGGATTTACCGGCAGCGGAGAGGGCATATCCGCCCATTGTGTCGCGTTGGTTACACAAAACTGAATCGCGCCTGCGGGCGCTGAAAACACAGAGGCGTCTGCGCTATGCCGCAGATACATCAAATCGGGTGATATAAATGGATAAAATACAAACATTTTTTGCAAATCTCGGCGGCGTTCTGTCGAGCTTTGATTCTATCGGCGACATTCTTGACATTGTCCTTGTTGCCGTGGTGCTTTACGCGCTGTTTGTGCAACTGCGTAAGACCCAGTCCGTGCATATTATCCGCGGAATTTTGCTTTTGGCGGTCGTTTACGCTGTGGTCGTTGTGCTGCAGATGGAGACCAGTAAATATATTTTTAATACCTTTATCCGGGATATTTTATTGATTATTGTAATCATATTCAGCACCGAGATACGGCATGCGCTGGAGCGCATGGGGCACAGCAGCGTGAAGAATCTGTTTTCTTTCGGGCAGCGGGACGATACCGCCGTGACCGAGGCGGTCAACGCCACCGTCCGCGCCTGCGCGTCCATGAGCGAGGATAAGATCGGCTCGCTGATCGTGTTTCGCCGCCGCTCGAATTTGGGGGAGCTGGAAAAATCCGGCGTGTATATTGACGCGAAGGTCACTACCGAGATGCTGTGCAGCATCTTTTTCCCGAAAGCCGCGCTGCATGACGGCGCGATCGTGATCGAAGATGATCGGATCACCGCAGCGCGTTGCATCGTTTCCATGCGCAATGATATTGTCATTACCGAAAAGGTCGGCACCCGTCACCGGGCGGCGCTGGCCGTCAGCCAGAATACCGACGCCGTTGTGGTCGTCACCAGCGAAGAAACGGGAATTATCTCCGTCGCGGTGGAGGGCGTTTTAAAACGCGGGATCACACCCGGCGAGCTGCGCGAGCTGCTGATGCAGTATTTGCTGCCGGATACTGACGGCGCATCAAAGCTGCCGGCGCGGCTGAAAAAGAAGATCAGGAAAGGAGGCGGGAAACATGGCGGAAAAACAGAAACAGCCGACGACAACACAGACTGGGACGACTTCGACGCCGTCGGAACAGACGCCGAGGGCAAAGGCTAAAAAAGCCGATACCCGTTCACTGCTGCAGCGACTGGTGGCAGACAACCGCTTTATCTTCCTGATCTCCCTGCTGCTTGCCTTTGTATTATGGTGCCTTGTCACAGCCTTTGCCAGCTCCGAAATCACCCGTACGGTAACAAACGTGCCCGTGCAGATCAATTTGGAGGGAACCACCCCCGGGCTGTTGGGGCTGCAAACCTTCGGCGACGCCGACTATACGGTGGACGTGACCGTGACCGGTCCCAAGTATCAGCTCAATGAGCGCACCTTTAATGCGAACAGTCTGACTGTCACTGCCAACGTCAGCTATGTGGACTCGGCGGGCGACAAGCAGTTGACCCTGACGCCCCGCGTCAACGATAATTCACTGGACGTAAAAATCGATTCCTATACGCCGTCCGGCATTTCCGTCTATTTTGATACGTTGCGGCAGACGGAGTTCACCATCGAGCCGGAGATCCTCTTTCCCGACGGGGTAGAGGAAGTCCCCGAGGGATATATTTTGGATAATCCGATTATTTCCGTCAGTACGACCACCGTCAGCGGACCTGCGTCGGAGATCACGAAGATCAAGCGGGTCGTCGCCCGCGTACAGGTGGACGACTCGCTGACCGCCACCACCACCCTTGCGGCGGAATTGTTGATGCTGGAGGAGGACGGATCCACTCCTGATTACTGCCGCTTTGATGCGGAGGACGTGACCGTTACCCTGCCGGTGCTGAAAACCAAAACGCTGCCTGTCAGTGTGTCTTATCTCAATCAGCCCGTGGCGTATTTGACCTCGCCGCTCGCCTCGACCATCACCCCCTCCACTGTGCGCGTGGCGTTGCCCGCAGATACGGCGGACGGCATGACAACGCTGAATATCGGTATGGTGGATTTTGCGGATATTAACAATACCACCAATACCTTTACCGTAAAGACAGCGGAGATCGAGGACGTAAAATTTCTTGATGCATCACTGGAATCCATTACCGTGCGGGTGAACGCGTCCGCCATGACCAAGACGACCTACAGCGTGACGCCCGCCAACGTGACCTCCGTCAATCTGCCGGAGGGCGTGACGGTGGCGTATGATACAGCCGCCGCCGTGGAGGTGACAGTCATCGGACCGCAGAGCTCGTTGGATTCGCTGACCGCTGCCGGTATCTATGCCGAGGTGGACTATGCGAATATAGAGCTGGAGAACGGCAAACAACAAGTCGAAGCGCATTTTTACGTTAAAACGTTGACGGATTGTTGGTGCTATGGAAAATATACGCTCACTGCGACGGTCTCCGGCGTGACCGAGCAAACTGCGGACACGGAAACATGAGCGTAAAGCGTGTATTGGCGATACTGCTCTGCATCGGCATGCTGCCGGCGATGTCCGCCTGCTCTTTTCGGATTCAGTCGGTGGACAGCCTGATGCGCGCCCCGAAGCTGACGGGCGTGAATCAATTGACAGAGCAGACCCTTGAAAAAAGCGTAGGCGGGGATATTATCCTGAAAATTCCGTTGACGGGCAGATATGCCTCCGCTTTCGTCTATAATGATCTGGACGGCGACGGGAATGAGGAATGTGTGGCGTTTTACGCCTCGAAAACCGACAGCGACGCCGTGCATATGAATCTGCTTGCCCAGGATAACGGGCAATGGTATTCCGTCTGCGATGCCGTGGGCAGCGGCAGCGATGTGGGCGCTGTGGCGTTTGCGGACGTGGACGGCGACGGTGTTTCGGAGATCATCGTGACCTGGAGCATCGCGGAAAGTAAAGAAAGCCGTTTCCTGACTTTGTACGGCAAATACAATAAAAATGACGGCGTTGTGGCGCTGATGAACGAAAAGTTCACCGCCACCCATACGCTGGACGTGAATCGGGACGGGAAGGACGAAATTTTTATCGCTTCTCTGGAAACGGTAAACAACGCTTATGTTGCCTACGGCAAGCTGTTTGCTTATAACGACGGCACCGGCGCGATCGAGCTTGTCAGCGTGGCGAATCTTGACCCCGCAGTCACCTCCTATTTGCAGATCGTCGACGATACCGACGGCGGTATCTGCCGTCTGTATATCGACGGGGTCGTCAGCCAGACCCATATCTCCACGCAGATCGTGGAGATTCCCGCAGATTCTATGATCCTGCGGCTGCCGTTGCCGGAGGACAGGGAATTTTCAAACCTGACGCTGCGTACCGGCAGACTTTGCTGCGCGGATATTGATAACGACGGCAGAATAGAAGTGCCCGGCTATGAGGAGCTGTCGGCGGGGGAGGTCCTTGATCGGGACAACGGTGTTGCCGAGGGGCTGCGTATGACCGTGTGGAAGCAGTATCGCGGCGGTATGCTGACGGCGGTACGCCGGTATATCGAGTCGCCGGACGGCGACTACAGCTTTACCTTACCCGCAGATGTGATCGGTACGGTAACGGCGGTCTATGATGTAAAAAACGGTCGCCTGCGTTTTTATACGTTAAGTCCCGATCATCAGAAAAACCATATGCTGTTCTATATTGAAAAAGGCGTTTTCGTCGCCGATGAAGAGGAGACTGCGCTGACCGGCGGCATCATTTACCGGGATGAATCCTCGATTTACAGCGCGGTATTGACCGCGCTGGGCAGTGCGGCGGGCGTGGAGCTTGACCGGATTCGCGCCTGTTTTGACAAAGCGTAAGATACGGAGCTAGGAATAGAATGAAACGAATTTTGGTAGCGGAAGATGAAAAGTCCATTCGGGACTTTATTCTGTTTAACCTGCGCCGCAACGGTTATGAGGCCGTGGAAGCTGCGGACGGTGAGGAAGCCCTGCGGCAGTATGACCGGTATAATGGTGAATTTGACGCGGCGCTTTTGGATATTATGATGCCGAAACTGGACGGCATGCGGGTATGCGCGGCGCTGCGGCAGCGCAGCGGTACGCTGGGAATCGTTATGCTCACCGCGAAAACCCAGGAAATGGACAAGGTCAACGGGCTGCTGAGCGGTGCGGACGATTATATTACCAAGCCGTTCTCCCTTTCGGAGCTGATGGCGCGGGTAGACGCCATCTGCCGACGGGTCTCCGTCAGCAGAGGCGCGGCAGATGCGGCAGACGGCGCGGCGGATTCCATATCGCTGGGCGGGTTTACGCTGCATTTGAAGGGCAGAAACGTGGAGTTCGGCGGCAACGTCGCGGAGCTGACGCAGATGGAATTTAAGATCATGGAATATTTCTTTAAAAATCCCAACATTGCCCTGCCGCGGGAAGAGATCCTCAAATATGCCTGGGGCGCGGATTTTTACGGCGACGATAAGGTTGTGGACGTGAATATCCGCCGTCTGCGCATGAAATTGGAGGAAACGCCTTCGCAGCCGCATCATCTTTTGACGGTATGGGGGCTGGGATATAAATGGATCCCGTAAACACAGGCGGGCGGTGTGGATGTATAAGGGAGATCGGATATGAAACAGGGCGGGATCATTAAACGCTGGTTTACCCATTCCTTTCTTGTTGTGATTGCGGTACTGATCGCGGCGGTGACTATCACTGCGTTTTCCGTACAGCGGTACTATTATAATTCCGTACGCAGCGCGTTGGAATATCGGGCAAACAGCGCGGGACTCAATAACCTGTTCAGTATGAATGCCGACGGCTCGGAAGAACAATTCCTTGCCAATTCACTGGACTATCTTGAAAATTTTTCAGAGAAGAACCTCATGGAAGTCTGGGTCATCAACGGCGCCGGCGCTGCGGTCGCCGCGTCCACCGGATTTCCCGTGACGCAGGCGGAAATGCGGGATTATGCCGCGGCGCTGGCGTCGGAAAACGGCAGAGGCGTTTGGATCGGCAGGAACGTCAACGGCGAGAAGATTATGGCGCTTACGGTGTTTCCGACCTCAGATTTAACGGGACGGTCCGGCGCGGTGCGGTATATCTCCTCGTTAGAGGATATTGACGCGCAGTTTTACCGGGTGTTATTTTTTCTAAGCGTGTTCGCCTTGGCCGCGATCGGGTTTACCGCCTTTTCCGGCGCGTTTTTCATTGGCTCGATCGTGCGTCCGGTCAAAGATATAAATGAAAAATCAAAGATCCTCGCGGGCGGCGATTTTTCCGCCAAAATCGAAACCTATACGCAGAAAGATGAGATCGGGGAGCTGTGCGAAACCTTTAACGATATGGCGCAGGCGATCCGGGAATCGGACAGAATGAAGAATGACTTTATCTCCACCGTTTCCCATGAGCTGCGTACGCCGCTGACCGCCATCAAGGGCTGGAGCGAAACGATCCGCTATGCGCCCGATCCGCAGACGGTACAGATGGGCATGGACGTGATCCTCAGCGAGACCGAGCGGCTGGACGCCATGGTGACCGATCTGCTGGACTTTTCAAAAATGGAAAGCGGCAGACTTGCGCTTCGGTTTCAGAAAATCGACGGTTTCGCGGAATTGCAGGAGACGGTGCTGGTGTTTTCCGACCGTGCCGTACGGGAGGGCGTGGCGTTTCACTATGAGATCCCGGATGGCGGCGCAGCGGTGATCAATGCCGATCCGGCGCGGCTGCGGCAGGTATTTGTGAATATTATCGACAACGCGTTTAAATATAAGAACGCGGCAAGACCCATGGTCGCGGTCAGCGCGGCAGTGTCGTCCGGGCAGTTTAAGGTGCTTGTCAGTGATAACGGCTGCGGCATTTCCAAGGAGGATCTGCCCCATGTCACCGAAAAGTTTTATAAGGCGAATATTGCCGTAAAGGGATCCGGAATCGGTCTTGCCGTCTGCGACGAGCTGATTCGGCTGCACGGCGGCAGTTTGCATATTACAAGCGAGGAGGACGTCGGAACCACGGTGGAGGTTCTGCTCCCGCTTATGTGAGAGAATACTATATTTTTGTAAAGGAAGGGATATAAATGGCAAAAAAGGAAACGAATGCGCCCCAATCCTGCCCGACGCTGGGCGCTGTCGGCGGACAGGCGCTGCTGGAGGGCGTAATGATGAACAGCCCCAACGGCTCGGCGATGGCGGTGCGGCACGTCAGCGGCAGGATCATCATAAAAGATAAGAATTTTAAGCATATTCGCGATAAGTATAAATTTTTCGGGCTTCCCTTTGTGCGGGGCATCGTGAATTATATCGAGTCCATGATCTTCGGCTATAACTGCCTGATGGAGTCTGCAGAGCTATCCGGCTCCATGGAGACGGATATGCCCGAAGAGGAAATGTCTAAGCTGGATAAATGGCTTACCGATCATATGGGGCCGAAATTCATGGCGGCGCTGTCTGTAGTGTCGCTGGTATTCGGACTGGCATTGAGCATGGGGCTGTTTGTCTACGCGCCCATGCTGCTGGTGGATTTATTTGATAAATACGTGACCGGCGGTGTGCTGGACGCGCATAATCTGCACCCGCTGATCGAGGGCGTGATGCGGATTCTGATCCTTGTGGCCTATATGGCGATTGTCTCCTGCCAAAAGGACATCAAGCGGACTTTTAAGTATCACGGCGCGGAGCATAAATCCATTGCCTGCTATGAATCCGGTATGGAACTGACAGTGGAAAACGTGCGCAAATGCACGCGGTTTCACCCGCGCTGCGGCACCAGCTTTATCTTTATCATTCTGTTTATCAATATTTTGATCTCGTCGGTGCTTGTGCTCCTGTTCCCCGCGCTGGACGATGTGCGGCTGATTTGGTTTGTGATTAAGCTGTTTGTGATCCTGCCCGTGGTGACGGGGATCAGCTACGAGTTTTTAAGATACGCCGGACGGCATAACAATTTGTTTACCAAGATCGCATCCGCACCCGGGCTGTGGATGCAGCGCATTACCACCAAGGAGCCGGAGGATGATATTATCGAGGTCGGTATCGCTTCGCTGCAGGCGGCGCTGAACGGCGCGGAGGTCACGCAAAAGGCGCTGGACGACGCGTTTTACGCCGCGCACCCCGAATTAGCGACGGCTACGGAAAGCGAACCCGTCCATGACGCTGAATGAGGTATTTGCGTCGGGACTTGCCGCGCTGCAAGCCGCAGGGATCGCCGACGCCGATTTTGACTGCGCCTGTTTGTTCGAGGACGTATTTCATCTGAAAAAAACGGCGCTTCTGCTTGCCGCAGACCGACAGGCGGACGCTGCCGCGGTATCGGCGTTTGATGAAAAAATACGCGCGCGCGCGGCGGGGCGCCCGCTGCAGTATATCCTCGGAACGTGGGATTTTTACGATATGTCTTTTTTGGTGGGCGAGGGTGTGCTGATCCCCCGTCCGGAAACGGAAACGCTCGTGGAAACCGCGCTGGAATTGATGCGCGGACGGCAGGGGTTGCAGGTATTTGACCTGTGTACCGGTTCCGGCTGTATTGGGCTGACCCTTGCGGCTAAGCGCCCGGATTGCCGGTTTTATCTGATCGATATTTCCGCCGACGCGCTGCGGTACGCCGAAAAAAACCGGGCGCGGTACGGGCTTGAAAACGTGACGATTCTGCGCGGGGATATTCGGCGCGGGTTTACCCATTGGCAGAACTGCGCCGCGCCGGATATGATTTTGAGCAATCCCCCGTATATTGCGGCGGCGGAATTGCCGTTTCTGCAATCGGAGGTGCAGCGGGAACCGTCGCTTGCGCTGGACGGCGGCGCGGACGGCTTGGATTTTTACCGCGTGATCGCCGAGCATTGGCTGCCGCACCTGAAAAAGGACGGCTTTGCCATGGTCGAATGCGGGGAAGCGCAGGCGACGCGGATCGCCGCCATGTTTGCCGCCGTGCGCGGTAACGCACGAATCTCGCGGGACGTGTTCGGCGTTGAGCGGTTCGTTTCCTGCCATTGAGTACCGTTAGTAAAGGAGTGGTATGTTATGATTCTCAGGCATGTTTTTGATCTGTATCAGCAGGGGGAGACGATCCCCGCGCTGGTGATTTTGTTTTCGGAAATATTCGTAATTTTTTGCTGTCTGCCGGTGCATGAGTTTGCGCACGCGTGGACGGCGTACCGGCTGGGCGACGATACGGCGCGCCTGCAGGGGCGGCTGACGCTCAGTCCGATGCGGCATTTGGATCCGTTCGGTCTTGCGCTGATGCTGATCGCCGGCTTCGGTTACGCGAAACCCGTACCGGTCAATATACGCAATTTCAAGAACCGCAAACGGGATTTTGCACTGGTCTCGCTGGCGGGGCCGCTGTCCAATCTGTTGATGTCTCTGCTGTTCTTTATTATCAGCAATGTCCTCGATCTGTTCCCGCGGATCTATGTGTGCGCGGTGATGTCGATCTTCTTTTACTATATCGGCTATATCAACGTCAGCCTCGCGGTGTTCAACCTGCTGCCGATCCCGCCGCTGGACGGCTCGCGGATCCTGGGGCTAATCATTCCGGATAAATATTATTATACGATCCTGCAATATGAGCGGTATATCCGTTATGCGCTGCTGCTGTTGATTTTCGCGGGCGCGTTCTCCAATGTATTATCCACGCTGACCGACTGGGTCTCGAACGGTGTGGAGTTTGTGGCGTATCTGCCGTTCAGATTTTTCGGATAAGGTGTTAGTGTGGAAAAACCTTTGTATAAAACAGAAGCGTTTGAGGGACCCCTTGATCTTCTTCTGTATCTGATTACCAAACATAAACTGAATATCAATGACATTCCGATTTTCCAAATTGTTGAGCAGTATACCGCATACGTGCGGCAGATGCAGGAGGAAAAGCTGGACGTTGCCAGCGAATTTTTGGAGATGGCGGCGCGGCTGGTGTATATCAAAACCGTGTCCCTGCTGCCGACGCAGACCGAGGCGGAGGAATTGAAAAAGGAGCTGCAGGGCGAACTGATCGAGTACCAGGCGCTCAAAGACGCCGCCAAAAAGCTGGGGGCGCAAACCGGCGGGTTCGATCTGTTTACCCGCGGCCCTGCGCCGTTCAAGCGGGATATGGTCTATACCAGGCTGCACGAGCCGGGGGATATCTTAAAGGCGTATCTGAACGCGGCGGGCAGAAATTTTCGCCGTATGCCGCCGCCCATCGAGGCGTTCAAAAAGATTGTGGCAACGAAGATCATCGCCGTGGGGGATAAAATTTCCGACCTGATGACCCGTTTGACAAAAGATAAGCGGATCAGCTTTAAAAAGTATTTATACGTCTCCGAAAGCCGTTCCGATCTGGTGGCAAAGTTTTTAGCGGTGCTGGAGCTTTGCAAATCCAAGGAAATTTATATCGACGGCGACGGCGAGGATTTTGACATCATGCGAAGAGAGGAGGGAACTGCCGATGGCATTGACTGAGAACGCGGCGCTTTTGGAGGCGCTGCTGTTTGCCTCGGGAGAGCCAGCCGAAAAAAGCCGTCTTGCCGCCGCTGCAGAGCTGCCAGAGCAGGCGATTGCGGACGCGGCGGAGGAACTGCATGCGTTCTATGCGGCGCAGGCGGCGGGGATCGATATTGTGCGGCTGGACGATAAGTACCAGTTGGTCTCCGGCGAGGGCTACGCGGCAAAGATCAGAAGTCTGCTGGATAAAAAGCGGAACGCGCCGTTGTCCGGCGCGGCGCTGGAGGTGCTGGCGGTGATCGCCTACAACCAGCCCGTGACCAAGGCGTTTATCGAGCAGGTGCGCGGCGTGGATTGCTCCGGCGTTATCAATACCCTCTGCCAGCGAGCGCTGGTGGAGGAAACGGGCAGGCTGGAGCTGCCCGGCAGACCCCTTGTCTACGGCACGACGGATAATTTCCTGCGCTGCTTCAGCCTGCGCGATCTTTCGGAACTGCCGGATATTCCCAAAAGTATGGAAACAGAATCTCTGAAAGAAATAAATAAAGATTCTTCGGTACTTGACGGACAGGAAACAATGTTGTAAAATATCTGTAAACAGCGGTAATTTTTTTCCGGAGGTGAGCGCTTGAAGGTATTTTTGATCATACTTGCCGTGCTGGCGGGGATCGCCGTGCTAATCGCCCTGCTGTTCAGTATCAAGGTCGCGATCCGGTTTGACTACGACGATAAAGTCCGCGTGCGGGTAAAGTGGCTGTTTATCAATCTGCAGATCCTGCCTGCCGCCGAGAAAGAAAAAAAGTCCAAGAAGCAGAAGAAGCCTGCGCAGGAAACGCCTGAGGAACCGAAGAAAGAAGAGGAAGCCAAGCAGAAAAAGGCGAATCCGTTCAAAACTTTCTATGATAATAAAGGCGTCGAGGGAATTTACGAGCTTCTTTACAAGCTGTGTCAGGCGCTGAACGGTTTCTTCGGGAAAATCATTCACCGTATCCGCTTGGACGAGTTCTTTGTCTATATCACCGTCGGCAGCGGCGACGCGGCGAAATCGGCGTTGGATTACGGCAGAATCTCCGGGGCGGTGTTCCCGATGTTGGGGTATATATGCTCCCATATGTCGGTAGGGAAGTACGACGCGGAGATCACCCCGGATTTCCTTGCGGAAAAAACCACCGGGGAACTGCATGCCACCGTCTCTTTCCGCCCGATCCGCCTGACGAACGCAGGTGTTTCTTTGGTATTTCGCCTGCTGTTCAGCGTGGCGCTGAAATTTCTCAAGGGGCTGAAAGCCCCCAAAGCTGCCAAACAGGCGGCGACCGTCCCCGCAGTCGCGGCGGAAGTACAGTCAAATCATTGAACTTAAATATACGAGGTGTTTATTATGAACGAAAAATCCGCAAACGGAATCCTTTCCTCCACCATTGAAAAGGTACGCGATCTGGTTGACGTCAATACGATCGTCGGCGAGCCGATCAAGGTCGACTCCGCGGTGACCATTATCCCCATTTCCAAGGTCACTTACGGCTTTGCCTCCGGCGGATCCGACTTCCCGTCCAAGACCAATGCCGAGCTGTTCGGCGGCGGCGGTGGCGCCGGTGTGACCATTTCTCCCATTGCGTTCCTTGTGGTCAATAACGGCGAGGTCACCATTAAGCACATTCTTTCCAACGACAACGCCGCCGAGAGAGCGGTCAGCATGATGCCCGATATGATCGATAAGATCACCGGCGCTGTCGAAAAGTTTAAAAAGGACGAATAATCCGGATTTCGGAAACATAAACATGTCTGCTGCCCGCATAGGATTATGTGGGTGGTAGACATGTTTAAAAAAATATCTCTGTTCTGTGTATTTGCGGTGCTTTTTGCTCTTACAGGCTGTTTTTCGGCTGCGGCCGCAGACAGACCGATTGTATCGGCAAAAAGCGCTGTTGTCTATTGTGTCAATAACGGCGAGGTGCTCTATGCGGAAAACGCGCGGGAGCGCCTGCCGATGGCGAGTACGACCAAAATTCTGTCGGCGCTGCTTGCCTGTGAGTCGGGGCAGTTATCCCGGGAGATCACTGTAACGAACCAAATGGCGGCGGTGGAGGGCTCTTCCATGGGGCTGCTGCCCGGCGACAGGGTGACGCTGCGCGGTCTGATCTACGGCATGCTGCTGGATTCCGGCAACGACGCCGCGAATACTGCGGCGATCGCCCTTTGCGGCAATACCGCTGCGTTCGCGGAACTGATGAACCGGCGCGCCGCGGAGATCGGTATGGAGGATTCGCATTTCGTGAATCCATCCGGTTTGCCCGATGACGCGCATTATTCCACCGCTTACGATATGGCGATTTTAACGGCGGAGGCGCTGCGCAACGATGTGTTTGCGGAGGTTTGCCGCACGCAGACGGCTGTCGTCTGGTATGGAAATCCGCCCTACCGCCGGGTGCTGACCAATCATAACCGTCTGTTAAAAGAATATGAGGACTGTATCGGCGTAAAAACCGGTTTTACGAAAAAGGCGGGCAGATGCCTGGTCTCCGCCGCAGCGCGCGACGGGATTACGCTGATCGCCGTGACGCTCAACGACCCCGACGATTGGGCGGATCATAGGACGCTGTTGGAATACGGGTTTTCGCTTTGCGCATCGCGCAGGTTCACTCCCGATGTGGCGGAGGCTGCGGTTACCGTGACCGGTGGGGAAAAGACACGGCTTTCCGTGACCTGCGTCGGGCAGACCGTGCTTGTCGACGGCGGCGAAGCTTCTGCTGTATCCGCCGAGATCCTTGCCCCGCGCTTTCTCTACGCACCGGTGCAAAAGGGCGATATCGTCGGCAGCGTCGTGATCTATGACGGCGCGACCGAGGTGGGCAGACTGCCCCTTATCGCGGCGGAATCCGTCGCCGTATCCGCGCCGAAACAGGAGAAGCCCTCCGTTTTCTCCGCAATCAAGGACTTTCTGAAAGGTCTGTTTCGTTAATAGAAAGGACGTTCCGAAATGGAAACGAAAATCAGATTACAAAAATATCTTTCTGCGTGCGGCATTGCGTCCCGCCGTAAAGCAGAGGCGTTGATTGCCGCCGGACTGGTCAAGGTCAACGGCAATACCGCTGCGGTAGGGGATAAGATCGACCCTGCCCGGGACGTTGTGACCGTCAGGGGCAGGAAGGTCGCGCTGAAAAAACAGCACACCTATGTGGCGCTGTATAAACCTCGCGGATTTGTCTCCACCATGCGCGACGAGCATGGCAGAAAGTGCGTTTCACAGCTGGTGGAGGGCGTGGGCACGCGGGTATTTCCCGTCGGCAGATTGGACAAGGATTCCGAGGGTCTTTTGCTGATGACCGACGACGGCGCGTTGACCAATCGTTTGACGCACCCCTCCGGGCATGTGCCGAAGATTTACCGCGTCACCGTACGTCCCGACGTCAGCGACGCGCAGGCGGACGAACTGGCGACGGGCGTGCTGCTGGACGGCAGAATGACCAATCCCGCCGAGGTCAAGGTGCTGCTGCGGGAGGAAAACCGCACCGTGCTGGAGATCGTGCTGACCGAGGGCAGGAACCGGCAGATTCGCCGCATGCTGGAGAGTATCGACGTGCAGACCGTGCGGCTGAAGCGGATCGCCGTCGGTCCCGTCCGCATCGGCATGCTCAAGCCGGGCGAGTGGCGGCGCCTGACGGAGCAGGAGGTCGCGCAGCTGAAGAAAATGACAAAGTCAAGTTCCTAATAGGGCGATTGCGCCCCATTGACTTTCCGTGAAACTTGTGATATAATATCATGACTATAATTATATGCCTTATGAATATGGGGTGGAGCTATGATCCGCAGTATGACGGGATACGGCAGGGCGCAGGATACTGTAGACGGCGTTACTGTTTCTATTGAAATCAAAAGTGTAAATTCCAGATATCTCGAGTTTAACCCGAGAGTATATAAAAATTATGCCTTTACCGAGGACAAGCTGCGCAGTTTTGTTCAACGCGTAATTTCCCGCGGCAAGGTGGATTGCTTCGTGCAGATCGAAAACGGCAACGAAAGTCCCGTTACCGTCGAGGTCAACCGTGCTCTTGCGGACGGATATTTTTATGCGCTGTCCGCAATGAAAGCGGCATACGGCATTCAGGACGAGATTTCCGTCAGCCGTCTGGCGTCGTTCCCAGATGTGCTTTCCGTACGCAAAGAGCCGGAGAATGAAGAACTGATCACGGGCGCGGTGCTTGCCGTTATGAAAACCGCCTGCGACAGTTTTGTCGCCATGCGGGAGACCGAGGGCGCGCGGCTTGCCGACGATATTCTCGACAGGGCGGCGCATATTCTTGCGCTTGTCGGCAAAGTGGAAGCCCGTTCCCCTGAAACAGTGCGGGAATATAACGAAAAATTGGCGGCGCGGATCAAGGAGATTTTGAATGGCGCGAATATCGACGAGCAGCGGTTGCTTACCGAAGCTGCCATCTATGCGGATAAGGTTGCCGTGGACGAGGAAACTGTCCGTCTGCGCAGCCATATCGCGCAGGTGCGCAAGCTGCTGACCGAGAGCGACGAGCCTGTGGGCAGAAAACTGGATTTTATCGTGCAGGAGATCAACCGCGAGGCAAATACCATCGGCTCCAAAGCGCAGGATATTGAAATCGCGCAGACTGTGATCGAGATCAAGGCCGAGGTGGAAAAGATTCGCGAGCAGGTACAGAATATAGAATAATTCCGAAAGGGCTATCCTATGAAACTTATTAATATCGGCAGCGGAAACCTCGTAAATGCCGACCGGCTGCTTGCCGTCGTCAGTCCGGAATCCGCGCCCATCAAGCGCATTATACAGGACAGCCGGGAACGCGGCAGTCTGATCGACGCCACCTACGGCAGAAAAACGAATGCTGTCATGATCACCGACAGCGATCATGTGGTACTTACATATCTTACACCGGAAAAAGTCGCCGCGCGAGTGACCGGCGGCAGTGATGATACTGAGGAGGCAGCCAAATGAGATCCGATAACAGAAAAGGCGTCATGGTCGTGCTGTCCGGACCCTCCGGCTGCGGCAAGGACACCGTGCTGAACCGTCTGCTGGAAATGAATGCGCGCATCTGTTCCTCTGTTTCCGCCACGACGCGGGCGCCCCGCCCCGGCGAGACAGACGGCGTTCACTATTATTTTATCTCCAAAGATGATTTTGAACAGCGCATAGAAAACGGTGATTTTATCGAATATGTGCAATATAATAACCACTATTACGGTACGCTGAAGTCCGAAATCGATACCGCCGTTGCTGCCGGGAAGATTATTGTGCTGGTGATCGAGGTCAAAGGCGCCGCCAATATTATTTCCAAATATCCCGACGCAGTGTCGGTGTTCCTGATGCCGCCCTCCGTGCAGATTTTAGAGGAGCGTCTGCGTAATCGCGGCACGGATTCCGAGGAAAATATCAAAAAGCGCCTTTCCATCGCCGTAGACGAGATGGAAAAGAGCAGAATCTATAAACATGTGGTAATCAATGACGATATCGATACTGCGGTGCAGACGATCTACGACATTGTTACCATGTATACGGAATGAGAAGAGAAAAGCAACAGAAAGGTTGATTGTTTATGATAAGTCCCGATCTCAGCAAACTGCTGAAAACCGAAAACGGCGAGCTTAGCCGGTATTCGCTTGTTGCGGCGGTTTCCAAGCACGCCCGTGAGATTGTCGATCAGGCAAATGAGTCGCACGAAATCATTTCCGATAAGCCCATTAGTCTTGCGGTGGAAGAGCTTCTCGACGGTGAATACAGGATCGTTGAGAACAGAAGCGCCCTGGACGAATAATTCCGAAAGCAGGGTCGAATCACCTTGAGCGCCCGCAATATCGCAGAAATCGCGATCGAAAAAGCAAACCTCGATTTTGACAGCTTGTACGATTACCTTATACCCGACGATATGCTCGAAACCATTGAGGTCGGATATAGGGTTCTTGTGCCTTTCGGAAACGGCGGCAGGAAGAGTCAGGGGTTTGTATTCGCCGTGCATAAAAACTGTGAGCGGCAAAGTCTGCGGGGGTATAAATATATCAGCGAGCTTTGCGACAGTGAGGCGCTGCTCTCCGAAAAGGCGGTACGGCTGGCGGAATGGCTGCGGGAGCGCACATTCTGCACTTATTTTGAAGCGGCAAAGGCAATGATCCCTGCGGGGCTGGTGCTGCACGGGAAGATCACCTATTGTAGAGAAGCTTTCGTGCCCGCAGAGGTTGTCGCGGGACTTTCTGATGATGAAAAGGCGGTTTTCGGTGAAATATCCTCTTCTTCGAGATATGTTTCCGAAGACCGTATTCTTAAAAAATACGGCTTACGGCGGGATAATTCGATCCTGCCGTCGCTGCTGAAAAAAAAGCTGATTTACGCCAATATCTCCTCCGCCTCCGGTTTGGAGGGAAAAACGCGGCGCACGGCGACCCTTGCCGAGATTGAAGACGCTGAGCATACGTATGCTCGTCTGACGCCCAAGCAGCGCGCCGTGATAGAGGCGCTGCGTGACGCAGGTTCCGCCACGGTCAGTGAACTTTGTTATTTCACCGGCGTGACCGCTTCGGTGGTGCTGGCGCTGGAAAATAAAGGGCTGCTGCAGTTGCGGGAGGAGCACGTTTATTCCCGTCCCTCCGTTTCCTACAGCGAAGTGGGGCATGCGGAGGAAATTTTACTTACCGAAGAGCAGAGCCGCGCCTTTGAAAGCCTGAAAACGGATTTTTACGCCGAAAGCGCATCCTGTTCGCTGCTTTACGGCGTGACCGGCAGCGGCAAAACCAAGGTTTATATGCGGCTGATCGATGAAGCGCTGCTAACCGATCGCGGCGTAATCCTGATGGTGCCGGAAATCTCGCTGACGCCCCAAACGCTGGCGCTGTTTTATTCCCGATACGGCAAGAAAGTGGCGGTGTTCCACAGCGGACTTTCCGCCGGGGAGCGCGCCGACGAGTGGAAACGCGTCAAGCGCGGCGAGGCGCAGATCGCCGTTGGCACCCGCAGCGCGGTATTCGCGCCCTTTGCCGACGTGGGGCTGATCGTTATCGACGAGGAGCAGGAGCATACTTATAAATCCGAGCGTTCCCCCCGTTACGACGCGATTGATGTGGCGAAATATATCTGCGGCAGGGACAATGCGCTGCTGGTGCTTGCCTCCGCGACCCCGTCCATGGTGAGCTTTTCCAAGGCGCGGGCGGGCAGATATAAGCTGCTGCGGTTGACAAAGCGTTATGGTACGGCGGTGCTGCCGCAGGTACGCGTCGTGGATATGTCCGCGCAGCCTGCGGTCGGCTCGTTGAGTGAACCGCTGATCGGCGCCATCGGCGACAATTTAAAAAATAACAAACAGACAATTTTACTGATGAACCGGCGAGGGTATAATACATTTGTCGCCTGCCAAAGCTGCAAGACGGTGGTATCCTGCCCGTCGTGCAGCATTTCGCTGACTTATCACCGGGCAAACAACCGGCTGATGTGCCACTACTGCGGGTATTCCGCGCCCTATACCGAGACCTGTCCCCACTGCGGCGGCAGCGAGGTGCGGTATTCCGGCTTCGGTACTCAGCGGGTGGAGGATGAACTGCATGCGCTGTTTCCGGAGGCGCGGGTTCTGCGTATGGACGCGGACACCACCATGGCGAAAAACGCGCATGAAAAAAAATTGAAAGCATTTGCCGACGGGCAGTACGATATTCTGATCGGCACACAGATGGTGGCGAAGGGGCTGGATTTTCCCAACGTCACGCTGACGGGGGTCGTCTCCGCCGATATGGGCGTGTATAAGGACGATTACCGCAGCGGCGAACGTGCTTTTGATTTGCTGACGCAGGTCATCGGCAGAGCGGGCAGACGGACGCAGCAAGGCCTTGCCATGATCCAGACCGTCTCGCCGGACAACGAGATTATTCACATGTCCGCCAAGCAGGATTATGATTCCTTTTACGCATCGGAGATTGAGAATCGACGTATGATGATTTATCCGCCGTTTTGTGATATTTGCATGGTCGGCTTTGTCAGCGAGCAGGAAATCGCCGCCCGCGCAGGCGCGCAGCGATTCCTTGCGGATTTAAAGCGGAGAACCGCTGAGGCGTATTCCGATCAACGGTTGATCGTGATCGGACCCAACCCGTCCTTTATTCACAAAATGGGCAACAAATACAGATACCGTCTTATAATAAAGTGTAAGAATTCCAAGCGTTTTCGCGCGATGATCCGCGCGTTAATGACGGAATTTATGAAAAATAAACTGTTTAAAAACGTCAGCATTTTCGCGGTTATAAACCCCGAAAGTATGTTTTAAGAAAGGTAGAGCAGTATGGCGCTTAGAAATTTGCGGGTCAACGGCGACCCGATTTTAAGAAAAAAAAGCCGTCCGGTGGAGGTCTTTGATGAAAAGTTGTGGCAGCTGCTGGAGGATATGCGCGATACGCTGGTCAAATCCGGCGGCGTGGGACTTGCTGCGGTGCAGGTAGGCGTGCTGAAGCGCGTTGTGCTGGTGGACTGCGGCGACGGACTGCTGGAGCTTATTAACCCCGAGATCGTTTCCTCCGAAGGGACGCAGCGGGAGACGGAAGGCTGCCTGTCAATCCCTGCGCGGGCGGGGGTCACAGAGCGTCCGGCTAGGGTGCGCGTCCGCGCGCAGAACCGGCACGGCGACTGGTGCCTGTATGAGGGAACGGAGCTGAAAGCGCGCTGTTTCTGCCACGAGCTGGATCATCTGGACGGCGTTTTGTTCACAGACCGTCTGGCGCCCGGCGAACATATTTACCGAACGGAACAGAATTAAGGAGGACGCGGTATGTACAGTGTCATCTATATGGGTACGCCGGATTTTGCAGTGCCCTGCCTCGAAGCGCTGGCGGATGCGGGGGCGCAGATCAAATGCGTCGTCACCCAGCCGGATAAGCCCGTGGGCAGAAAACAGATTCTGACTCCCTCCGCGGTGAAAAAAGCCGCACTGGAACGAGGACTGCCGGTTTATCAGCCCAATACGCTGAAAAGCGACGAAGCGTACGAGTATTTAAAACAGTTTGATGTGGACTTTCTCGTGGTGGCGGCGTACGGTAAGATCTTACCCAAGCGTGTGCTGGAGCTGCCGCGGATTGCGCCGGTCAACGTGCATGGCTCGCTGTTGCCGCATCTGCGGGGCGCGGCGCCGATTCAGCGGGCAGTGATGGGCGGCGATAAGGTTTCCGGCGTCACGACCATGCTGATGGGCGAGGGGCTGGATACCGGCGATATGCTTTTAAAAGAAGTTGTCAAGATCGGCGAAAAAGAGACCGCGGGCGAATTGTTTGACCGCCTTGCCGCGCTGAGCCCGACGATCCTTTTAAAGACCCTTGATGGACTTGTCAGCGGTGCGATCACGCCCATAAAACAGAACGACGACGAGGCGGATTACGCCGCCATGCTCTCGCCTGCGGAGGCGGAGATCAATTGGAACGATACCGCCGAGACGATCTATAATCTTGTCAGAGGGTTAAATCCCTGGCCGGTGGCGTATACGCGGCTGGACGGAAAAAAATTCAAGATATATACTTGTGAGAAAACGGATATAGTGAATAATAGCGGCGATTGCGGACTGTTTGCCGAAAACGGGAAAATTTACGCCCGCTGCGCCGATAAAGTTTTACATCTGACCGAGATTCAGGCGGAGGGCGGCAAACGTATGCTGGACGACGCCTATTTGCGCGGTCATACGCTTTAATTGACGAATGAGGTAAGACCATGTACGGTAATTATTATTATGGTATTGACTGGACGTATATTGTTTTGGTGCTGCCCGCGCTGATCCTGTCGATCGTCGCGCAGATTCGGGTGAAATCTGTTTATAAAACGATGTCCGCGCGCCTGAATACCACAGGGCTGACCGGCGCGGCGGCGGCAAAGGCCGTGCTTGCGCATTACGGAATCACCAACGTGCAGGTGGAGCGGGTGAATGGGCAGTTGACTGACCATTTTGACCCGCGTTCCAATGTGATCCGCCTGTCGGAGGGCGTTTACGATTCGTATTCCGTCGCTGCGGTGGGGATCGCCGCCCATGAAGCGGGACATGCCGCCCAATACGCGGAGGGCTACGCGCCCATCAAGCTGCGTAATTCCATTGTGCCCGTGGCAAACGTATCCTCATGGATCGGGATTCCGCTGGCATTCCTCGGCTATTTTCTCAGCATTGAGCCGCTGATCTATATCGGGCTTGCGCTGTATTCCGTCATCATGCTTTTCCATCTGTTGACGCTGCCGGTGGAGCTGAACGCCAGCCGCCGGGCGCTGAATGTGATTCAGACTGACCGGCTTTTGCGGCAGGACGCGGAATACCGCGACGCGCGGCAGGTGCTGACCGCGGCGGCAATGACCTACGTTGCCTCCCTTGCCACCAGTTTGATGAGCCTTTTACGCCTGATTATTATTTTTACGGGCAGGGGCAACAGAAGAAGATAAAAAAGGAATCCCTATGAAAGATACCTCCAGACATGCGGCATATACCGTCTTGCTCGAGATGGAACGGGAGAATGCCTATTCCAATATCGGGCTGGACAGAGCCTTGTCCCGTCTTGCTATGGAACGGCGGGAGAAGGCGTTTCTTACGCGGCTTGTAAACGGCGTGACCGAGCGTCGGCTGACGCTGGATCATAATATTCGCCTGTATTTGCGGCAGAACAGCCGCCTGAAGCCCAATGTGCGTACATTGCTGCGTATGGGCGCGTATGAACTGCTGTTTTGCGACGGCGTGCCCGCCCGCGCTTCGGTCAACGAGTACGTGGCGCTGTCGAAAACCGTGGGCGCCGCCTATGCCTCCGGTATGATTAACGCGATCCTGCGCAGGATCGCCGAACACGGGCTGACGCTGCCCGCCAATGGGGCGGAAAATTATCTTTCCGTAAAATATTCTCTGCCCTTGGCGACCGTCGCCTGTTTTGAGAAAATTTACGGCGGAGAGACCGAGAAGTTTCTTGCTTCGCTGTTTGACAGAACCAAAATCTACGGCAGAATCAATACGACCAAAACGACCTTTGCCGCGTTGCAATCGCAGCTGGCGGCGGAGGGGATCGGGATCACGGCGGCGCCCGATTTTGACGAAGCGTTTTATTTTGACGATACCGCCGCGTTTATGGAGACGGACGCGTTTCGGCAGGGCTTGTTCCATATTCAGGATCTGGCGTCGATCGCGGCGTCGCGTCTGCTGGAGATACAGCCGGGCATGACCGTGCTGGACGTTTGCGCCGCACCGGGCGGGAAGAGCTTTACGGCGGCGGAGCTGCTGGGCGGGACGGGCAGCGTCACCGCCTGCGATATACATAAACACAAGGTGGCGTTGATCGCCAAGGGCGCCGTGCGGCTGGGACTTCCCAACATGCGCGCCGTGCTGCGGGACGCGACCGCGCCGGACGGTTCCGCGCTGTATGACCGGATCATCTGCGACGTGCCCTGCTCCGGGCTTGGCGTGCTGCGTAAAAAACCGGAGATTCGGTATAAATCGATAGACGACCTTTCCGAACTGACTGCCCTGCAATACAAGATCCTGGACGCGTCCGCCGCGTCGCTCAAGGTCGGCGGCAGGCTGGTGTATTCCACCTGTACCGTCACGCAATGTGAAAATGAGGATATTATTGAAAAATTTCTTGCCTCGCATGAGAATTTTGCCCCGGCGCGGCAAACGCTGCCGGTGGGGACCGCAGGGGCGTACGGCGTTCGCTTCGCGCCCCATGCCGATGATTGCGACGGGTTTTACGCCTGCGGGCTGATAAGGAGAAGCTGATGGAACAGCGGAAAAAAATCGATATTGTTTCTCTGAATTTTGAGGAGCTGCGCGCCGCAGTCGCCGCCATGGGCGAGCCGAAATTCCGCGCCGATCAGATTTATCAGTGGCTGCATGTCCGCGGGGCTTCGGATTTTTCCGAAATGACAAATATTTCCAAGGCGCTGCGGGAAAAATTAAATGACAACTTTGTCATATTTTCCTGCGCTATTGAAAAAAAACTGGTTTCCTGCTATGATGATACGGTAAAATACCTTTTCCGCCTTGCCGACGGGGAGTTTGTGGAGACCGTCGTCATGAAGTATAAATACGGCTGGTCGATCTGCGTGTCCTGTCAGGTAGGCTGTAAAATGCGCTGCGCGTTCTGCGCCTCCACCCTCGGGGGCTGCGTGCGAAATTTGCGCGTTTCGGAGATTTTGGGGCAGGTCTACGCTGCCGGGCGCGATCTCGGCGTACGGATTTCCCATATCGTGATGATGGGGATGGGCGAGCCGCTGGATAACTACGACAATGCGGTAAAATTTATTTCCATGGTCAGCGACGCGCACGGGCTGCATATCAGCGCGCGGAACATCTCGCTGTCCACCTGCGGGATCGTGCCGAAAATTTACGAGCTGGCAGACTTGAAAAGCGGTATCACGCTTTCCGTGTCGCTGCACGCGCCCAACGACGAAATCCGTTCGCGTATCATGCCCGTCAATAAACGCTGGAACATGGAGGCGCTTTTGGCTGCCGTGCGGCGTTATATTGCCGAAACTGGCAGGCGGGTGTCCTTTGAGTATACGATGATCCGCGGGGTGAACGATGCGCCTGCGCACGCGCGGGAGCTGGCGGCGCGTCTGCGCGGCATGCTGTGCCACGTGAACCTGATCCCCGTCAATACCGTGCGGGAGACGGGGCTGCAAGCCACGCACGCGCCTGAGGTGCAGAAATTCAAGGCGGCGCTGGAGCGCGGCGGGATCAACGTCACCGTTCGCCGAACGCTGGGTGCGGATATTAACGCATCCTGCGGGCAGTTGCGGAAGTCCGCCAAGCAGACAGACGCAAACGAATCATAAAGAACTGCGGCGTCGTGCCGCGTCATAGGGGGTTGAAATAAGATGCTTATTTCCGCAAAAACCGATGTAGGTAAGGTAAGAGTCGAAAATCAGGACGCTTACAGAACCGGCGAACTGCCCAATGGGATCGCCTTTGCCGTTGTGTGCGACGGTATGGGCGGCGCGGCGGGCGGCAGCGTTGCCAGTACTGTGGCTTCGGATACCTTTGCGCAGGGCTTTGTTGCCGCTGCGGAAAAAGGATTGCCGAGAAAATCTCTGAAATCGATGCTGACCGTGCTTTGCGATAAGGCAAACAGCGCGGTTTATACGAAAGCGCAGGCGGACAGCGCGTTAAGCGGCATGGGCACCACCATCGTCGCCGCAGTGACGGACGGCGCGCGGCTCTGCACCGTGCATGCGGGCGACAGCCGGGCGTATCTGTTCGCTGACGATACGCTGACGCAGCTGACCAAGGATCATTCCGTGGTGCAGACCCTGTTGGACGACGGCTACATAACTGAAGAACAGGCGGCGCACCACATCTATAAAAACCTGATTACCCGCGCTCTGGGCACCGAGCCGGAGGTGCCCGTGGATTACAATGAATACGCGCTGAATTCCGGCGAAACGGTGCTTTTATGTACCGACGGACTGACAAACTACCTGACCGTAGGGGAGATCGCGGGGATTATCAAATCCAACAGTACCGAGGCTGCCGCCGCGCTGCTTGTGGACGCGGCAAACGACAACGGCGGCGGCGATAACGTGACTGTCGTGCTGATCAAGAGAGTCTAAGGAGGGTGCAGGAATGGAAAGTTTTGAAGGAAAAGTATTGGGAAACCGATATGAAGTTACCGAAATGCTGGGCGAAGGCGGCATGGCGGTGGTATATAAGGCGTTTGACGCAGTGGAAAACCGCGTTGTCGCCGTGAAAATTCTGAAAGAGGAGTTCCTTGCCAACGAAGAGTTTTCCCGCCGCTTTAAAAATGAAGCGAAGGCGATCGCGATCCTGTCGCACCCGAATATTGTGAAAGTTTACGACATTTTTTTCAGCGACAAGCTGCAATATATCGTCATGGAATATATCGAGGGCATCACCCTCAAGGAATATATCAATCAGCAGAAGATCGTGGACTGGAAGGAAGCCGTCCATTTTACCACGCAGATCCTGCGCGCGCTGCAGCATGCCCACGATAAGGGCATTGTACACAGGGATATCAAGCCGCAAAACATTATGGTGCTGCAAAACGGCAATATCAAGGTCGCGGATTTCGGCATTGCCCGCTTCAGCCGCAGCGAGACCCGTACCATCACCGAAAACGGCGCGATCGGCTCTGTGCATTATATCAGTCCCGAGCAGGCGCGGGGCGAGCTGACCGACGCGCAGGCGGATATTTATTCCGTTGGCGTGGTGTTGTACGAAATGATTACCGGCAGACTGCCGTTTGATTCCAAATCAGCGGTGTCCGTCGCGCTGATGCAAGTGCAGAGCGAGCCTGTCCGGCCCCGGGACATCAATCCCATGATTCCCATCGGGCTGGAGCAGATTACGCTGCGCGCCATGCAGAAAGAGAAAGCAAACCGCTACCGTACCGCGTCGGAAATGCTGATTGATCTGGACGAGTTCAAGCGCACTCCCGCGATCAAATTTGACTATCCGTTTGCCACCGTTTCCGCGCGGGAGGCGGTATTTGTCAATAAATCCGCAGCGGCGGACATTCGTATTCGTGACGGCTACGGCAGAGAGCCGGGCTATCGCCGCCCGCCGGTGCAGCCGGGAACCGTCTATGACCGCGCTCCGCAGAAGCCGGAGCCGGAGGAGGAAGAACCGGCCAAGAGCGCCGCGCTGCCGATTCTGATCGGTGTGTTTTCCGCGCTGGTGGTGGGAATTATCCTGATCGCGATTTTTGTTCTTCCGGGACGCGGCGGGAAAACCATCGATATGCCGGAGCTGGTGGGTAAAAAATATGAGGACGTGATCAAGGAATACGATGAGCTGTCTTTTGCGCCGCCGGTCTATGTGTATAATCCGGACTATGCGGACGGCTATGTCTGCGAGCAGTCCATCAAAACGGGCACAAAAATCAAAAAGTCCACGGTAATCACCCTGTCGGTCTCCTCCGACGAGGGGACGCCGGTTGTATCTGTGGTCGGTTATCAGTATTCCGAAGCGTCGTCGATCCTGAAGTCCTACGGTTTCAGCGTCAAGGTCGTGCCGGAAAAATCCGCCACCGTCAAGGAAGGCGAGGTCATTCGTACCGCGCCTGCCGCCAATGAGGTCGCCCAATACGGCGCGACGATCACCCTGTATGTTGCAACCAAGGACGAAAACGCGCCCGTTGCCGTGCCGGATCTGACGGGTAAGACCCGCGCGCAGGCGGAGCAGGCGCTGGAGGATTTGGGGTTGAAGCTGGGCGCTGTGTCGGAGCAGTTCGGCACCGCGGAAAATCAGGGATATATCATCGGGCAGGAGCCGCAGGCAGACGCGCAGGTTAAGCCGGGTTCCGAGGTCGCGATCATTGTTTCCAAAGGCGCGGAACAGGATACGACCGTTACTGTTGCCGTGAAGCTGCCCACAGGCAGCGGCAGCGCGACGGCGGATGCCTATCTGAATAATACAAAGGTGCGGGAAATCACCGTGTCGCTGGACGGCAGCACCGTTCGCATGGATTTTACCGGCAGAGGCAAGGAGAACCGCTTCACGGTCTACATTGATGCATTCTTGCTTTGTGACGGTACGATTGACTTTACCGCTGATCCGCCCACCTATGAAATCTCCATGGATAACAGCGCGTCCTATACGGAAAAAAAGGCGGTGCCTGACGTGGTGCGTCTGAGCCTGAGCAACGCAAGACAGCTGCTGGAGGGCGAGGGCTTTACCAATATCAAGGTGCTGGAGCAGGAGACCGACGGCTATACGCCCGGCATGGTAATCTCCCAGTCGCCGTCGCATTCGGCAACGACGTATAGTCTGGATCGGGAAATCACGCTGATCGTGGCGCGCTCCGTCTCGGCTGATCCTTGGCAGAACGAACCGGACGACTGATACCCGTATGAAAACACTGAACGGCATAATTATTAAAGGCGTCGGCGGGCTTTATTCGGTGGAGACCGCTGACGGTATCCTTGCCTGCAAGGCGCGGGGGATCTTCCGAAAGGAAGGCGTAAAGCCGCTGGCAGGCGACAGGGTCACGGTGGAGACCGACGGCGTTTCCGCTGCCATCACCGTGATCGCACCCCGAAAGAACAGCCTGAACCGTCCGCCGGTCGCCAATATTGACAAGTTGGTGATCGTCTCCGGCGCGGTGTCGCCCGTACCCAACCTGCAGCTGATCGATCGTTTGACCGCGGCAGCCGCCTATAAAGGCATTACACCCGTGGTGGTGTTCTCAAAATGCGATTTGGCGGACGTTTCCCGCTATGTAAACATCTACCGCCACGCGGGCTTCGTTTCCTTTGGCTTTTCCGCCGTTACGGGCGAGGGGCTGGCGCAGTTTGACGCTGTGTTTGACGGCGGCGTCTGCGCGCTGACCGGCAATTCCGGCGCGGGAAAATCCACGCTGCTGAACCGGCTTTGTCCCGCGTTGGAACTGGAAACTGCGGAAGTCAGCAAAAAACTGGGCAGAGGCAGGCATACCACGCGGGCGGTGGAGCTGTATAAAGTCCTCGGCGGCTATATCGCCGATACGCCGGGCTTTTCGTCCTTCGATTTCGACGGCGGCGGGTTTATCCCCAAATATGATCTGCCGGATTGTTTCCCAGAATTGGCAGAATATAAGGATGCCTGCAAATTTACCGGCTGTTCTCACGTATCGGAAAAAGGCTGCGCCGTGTTGGAGGCGCTGCAGGCGGGCAAGCTCGAGCCCACCCGCCACGAGAGCTATAAAGTCATGTACGCCGAGGCAAAGGCCGTCCCCGATTGGCAGTTGAAAAAGGTCGCTGCCGTATTTCGCGAAGATAAAAAAACATAATCAGGTTGGGTTTCGGGCGGGCGCCGAATCCAACACCAATAAAACGCATAATACCGCCAGCAGCGCCACGCCGACCGCCGAGGTCAGCGCGGTGTTTTTCGTGAGCGGTACCGGCGTCATGGCGGCTGCCGCGACCGGAACGCGCAGCATGCCGCAGAGCAATTTGCAAATGCCGTAGGAAAGTCCCGCGTGCAGCAGCCGACACAGTAGGAATTTATAATATTGAACCTGTATTTTTTTCAGATCCGACAACACCTGTAAGTGTACGCAAAACCCGCCGAATGCGCAGATTGCCGCCGCCATGGGCAGATCGCTGTTTTCCGCGCAGCGCATGCAGCCGGCGGTGACCTCTGAAAGATACAGCAGGAGCTGCGGCGTGCTGCCCGCCACCGCTTGCGCAACGCCTTGTAAAATGCCGAATACCACGATCCAAAGGCAGATGCCGCCCATGGCTTTCGCCGCGCTGTTCACTGCCGTCGGCAGATCGGCGGCGTCAGTTTTAGCGACAATGTTGGTTGGTTCTTTTGTTTGCTTGCGCGGCAGGGAGGCAAGTATCCCCGTAATCATCGACGCCAGCGTGACTGCGGCGAACAGCAGCAGCCCCAGCCTTGTGCTGCCGAACATATTGCGTCCCGCTGCGGTGATGATAAAAGCAGGACCGGAATTAAAGCAGAATGCCGCCATGATGTTTTTGTCTCTTTCTTTGAGTCTGCCCGCGGCAAACTGATCCGCGCACAGCCGCAGCCCAACGGGATACCCGCCGATGTAGGACATCAGGATCGTCACCGCGCCTGCGCCGGTAACGCCGAACAATCCGCGCACAAGCCGTTCTGCGATGCCGTTCTTTTTCGGCACAATCCCCAGCCCGCCGATATAGGACGCCGCCAGCATAAAGGGAAACAGCGAGGGGATCACGGTTTGCAGGCACAGCGCTACCGCATCCCGAATCCCGTCCCCCGCGGCGTCGGCAAACAGGATCAGCAAAACAGAGACGCCCAGCGCGATTCCCAGCTTCCCGGTATTTTTTTTCATAGCAGCCCTTCTTTCCTGCCTAAATTATATTTTTTCTCCGCATAACATATGCCCGCAGGGTCATATAATTTACGGGTGATGGATATGGACAATACAGAAAGACCCCGCAAGGGGATTTTGGATAGACTAAAGTTGGATGACGTGATTTATGCCAATCCCCGCATTGAACTGTCGGGCAACCGTATGGCGTCGGTGAGCGGTTGCAGCGGCGTTTCCGAATACGAAAACGGCAGGATCAGTTTGGTTGCCGACGGTACTGTTACGATTTTTTCCGGCGACGGGTTGGAAATTATCTCCCTTGGCGACGGAGAGGCGGTCATTCGCGGCAAATTTTTTTCGATTGAGTTTCGCTAAGGAGAGTTGTTATGCTGATTATCAAATTGCTGCGGTATCTGTTGGGCTGCGTGCGTTTTGAGGCGTCCGACGGCTTTATCGACAGGTTCGTCAATCTCTGTTGGAACCGGCATATCCCGCTTTGGAACGTTACCCGTACCGAAAACACGCTGCAGGGGGATACCTCCGTCAAAGGCTATAAACGCATGCGCGCCGTGGCAAGAAAATCTGCTGTGCGTCTGCATGTTACCGAGAAAAAGGGGCTGCCCTTTGTCGTTCGGCACAACCGTATGCGGGCAGGCATGCTGGCGGGCGGCGCGTTGGCGCTGCTTTTCGTTCTGTTTGCCGTGTCCTCTGTCTGGCAGATCCGTGTCAACGGCAATACTTCGCTGAGCGCCTATCAGATTATCGCCTCCGCAGAGGCGGCGGGACTGCGGCGCGCTGTGCCGAAAAAAAGAATTGACAGGGAAGCGGTATCGCTGCGGCTGATACAGGATTTTCCGGAGATTTCCTGGTGCGCCGTCAATATTAAGGGCGGTACTGCCAGTATCGAGATCTTAGAGGTGGAAAAAGCGCCCGAGGTGGATACGAATACCGCGCCGTCCAATATTATAGCCGCTAAGGACGGGTATATTGAACAGCTGCATGTGCTGCGCGGTGACGCCGCGGTCAAAAACGGCGACGCGGTGGAAAAGGGCGCGCTGCTGATCTCGGGCGTGATCGGTAAACGGGACGGCACTTCGTACACCGTGCGCGCAAAGGGCGTATGTTTTGCCGTCACAACGGGAACGCTAACGGCAGCGGCAAAAGCGGAGAACTATTTTTTTGTGCAAAATATAAAGCAGCAGAAGCGGCTGTATGTATTTGGTGCGGAAATTCCGCTGGGATCGTCCGTCGAGGGACAGACGGTCTGCGAGAGTGAAACAGATCTCGGCGGCGGAGATTTTACGCTGCCGCTGGGGGTATGTACTCGAACGACGTATCAGACGCAGGCTGCGGACGGCCTCGACGGCGAACGGCTGTCGCTGCTGACCGCCGCGGAATTTTACCGGCAGTATGTCGGGATCGCGGAAAACGGCGAGCTCCTTTCTTCGGAATTTTCCCTGCGGGAAAACGCAATGACCGCTAAGCTGCGGTGCAGAGAGGATATTGCCGCCGAGCAGCCGATGATAATTGCCGAAGAAGAATCATGAATTTGAAATTTTAGATTTTTTTCATAAAAACTGTTTTGAATTTATATGCATATTTCATAAAAAAATGCGGTTTTGCTCTTGTATTCTCTCGTCTGAAATGGTAATATATATACGGTTCGACAGCTTTTTTCAAAAAAATCTTTTTGTGATCGGAGAACGAAATGTTTGAACAATCCATCAGCTTTGACCGCATGGAGCAGGCGGTAAGTCTTTTCGGCAGCTTCGATGAAAATATAAAACTGATCGAGAAACAGTATGGGGTCGATATCCTCAACCGCGGCTCCGAGCTGAAAATTGCCGGGGAGCCGGAAAAGGTTGCCGCCGCCATGCGGGCGGTGAACGGTCTTTTGACGCTGATCAACAAGGGCGAGGCGTTGACGGAGCAGAATGTTCGCTATGTGCTGTCCTTGGTTGAGGACGGCAACGAGGACAAGCTTGCCGCCATGACGGCAGACTGTATTTGCATTACCTCAAAAGGGAAACCGGTCAAGCCCAAGACGCTCGGGCAGAAGAAATATATTGAAGCCATCAAGAGCCATACGATTGTATTCGGCGTCGGTCCCGCCGGCACGGGAAAAACCTATCTTGCCGTGGCGATGGCGGTGAATGCGTTCCGCGCCAAAGAGGTCAATCGGATCATTCTGACCCGTCCCGCCGTGGAAGCGGGGGAAAAACTGGGCTTCCTGCCCGGTGATCTGCAAAGCAAGGTTGACCCATATCTGCGTCCGCTTTACGACGCGTTATTCGATATGCTGGGGGCTGAAAATTTTGCCCGCTATCAGGAGCGGGGCAATATTGAGGTTGCCCCCCTTGCCTACATGCGCGGCAGAACGCTGGATGACAGCTTTATCATTCTCGACGAGGCGCAGAATACTACCCCCGAGCAGATGAAAATGTTCCTGACCCGTCTGGGATTCAATTCCAAGATCGTGGTCACCGGCGACATTACACAGGTCGATCTGCCCGACGGCAAGCGATCCGGTCTTGTGGACGTGCTGCGGATTCTTAAGCATGTGGACGACATCGAGACCGTGATGTTTAATGAAAAGGACGTCGTGCGTCACCGGCTGGTGCAGGATATTATCAAAGCCTATGAAAAAGCTGCCGAGCGCGCGAAAAAATAATAAAAAAGGAGAATGTTGTGATGACGGAAAAAGTAAAAGTTATTATCCGCAATGATCAGAAAGACGTCAAGGTCCCGCCCGGAATAAGGATGCTTGTGCGCAGATGCTGTCACGCGGCATTGGTACTTGAGGAATTTGACGGCTCTGCTGAGATCAGCGTCAGCTTTGTCAATGATGAACAGATTCACGCGCTGAATAAGCAGTACAGAAATAAAGACGCGTCCACCGATGTGCTGTCGTTTCCCCTCGGTGAAAACGGCGTTTACGATATAAATCCCGATACCGGCGCCAAACTGCTGGGCGATATTGTGATCTCCATGCAGCACACTGTGGCGCAAGCGGAGGAATACGGACATACCCTTCAGCGTGAGATCGCCTATCTCACGGTACATTCCATGCTGCACCTGCTGGGCTACGACCACGAAGACGGCGGCATTCAGAAAATGCGTATGCGGGAAAAAGAGGAAGCCGTCTTGACCCGTCTCGGTTTGCCCCGCAACGGGAGCTATTATCCGGTTGATGAATAATTTGAAAGGTTTATGGAGAATTGTAATTTATGAACGAACCTATCTCTAAGTCTGCATTTATCGCGATCGTCGGGTGTCCGAATGTGGGCAAATCGTCGATCCTGAACAGATTGCTGGGGCAAAAGGTCGCCATTGTGTCCCCCAAGCCCCAGACCACGCGGACAGGCATCACCGGCGTTTTGACAACGGCGGATAACGTGCAGCTGGTATTCACCGATACGCCCGGCTTTCACAAACCGAAAAATAAGCTGGGCGAGATCATGCTCAAGGCGGTGGACGACAGTATCTCCGGTGTTGACGCCTGTTTGCTGGTCGTGGAGCCGGAAAAGGAGCCGCGTCCCGCAGAGCTGGAATTGGCGCGGCGGATCGCAAAATCGAAGATCCCCGCGGTACTGGCTGTTAACAAGACGGACAGCGTCAGAGATAAGACGGAGATCGCGACAACGATCCTGATGTTTACAAAGCTTTGCAACTTTGCCGCAGTGGTGCCGGTATCGGCATTAAAGGACGAGGGCATTGACGCGCTGCTGGAGGAGTTGAAAGCCCTCAGCGGCGAATCGATCCATTTCTTTCCTGACGACACGTTAACCGATCAGCCGGAGCGGGTAATCGCGGCAGAGCTGATTCGGGAAAAAATGCTGCTCCGTCTGGATAAAGAGGTTCCCCACGGCGTAGCGGTGTCCATCGAACGGTTTGCCGAGCGGGACGACGCGGATATTTTGGATATTGACGCGGTCATTTATTGTGAAAAGGAAAGCCATAAAGGGATTATCATCGGCAAACACGGTGCGATGCTCAAGGCGGTTTCCACCGCGGCGCGCATTGATCTGGAGCGTTTTTTTGAAATTAAGGTCAATCTGAAATGCTGGGTCAAGGTCAAGGAGGACTGGCGCAACAGGGAAGGGTTGATTCACAACTTCGGGTTGGATTGATATGGAAGTATTTAACACGGACGGCGTTGTGCTGAAAGTTCGCCACACCGGCGAAAGCGATCGGATTGTCACTGTGCTGACCCGGGACAGGGGCGTGATCAGCGCCTTTGCGAAGGCGGCGCGCCGACCGAAAAGTAAGCTGCATGCGGGCACGCAGACCTTTTGCTATGCCGACCTGACCTATTCCAAGCGCGGCGATACGCTGAATATCACCGAGGCTGCCGTCAAAGAGGTCTTTTATGATTTGAATGACGATTTGAAGACATTGGCGCTGGCGCAGTATTTCTGTCAATTGGCGGAGGAACTGATTCCGCCCGGCGATACCGACGGCGAACCGCTGCGGCTGCTTTTAAACAGCCTGCATTTTTTATGCAGCCGAAAAAAACCGGCGCTGCTGATCAAGGCGATTACCGAGCTTCGGCTTGCCGCGCTTGCGGGATATGCGCCGGATATAGACGGCTGCTGTATGTGCGGTACAGAGGACAGCGCGCATATGTATCTGGACTGTAATGAGGGAGTGTTTTATTGTAAAACCTGCGGCGGCGAGTTCAAGGGCGCGCATCTGGGGCATGCGGCGTTTGCGGCAATGCGGCATATTGTCGCGGCGGAATTTGACCGCATCTACGCGGTCAGACTTATGGACGATGCTATGCCGGAACTGTCCGCTGTTGCCGAACGGTATATGCTTTCCCAGACGGAGCGCGGATATTCTACGCTTACATTTTATAGGAGCATTGAATGAAAAACGGCCGCCTGTCGGCGACCGTGCGTTTCTATGTGGTTTATGCGGTTATGACCTGCGGGTTGTTTGCGAAAAGCGCGTTTGCGATGGTTGCGGAAACGTTGTCGATAGAGACGTCGACCGGAATATCGAAGTGTGTGCGGTACAGATCGGCGGTCGTCCATAAAAGCGCGGAAATGAAACGTAAATTTGCAGACTTGCGTTTGCCTTGAGCTGGTATTTTGCAGGAAATCCGTTGGATAACGGCTTTTCCGTCAGTGTCGTTTTCTTGTTCTTAAGAAAATTGCCCGATTTATCAGAAAGATACAGGGCGCGGTAATAGTCCCGGTCCGCATTCATGTCGGCGGCAATGGCAGTCAGCAGCGGTTTCGGATTAAGCGCCAAATAGTTCGCGCTGACTGATTGCCCATGTGAAAGGATTTTGTCCGATTCCTTGCGGACGATTGTTGCCGGTAGGTCGTCAATGTCATTATTTATAATGAGTGTAAAAGTTGCTCCTGCTGATGCCCGCCCGTTCAATTACGGAGATTACGGTAACGGTTTTTCGTATAAAAAATTGGCAAATGCCCGTTTAATCACTGATTTTGAGGTAAGAGCGCTTTTGTATTCTGCACGTTTGCGTTCCATATATATGTTTCCTTTTGTGTGTATAAATATTTATTTAGTGTATAAATATGTAGTTGGCAATTTTGTTGCTTTTAGATAAATTATACTGTTTTTGATGCTGTTCTACAATATTAGCCATGGATTTTTATATAAAATTGACTTTTTGTTCAATGAAAAATTTACATATGCCGATTTTTTAAAAAAACAGCATTTGTCAGGCAGTAACCATTTTTGTACAACAACTTTTTGAGAAGTGTATGACTTTAGCTTGGCGGTGACGATTATGAATCAAAAAAATAAAAATATTTTCTGTGCGCACCAAAAAAAGTGCGGCGCCTGCCAGCTTCAAAATTTAAGCTATGCGGATCAGCTCATCTGGAAAATGGCGACCGTAATCAAGCTGTTGCGGTCATACGGGCGGGTATCTGAGATCATCGGTATGGATACGCCGTATTATTACCGCAACAAGGTGCAAGCGGCGTTCGGCACGACCGCGCGCGGTAAGATGATCTCCGGTATCTATAAAAGCGGCACGCATACCATTGTCGCCACGGACAGCTGTTATCTTGAAAATCAGACTGCCGACGCGATCATTGTAACGATCCGAAAGCTGGCGGTTTCTTTCGGGTATTCGGTCTATAACGAGGATACGCATACGGGATTTTTGCGGCATGTACTGGTGCGTACGGGCGACGTCACGGGGCAAATACTGGTGACGCTGGTTACAGGCACGCCGGTATTCCCGCGCAAGCATGATTTTATCAAGGCGCTGACCGCGCGGCACCCGGAGATCACCACCGTGGTGCAGAATATCAACAATTCGTCCACCAGTATGGTTTTGGGCGAGCGGCAGACGGTGCTGTACGGCAAGGGATATATCGAGGACGAGCTGTGCGGCTGCCGTTTTCGCATTTCCCCGAAATCTTTCTATCAGATCAACCATACGCAGACGGAGAAGCTCTACGGTGCGGCGATCGACTTTGCCGACCTGCAGCTCGGCGAGACCGTGATCGACGCCTACTGCGGCATCGGCACCATCGGCTTGGTGGCGGCAAAAAGCGGCTGCCGCGTCATCGGCGCGGAGATCAACGGCGAGGCGGTACGGGACGCGCTGGTAAATAAAAAAATAAACGGCGCGGAAAACGCCGTGTTTATGAAAAAGGACGCGGGGGAACTGATGCAGGAGCTGGCGGCGGAACGCGCGCAGATTGACGTTGTGTTTACCGACCCGCCCCGCAGCGGCTGCAGCCGGGAATTTCTCGCCGCGCTTTGCAAATTGCAGCCGGGCAGGGTAGTCTATATCTCCTGCAATCCCGAAACACAGGCGCGGGACTTGCGTTACCTCACGGCTCACGGCTATAAAGTCCGCAAAATTCAGCCCGTGGATATGTTCCCCCATACCCGCCATATAGAGTGTGTGGCGCTTTTGACCCGCAGTAAATAAGGATTTTTAAGGTTTTTCACCACCCGAAACAGACGATTGTTTGATCTGCAATAATTTTCAGCGCTGAGGAGCGTGTGAATGAAACAAAATTTAGCAAAAGCGGCAGGCGTCTATGCCGCGGGGGCGATCATTTTTTCCGCCCTTATTCTTTCCGCGTATCTTGCGGAGGTCGCCCTCGGCATGACAGAACGGGGGTTGCCGGAGACCGCGGTCAAGCTTGGGCTTATGCTCGCCGTGGGAAGCTATCTTGTAAAGCGCAAGGCGCTGCATGAGAAGCGGGGAAATTGGCAATATGTCTTACTCGGTCTTCTCCCGGCGGCAGCCTTGCTGATCCTGCGCATTGCGACGGGATTCCATGTAAAAAACGTCTTTGACGTGATCGGCATTTTTACAACGGCAGCGTCTGAGGAACTGTACTACCGCGCATTCGGTACGTATATATTCTCGAAATGCGGGCAGATCAATTGCGGCAGACTGGCGCTGATGGCGGCAATTTTTGCGCTGGCGCATCTTGTGAACGCCGTTCTTGATCCGGTCGGCGCGCTTGTCACCGTGTCGATCGCGCTGGCGCTGGGGACGCTCCTGCAAATCGTGTATCTGAAAACAAACAGCCTTGCCGCCGTGATCCTGCTGCATTTTGCTGTAAATATGTTGGGATAAACAAATCCGCATTGCCGTATTGACAATGCGGATTTTTACCGTTGATATTGCTGTATCGACGCTTGACGCGCTGTTATTTTTTGGATTCCATCCAGTCGTACAGCTCTGCAAAGACCTTATCGCTGTCGGTCTCGTTGAGAATCTCATGGCGGTCGCCCTCAAACAGGCGGAGCGTCACGTCCTCGATGCCGGCGGCTTTGAACAGATCATACGCCTGCTGCACGCCTTTGCCGTGGTTGCCGACGGGGTCTTTATCGCCCGAGGCGAACAGAATGGGAATGTTTTTCGGGATTTTCGCCACGTTTGCCGCAGAACCGTCGTATTTTACGGCGGACAACAGACCGATGTATCCGTTCAGGGAAAACAGATAGGTGCATTTCGGATCGTTGTAGTATTTCTTTACAAACGCCTCGTTTTTCGTCAACCAGCTGTTGGCGGCGTCCTGTCCGGTCAAATCGTACATTTTATAGGGGGCGCCGAAGGTCAGCTTGACCATGATCGGCGCGCGGTAATCCCTGCCCTTGAGCTTCGCCAGCGTTTTTGCGACGACCAGACCCATGGCGGCGGCAGGCTCCGTGCCGGTACCCATGACGATCGCGCCGTTTACGCCCTGCAACTGCGCGCCCTTGACGGACAGATATTTTCTGAGCATGTACGAGCCCATGCTGTGTCCGAGAATGTAGTACGGAACGTCCGGATATTCCTCCTTGACGTGCTTGTAGTTGGTGAACATATCCGCCACCATCACGTCGCTGGGATCGTCCGCATGCATGATGCCCCATTCCTCCGGCGAGGATACGGAATCGCCGTGCCCGATGTGGTCGTGCCCGAATACTGCGTAGCCTTTCGTTGTCAGGAACTCAGCAAAGGGCGTGTAGCGTTCGATATATTCGACCATGCCGTGAACGATCTGCAGAACTGCGCGCACATTGCCGTCGACGGGCAGCCAGCGCACCGCGTGAATTGCAGATACGCCATCCGCAGACGCAAAGGTGTAGTTTGTTTTGATTGCCATAAAACAGCCTCCTGTCGGTAAATATTGTACAGTATCAGTGTAACACATTGTATTTTTTTGTCAAGGTCGTTTATCTTTTCCCGGCATATGGACTTTTTGGAATAGATGCGGTATAATACATTCAGATTTACCGGCTTTGCTGATAAATCTGAATTTAGGTAAAAAGGTAGGAGGGAAGAGGCAGGCGGTTCGGAAATCGCTGCGCGATTTGGATTTCAGAACGAATTGGCGGAAACGGGTAGCACGGCGCATCGCGCCGTTTAAATTCTGCAACGACGGATTAACTTTTTGAGAGAATATTATTTCCCTCGTTGCGGAATTTTTATGATGGGGCGCGTCAGCGCCCACCGTATAGAAGGATGGGAAGATCAGCATGCTTTTCCCGATTTTGGAATATGGTTAAGCCCTGCGGGCATTAATTAGAAAATCATACGGCAAAGGAAAAATTGTGCCTTTTCCCAATGTCACGATTTTGCCGTATGATTAAACGGCGCAGTGCGCCGTGCTACCTGTTACTGGTAATCGGTTCTATAAATCCAACCGCGAAGCGGCTTCCAAAACTCCTCTCTTCTCTCTCCTGACTCCTCACTTGATTTATCAGCTGCGCCGATAAATCAAAATTTGTAAAGTAAGGAGCATTCTCATGAACGTATTACTTCTCAACGGCAGCCCTCATGCAAAGGGCAATACGGCGGTCGCGCTTCATGAAATGGAGCAGATCTTTGCGCGGGAGGGAATTGCATACGAGACCGTTCTTGTGGGCAACAAGGATATTCGCGGCTGTATTGCCTGCGGACACTGCTACGACCACGACAAATGCGTGTTCAACGATCTTGTGAACGTGCTTGCGCCGAAATTCGCGGCGGCGGACGGATTGGTAATCGCCACGCCGGTGTATTACGCATCGGCAAACGCCACGCTGATCGCGCTGCTGGATCGGTTGTTTTACAGCACCGCTTTCGACAAGACCATGAAGGTGGGCGCAAGCGTCGCCGTCGCCAGACGCGGCGGGTGTTCCGCGACCTTTGATGAGCTGAATAAATTTTTCACCATCAGCGGCATGCCCGTGGCGTCCAGCCAGTATTGGAACAGCGTTCACGGCAGAGCGCCCGGCGAAGCCGCGCAGGACGCGGAGGGCTTGCAGACCATGCGCACCCTCGCGCGGAATATGGTGTTTTTGATGAAAAGCATTGCCCTCGGCAAAGAAAGCTTCGGTCTGCCCGAACGGGAAACATGGCAGCCGACGCACTTTATAAGATAACTTCCGATTTATCGGCTTCGCCGATAAATCGGAAGTTCGGTAGAAGGTTGGAAGTTCGGAAATCGCTGCGCGATTTGGATTTATAAATTAAAATATCGGACTTCGCTTGTAGTCCGCCGGGTTACGTGCAAAATCAACGGATGCCCAGTGGGCATCCCTACAAGATTGTGAGCCCATCTTTTTGCAAATCCAACCGCGAAGCGGTTCCACAATCAATCATCATTCACTATTTATTATTCATTAAATTCTGATTGATCGGCAAAGCCGATCAATCAGAATTTGCGGAACAACGATATGAAAAATTTGATTTGTACGCCCATCGCCGTCATTCACAATGATTTCAAAGAAAAGTTCGGTCTGCCGCGGCAGAGTGGGCTTTCGGTGCATTTGCTCTCCGAAATTATTATGGAGCCGCCGTACCGCAATCCCGACGCGTTTCGCGGAATTGAAGATTTTGAGCGGCTGTGGCTGCTTTGGGAGTTTTCCGAAGCAAAAAAAGCGGACGGCTGGTCGCCTACGGTGCGTCCGCCGAGACTTGGCGGCAATCAGCGCATGGGGGTGTTCGCCACCCGTTCTCCGTTTCGCCCCAACGCCATCGGGCTTACCTGCGTAAAACTGGAAAAATTTGAAATAACCGAGAAATACGGCCCCGTTCTTACAGTCTCCGGCGCGGATCTGATGGACGGCACGCCGATTCTGGACATCAAGCCCTACCTGCCGTATGCGGACAGTTATCCCGACGCGGCGGCGGGCTTTACCGCGCAGATTCCCAAGCCGACGCTGCAGATCGTATGGCGCGCGGCAGTTCCGCCGGATATGACCCCGGCGCAGCGGCTGGCGCTGGAGGAGGCGCTTGCCGACGATCCGCGCCCCGCTTATCAGAATGATCCCGTCCGCGTTTACGGTATGGCGTACGGCAGCTGGAACGTAAAGTTTGTGATCGACGGCGCCGTGGCGACGGTCTGTGAAATTTCGGAAATGAAGTGAGGGTTGTATATGGCAGATGTACGGTATGACGTCAAAGACATCGGCGACGGTTCCTATCTCATCAGCGAAAAGTTCAGTACCATGTATATTATCTGCGGCAGCGAGCGCGCATTGCTGATCGATTGCGGTCTGGGCGCGGGGGATTACAAGGCGCTTGCGGAAGAATTAACCCGTGGGCTGCCTTATGATCTCGTTGCGACTCATGCCCATGTGGATCATATCGGCGGCAGAGGGCAGTTTCACGATATGTATATTTCTGCGTTTGAGAGCCGTCATATCAAGGACTGCGGCGTGCGGCAGCGTCGCCGCTGGCTGGCGGAAAAGAAGCTGCGGGGCAAGGCGGCAAAGGATTTGCGTATCAGGGCGTTTGCCGGTGAACCAAGGGTACATATCATCGGCGAGGGGGATACGTTTGATTTGGGCGGCGGTCGTGTGATCGAGGTGTTGGCAACGCCGGGACATACCGAGGGGTCGATCAGCCTGTACGACAACACGTATAAAACGCTGTTTGTCGGTGATGTGATCAGCTCATATTTGTATATGTGGTTGAAGACCTCGACGACCATTGACCGCGCGATCGAAACGATGCGGCGCATCAATGAGATTGATTTTTCAGTCATGTGGGCGTCGCACCATTGGAAACCTTTTGACCGCGCAAGGTTTGCGGGCGTTGCAAAGACCGCTGCGCTGCTGGCAAAGAAAAAGAATTCTTTTTTTCCTTTTGTCAGACGGTTTGCGCATAACGGCAACCAAATCTTTTACCGGGCAAATAATATCCACGCCCGCGCTGTCCGTGCAAAAAATATCGAGAAGCATTGACTTGGCGCCATTTTTTTCTTATTATAATATTAGATTTCTTCGGAAGGGAACAGATATGAAGCTTTTTATGCAATTGATCGCTGTTTTATCCGTGTTTGCAGTATGTCTCGGCTTTGCAGGCTGCAAAAAGACGGAAAACGATTCCCCCCACAGCTATGACGAGGTGTATACTGTCGGCGACGCCGCGCTGGACGTAAACGCTGACGGTGCCTTTACCATATTGAAGCTCAATGATACCCACCTGTTCAACGGTACGAATGCCGACGATCTGCGCACACTTGCGGATATTCGGGCTGTGCTGGAAAAAACGCCTTGCGACCTGATTGTGATCGCAGGAGATATGGTAGAGGGTAAGAGTATCAAACACGGCTATGATAAGTACGGTGCAGCCGGACTGCTTGGGGCGCTGCTTGAAGAGTTTAACACGCCGTGGACCTTTGCGCCCGGCAATAACGACGGTGAGCGCGGCGGCACGAAGCAGGAGCTGATCGCGTTCATGATGCAGTATCCGCATTTTCTTTACGGCAACGCGCGGGATATCACCGGCACGATGCAGTTTTTTATTGACCTGAAGAAAGACGGCGAGACCGTGCATGCCGTTGCAATCATCGATTCTCTGGAACGCAATTCCAAGGGAAAGTACGACTTTATGAAAGCAGATCAGATTGCGTGGCTTGTAGCGGGCGCGAACGAAAGGGCAGTGCCCACCAGCGTATTTTTTCATATGCCGACGCCCGCGTTTAAGGCGGCATATGAAAACGGCGAGGCTTTCCCCGGTTTCCCGTTCGGCGATGAATATCCGGTGGATAATATCGAGGGCAACCGTCTGTTTGACGATATGACCGCCGACTGCGCGTACATTACGTTACTGTCCTGCGCCCATGTGCACAGCGATAATATGGCGTATCTTTATGGCGGCAGATGGTACCAGCTGTCGAGTCTGGGCGGCTACGGCGCGATCGGTTCCGACAACTATGCGCCGTCTTACACCGTCACCGTGATCGATACGAATGCGGTCGCCGTGCGTGATATGTATACGTTCTCTAAGGTTTCGGCAGAATAAAGGAGCGATTCTTATGAAAAAATTTTTAAGCGTGATTTTATGCGTCGCCATGCTGTTCTCGCTGGCGATCCCCGTCTTTGCGGCGTATGATACGCCCTATGCGGACAGTCAGTTCTTCGACTGCGGCGATTACAGCCTGCATTACCGTGTGAAAAGCGCGGAAAACGCCAAGGGGCAAATCATGATGCTGCACGGCTTCGCGGAATCTACCTATAATTGGGAGCCGCTTGCAGCGTTCCTTGCTGAAAACGGCTATACCTGCGTGCTTGTCGATCTGCCGGACTTCGGCTATTCGTCCCGGGAGACCGGCGAGACCGAAATGCTCCCCCGGGAGGATATTATCCACGCTTTGATGACTGATTTAAGCGACGAGCCCTGGTATCTGGCGGGGCACTCCATGGGCGGATATATCGCCCTTGCCGTGGCGCAGAAATATCCCGACAGCGTGAAAAATCTGCTGCTTTACGGTACTGCGGGCAACGACGGCGTTCCCGCCCGCGCGCTGATGTCCAAAGCCGCCGTCGCCAAAGTCGTGGGCGCGTTTATGGAGCTGATGGGCAGATGTACGCCCGTGGTCAGGTTGCTGCTGCATTTTGCGTTGCAGGATCGGACGTACGCGTCCGGTTATGATCTTGAAACGCTTATGGCGCCGTTCCGTATCAAGGGTACGGGCGCAGGAGCGGTTCGTAATTTCTCCATGCTGACCGATACGGATTACGATGCGGTGCGCCGTATGCCGCCGATCCTGTTTGTCAACGGGAGCAAGGATAAGGTCATCGCGGACAGGGCGCGGACAAATCTGCGCGCGGCGCTGCCCGACGGCAGTGTGGATTACGTGGTCAGCGGCGGCGGGCACATGTTTATTGAAAATTACGCCGCCGAGACCGCGGCGCTCACGCTGGATTTTCTGGCGGCGAATGGCTGATACGAAAATTTTATACGGGCACGGATTGGTAGGTTTGCGTAAAAAATCAGTCCGTGTCCCGATTTTTTTGAAATAATATTGACATTGTTGTCAGATTTTAGTATAGTGGAATTGTAAATAATTTGTGAAGGAGCTATAAACGATGGCAAAAACGAAGAAATCCATGCTCAAGTACGGCATCGCCGCGATCTGCGTCATTATCGTGCTTGTGATCGCAAAGCTGACGACCACCGCAGAATCCGTGCAGAGCAGCTTTTGGGCGCTTGTGCCGCCGATTCTGGCGATCGCCCTCGCCCTTGTGACAAAAGAAGTCTACAGCTCGCTGTTCATTGGCATCCTGTCCGGCGCGCTGCTGTATTCGGGCTTCAATTTCGAGGGTACGCTCCACCATGTCATGGACGAGGGGATTGTCTCGCAGCTTGCCGACGCAGGCAACGTGGGTATTCTGATCTTCCTTGTCCTGCTGGGCACGCTGGTTGCAATGATGAACAAGGCGGGCGGCTCGGCGGCGTTCGGCCGCTGGGCGCAGAAGCATATCAAGACCCGCGCAGGCGCGCAGATCGCCACCATCGTTCTCGGCATGCTGATCTTTATCGACGACTATTTCAACTGCCTGACCGTCGGCAGCGTCATGCGTCCCGTAACGGACAAGCACGGCATTTCCCGCGCGAAGCTCGCGTATCTGATCGACGCGACCGCCGCGCCCATCTGCATTATCGCGCCCGTGTCCTCGTGGGCGGCGGCTGTGTCCGATTTCGCTGCGGATTTTTCCGGCGACGTCAGCGGTCTGCAGCTTTTCATCCGCGCCATTCCTTTTAATTTTTACGCCCTGCTGACGATCGTCATGATGTTCGCGCTGGTCTTTATCAAGGCGGACTTCGGTCCGATGGCGATCCACGAGCGGAACGCCATGAACGGCGATATTTTCACCACCGGCAACGACGACGCACAGAAGCTCGACGAGCAGGACGCGAATCCCCGCGGCCGCGTGATCGATCTGATCCTGCCCGTGGCGGTGCTGATCGTCGCCTGCGTCATTGCCATGATCTATACCGGCGGCTTCTTCGGCGGCGACGTGAGCTTCATCGAGGCGTTCGCCGACAGCGACGCGACTGTCGGTCTTGCATACGGCGCGCTCGCCGCGCTGATCTTCACGGTCATCTATTATATGTGCCGTCGCGTCCTGAATTTTGAGGATTGCATGGGATGCCTGCCCGAGGGCTTCAAGGCGATGGTTCCCGCGATCCTGATTCTGACCCTTGCGTGGAGTCTGAACGGCGTAACAAAGAGCCTAGGCGCCGCGCCCTATGTTGAAAATCTCATCAAGCAGTCCGCCGACGGCTTTGTGAGCTTCCTGCCCGCGATCATCTTCCTTGTCGCGCTGGGTTTGGCGTTCGCCACCGGTACGAGCTGGGGCACGTTCGGTATCCTGATCCCCATCGTACTCGGCGCGCTGCAATCCACGCCCGATCTGATGATCGTCGCCATGTCCGCATGTATGGCGGGCGCGGTCTGCGGCGACCACTGCTCTCCCATCTCCGATACCACCATCATGGCGTCGGCGGGCGCGCAGTGCAACCACGTCAACCACGTGTCCACGCAGCTTCCCTATGCGCTGGTCTGCGCCGGCGTGTCGTTCGTGACCTATATCGTCGCCGGTTTCTCCAGAAGCGCATGGATCAGCCTGCCCGTCGGTATCGTGCTGATGATCGCGCTCCTGCTGCTTGTCAAATATGTGCAGTCCAAAAGGGCGAACAACGCCTGATCTCAGAAACGCAAAAACCGTCGGCTCGTCCGGCGGTTTTTTTCTGTTTGCCGTATGATGCGGGCGTGAAGATCGAATTTCGGGCAGATTTTACCCAAAAATTTAAAATAAACTATTCCCAATTCTTTTTCTATATGGTATAATATAGCGTCATAATGAAAAATTATAGGCGGAATTGCAATTGATTGATAATAAGAAAAAAAATGTATTTATCAGTGAAGAGGAGCTTGCGCGGCAGCGCGAGTTTACGGCGCTTGCGCGGGAGCTGCTGTATGAGCGGTTCGGCGATACGCCGAAAGCCTTTGTGCATACCTACGGTTGTCAGGGCAACGTCGCGGATTCCGAGCGCATCAAGGGGCGGCTTGCCGAAATGGGCTTCACGTTTTGTGATAAAGCCGAGGACGCGGATTTTGTGCTGTTCAACACCTGCGCCGTGCGGGAGCATGCCGAGGATCGCGTGTTCGGCAATGTGGGCGCGCTGAAACCGATAAAAGAAAAAAACGGCAATAATATGATTATCGCCCTTTGCGGCTGTATGACGCAGCAGGCGCATATTGCCGAAAAACTCCGTAAAAGCTACGACTACGTGAATCTCGTATTCGGCACCTTTGCCGTCTACCGTTTGCCCGAGCTTTTATACAGTGTGCTGCGCAAGCGCAAACGCGTGTTTGACGTGCAGAACGAATCCGGCAGGATCGCCGAGGGGATTCCCGCGGTGCGGGACCGGGCGTTCCGCGCGTGGCTGCCCATCATGTACGGCTGCAACAATTTCTGCACCTATTGCATTGTGCCCCATGTGCGCGGCAGAGAGCGCAGCCGGGAGCCGGAAAAGATCCTCGCGGAGGCGCGGGAGCTGATCGCCGCCGGCGCGAAAGAGATCACCCTTCTGGGGCAGAACGTCAATTCCTACGGGAAGGAACCGGATTGCGGCGTGAATTTCTCCGAGCTGCTGCGCAGGATCAACGCGCTGCCGGGAGATTTTATCATTCGCTTTATGACCTCGCACCCCAAGGATTGCTCCGAAGAGCTGCTGCGGACGATGGCGGCATGCGAAAAGGTGGAGCGCCATCTGCATCTGCCGTTCCAAAGCGGGAACGACCGCGTACTCAAGGCGATGAACCGCGGTTATACCGCGGCGCACTATCAAGAGCTTTGCCGCATGGCGAAGGAACTCATGCCCGACATCGCCCTGACCGGCGACGTGATCGTCGGCTTTCCGGGGGAGACTTACGAGGAATTTTGCGACACCAAACGGCTCATTGAAGATGTGGAATTTTCCTCGCTGTTTACCTTTATATATTCCCCGCGCAAGGGAACAAGGGCGGCGGAGATGGCGGATCCCGTGCCCGCAAAGGAAAAAGGCGTGTGGTTCCGCGAGCTGCTCGCCGCGCAGGAAAAGATCGCCGCAGCGCGGAATCAATCGCTGGTCGGCAAGCGGTTCCGCGTGCTGATCGAGGAGCGCGAGGGCGATCTTCTTATCGGCAGGACAAGCGGGAATTTTACCATCAAATGCCCCGGGGACGCGTCGCTGGTCGGCAGCTTTGCAGAGGCGGAGATCACCGAGGCGGGCAACTGGGTATTAACGGGGCGGCTGGTCTGATCCCCGATAACAATATGATTTAGGAGAATTATTATGGACGTAATTGCAAAAACGAGAGAGCTGGGCGCTGTGATCCAGCAGGATGAAAGATACCTCAACTTTACCAAGGCGAGAGAGCAGAATGAAAAGGACGACGCGCTCAACGCGCTGATCGCCAAGCTGAATCTGATCCAGATGTCCTATCAGCAGGAAGATATGAAGGACACCCCCGACGAGAATGTGAAAGCGGGCTACGACAGGGAGTTTCGCGAGGTCTACGACCAGGTCATGCAGAACCCCAATATGATCGCTTATCAGACCGCCAAGCAGGAAGTGGACGAGATGATGCAGTACGTGATGCAGCTGCTGTCCCTTTGCGTCAACGGCGAGGACCCCGCGACCTGCGAGGTGCCCGAACCCCACGATTGCAGCTGCGGCTGCGACGGCTGCAGCGGCTGCCACTGAGTTGCGCGCCGGAACCACGGCAGTTGAAATGATTCTACAGACAAGGAGACCCACAGCATGACACCGATGATGCAGCAGTATCTAAAGGTCAAAGAACAATACCCGAACACGCTGTTATTTTACAGACTGGGCGATTTCTACGAAATGTTTTTTGACGACGCGAAAACCGCGTCCAAGGAGCTGGATCTGACCCTGACCGGCAGAGACTGCGGCGAGGCGGAGCGCGCGCCGATGTGCGGCGTGCCCTTTCATGCTGCAGATACCTATATCGCGCGTCTTGTGGCAAAGGGCTACAAGGTCGCCGTTTGCGAGCAGATGGAGGATCCCGCGACGGCAAAGGGGATTGTCAAGCGGGACGTGATCCGCGTGATGACTCCCGGCACGGTGATCGAGAGCAGCATGCTGGACGAATCCCGCAATAATTATCTTGCCGCCGTGTTTCTGAAAGAGGAACGCGCGGGGCTTGCCTTTGCCGATATTTCCACCGGCGCGGTTCACGTCTGCGCCCGGTACGGGAAAAATATCACCGAGCAGGTAAAAAATGAGATCGCCCGCTTTGAGCCGTCGGAAATGATCCTGAATACCTATGCGGTGGCGGATCAGCGGCTGCGGGAATTTCTCGCCGCGCGGGATATTCTTACGCCCGATAAGGCGGACGACAGCCTGTTTGATTATGAGGCGGGCAAGCTGCTGGTGACAAGGCATTTTAAAAAAAGCGAGGACGAGCTGTCCTTGGGCGGGATTCCCGAGGCGGTCATGGCGCTGGGCGCCGCGCTGAGCTACTTGAAAACCAGTCAAAAGTCTGATTTGGAAAATATTACGGAGCTGCAGGTCTACGATAACGATAAATACATGGGGCTTGACGTGACGGCGCGCCGCAATCTGGAACTGACCGAATCCGCCCAGCGGCGGGAAAAACGCGGCTCGCTGCTGTGGGTGGTGGACAAGACCAAAACCTCCATGGGCAAGCGGCTGATCCGTTCCTATGTAGAAAACCCGCTGGTGGACGTGGTGCGGATCAACGAGCGGTTAAACTGCGTGAAGGAATTGTACAGCAGCAGCGAGCTGCTGACCGCTGTGCGCGACGCGCTGGCGGGGATCAATGATTTTGAGCGCATCCTGACCCGTATTGTTTACGGGACGTGCAACGCACGGGAGCTGCGCGCGTTGGCGGCGGCTGCCGCGGCGATCCCGCAGGTAAAGGCGCTGCTGTCCGGCGCGCGTACAAAGCTGCTGCGGGAAATTGATAACGATCTGGACGAGCTGGCGGATATTTACGCGTTGATCGACGCCGCCATTGCCGACGAGCCCGCCTTTTCCGTGCGGGAGGGCGGCATGATCCAAACGGGCTACAACGAAGAGCTGGATTCCCTGCGGGAGATCACCACCGGCGGCACAAAGCTTCTTGCCGAGCTGGAGGCGCGGGAAAAGGAGCAGACCGGCATTAAAAAACTCAAGGTCGGCTACAATAAAGTGTTCGGTTATTATATCGAGGTGTCCAATTCCTTCAAGGAGCTGGTGCCCGATCATTACATAAGAAAACAAACCCTCGTCAACGGCGAGCGGTTCATTACAGAGGAATTAAAGACCTTTGAGGCGAAAGTCCTCGGCGCGCAGGAGCGTATCAACAAGCTGGAATATGAGCTGTTCCGCGAAGTGACCGCCGCCGTCGCCAAGGAGCAGGGCAGGATCAAGCGCACCGCGTCGGCGCTGGCGCGGTTGGATACCTTCGCCTCCTTTGCCTACGTTTCGCTGCAATACGGCTATGAAATGCCCACGGTCAATGATTCCGATAAAATCATCATCAAAAACGGCAGGCACCCGGTGGTGGAAAAGTTTTTGGGCGGCGAACCGTTCGTGCACAACGATACCGCGATGGACTGCGGCGAGAATCGGACGCAGATCATCACCGGTCCCAATATGGCGGGTAAATCCACCTACATGCGGCAGATCGCTCTGATCGTGATTATGGCGCAGATGGGCTGCTTTGTGCCTGCGTATGCCGCCGAGATCGGCATTGTGGATAAAATTTTTACGCGGATCGGCGCGTCGGACGATCTGTCCATGGGGCAGTCCACCTTTATGATGGAAATGTCCGAGGTCTCCGCGATATTGAAAAACGCCACCAAGCAAAGTCTCATTATCTTGGACGAGATCGGCAGAGGCACCTCTACCTACGACGGGATGAGCATTGCCCGCGCCGTGCTGGAATATGTGACGGATAAAAAGAAGCTGGGGGCGAAAACCCTGTTCGCGACCCACTATCATGAGCTGACCGCCCTGGAAAATACCATGGACGGCGTGAAAAATTACAATATCGCCGTAAAAAAACGCGGCGAGGATATTATCTTTTTACGCAAGATCGTTCCCGGCGGCGCCGACGGCAGCTACGGTATCGAGGTCGCGAAGCTGGCGGGCATTCCCGCAAAGGTGGTTGCCCGCGCCCGCACGGTGTTGGCGGAGCTGGAAGCCGGGGGCGGCGCGCCCGTGGTTGTCCGTCAGGCGCGTCCCGCCGCGGCGGACGAAATGCAAATTTCCATGACCGCCGGGATCGGCAATGAGATCATGGACGAGCTGAAGCGCACCGATCTCAATACCCTGACGCCGATTGAAGCGCTGACGATGCTTTACCGATTGAAAAAACTGGCGGAAAGCTGAATTTCCGCGATCGAACGCTTATAGAACGGAAGGTGATTTTATGCCGAAAATTAACGTATTATCCCGCACGGTCGCCGAGCTGATCGCGGCGGGCGAGGTGGTGGAGCGGCCGTCCTCCGCCATGAAAGAGCTGATTGAAAATTCCATCGACGCGGGCAGCCATAAGATCACCGTGGAAATCAAAAACGGCGGGATCACCTATATGCGCGTCACCGACGACGGCTGCGGCATCGCGCCCGAGGACGTGCCCAAGGCGTTTATCAGCCACGCGACCAGCAAGATCGCCGACGCCGACGATCTGAACGCCATTTTTACGCTGGGTTTTCGCGGGGAGGCGCTGGCGTCCGTGGCGGCGGTGGCAAAGGTGGAAATGCTGACCAAGGAGCGGGAAAGCACCTTCGGCGCCCGTTATGTGATTGAGGGCGGCAAGGAGATCCTCGCGGATACCGCAGGCTGCCCGGACGGCACCACGGTCGTTGTGCGCGATCTGTTTTACAACACACCCGCGCGTATGAAATTCTTAAAGCGCGACGTGACCGAGGGCACGTATGTCTCGGATATTGTGACAAAAATCGCGCTGGCGCACCCCGAAATCAGCTTTCGTTTTATCAGAGACGGCAAGCAGACCTTGTTTACTCCCGGCGACGGGGATCTGCGGGGCGTGATCGCCGCGCTGTTCGGCGCGGATTTTGCCGCCGGTATGGTCGCTTGCAGCTATGCGCTGGACGGTATCGCCGCCCATGGATATGTGTCGCTGCCTCGTGCTGGAAAGGCGACGCGCAACTCTCAATATTTCTTTGTTAATAACCGTTATGTGAAGATTCCCGTAGGCGCTGCGGCGCTGGATAATGCCTATAAAAATTCCGTCATGGTGGGGAAATTCCCCGCCTGCGTGCTGAATATTACCGTGCCCGCCGAGACGGTGGACGTGAACGTCCACCCGGCAAAAACAGAGGTGCGGTTTTCCGATGAAAAACGCATTTATAACGCTGTGTATTACGCGGCAAAGAACGCCATTACGGAATCCGACTACCGTCCCGCGCTGCCGCCAGATTCCCTGATCGACGCCCGTCCGGTATTATCCGGCGAGCAGACGCAAATGGAGATCAAAACCACGGTCTCCGATATTCTTGCGCAGAGCAAACAGACGCCGCCGGTTAAATCCATTGTGCCGCCGACGCCGAATCAATCGCCGCAGGTAACGGTATACGAACCGGGCGGCAAGGATTTCTTCGTTGCGGCAAGTCCCGCTGCGCCGGAGATCGCGTCGATTCCCTTTGCGCCCGCTGTGGATACGCCGGATACGGCTGTGCCTGCGGCAGCTGCGGATATTCCCGTGTCGGATGCCGTGCTGTACGGCGACCCGCCGCCTGTTGCGCCGTCCCGCCCGGTCAATATCGATATTACATACGACGAGCCGGAACCGACGGCGGAATCCTCTGCCCCTGTGGCAGCGGACAATACGGCGGCTGCGGCGCAGACGCAAAAAGAAGTCCCGTATTTTGTCTATATCGGCGAAATTTTTGATACCTACTTGTTGGCGCAGTATGAAGGAAAGCTTTTGATTGTCGATAAGCATGCCCTGCATGAGCGTATTTTGTTTAATGAGATCAGCGCTCGCGGCGCGTGTACCATGCCGCAGGTATTGCTGCTGCCGGTCACGGTGCGGCTCGACAGGCGGGAATACGCCGCCGTGCTGGAGAATCTTGACGCGCTGGAGTCGATCGGATTTTCCGTTTCCGATTTCGGCGACGGCGCCGTCCTTGTGCGGGAATGTCCCGTGATGTTCGCCGGGGACGATATTGCCGCCGTGATCTCCGAGCTGGCGGGGGAGATGCTGAGGCACAGCAGGGAGCTGCTGACCGAAAAGCTGGACTGGCTGTATCATTCCGCCTCCTGCCGCGCGGCAGTCAAGGGCGGAAGTGCGCTTACGCGGGAGGACGCGATCCTGCTGATCAGCAGGGTGCTGACCGACGATGATCTGCGCTACTGCCCCCATGGCAGACCGGTCATGATGGAGCTGACGCAGAAGGAACTGGAAAAGCAGTTCGGGAGAATCCAATGACAGAGAAAATCCCTGTGATCGCAGTACTCGGTCCGACAGCAAGCGGAAAAACCTCCCTTGCCGTCGCTATCGCCGCACGGTTTGACGGCGAGGTCGTCTCCTGCGATTCCATGCAGATATATAAGAATTTGTCCATTGCCACTGCCAAGCCCACGGCGGAGGATATGCGGGGGATCCCGCATCATCTGATCGACTTTTTGCCGCCGTCGCAGGCGTACAGCGTCGCCGATTATGTGCAGGCAGCGCAGGCGGCGATACGGGATATTCACGCGCAGGGAAAAACCGTTGTGCTTTGCGGTGGTACGGGCTTATACGCCGACGCGTTGCTGGACGGTATGTCCTTCGCCGCAATCGACGTTTCCGCCGAAAAACGGGCGGAAATCAGAAATTATTATGAAACAAACGGGCTGGCGGCGACGGTCGCCCGCCTTGCCGCGGCAGATCCCGCCGCGCCGGCGCAGATCGACGTCAACAACCCGAAACGGGCGCTGCGGGCGCTGGAAATCTGCGAGAGTACCGGCAGACCGCTGGCGGAATACCGGCAGGCGAATCTGCCGTCGGATACCCCGTATCGCGTGCTGCGGCTGGTGATCGATTTCGCGGACAGAGAAGCGCTGTACGCGCGGATTCATCGCCGCGCGGAAATGATGCTGGACGCGGGGCTGATCGAGGAAACGAAAGCCTATTACGCGCTGCCGCAGGTGTCCACCGCCTCCCAGGCCATCGGCTATAAGGAATTAAAGCCGTGGCTGGACGGAGAAGTCTCGCTGGAAACTGCGGTTGAAAATTTAAAAAAAGCGACAAGACATTATGCCAAACGGCAGCAGAGCTGGTTTCGCCGCAGTGACGACGCGGTGCGGCTGTATGCTGACCGGGAGGATATTACCGCAAGGGCATTTGCCCTGTGCGAGGATTTTCTGAAAGGGGACGTGTGAGTTGGAAAAGCGCAGAAAGACCGTGAAAATCGCGGCAATTCTCCTGCTTGTCGTCTTTGCCGCCGTGTTCTTGCTGTATCAGTTTTTTCACGCGGGAAAGTATTCCGTAAAAACTGTGACAGCCCTGCGTACAGACATTTATGATACGGTGGAAACGACGATCTACGCTGTGCGGAAAGAATCCGTAATCACAAGTACTGTGGGCGGGTTTGTCGTTCCCTTGATAAAAAACGGCGACCGTGCCGCTAACGGGGATACGATCGCCGCTGTGTTCTCCGGGGAAGCCGCTGCCCAGTCTTACGCTGCGTATCTGAAAGCGCAGGACGAGATCACTTATTATACCAGACTTTCCGGTTCTTCTCTGGCGCAGTATGCGGATGTTGACAAATTGACAAGCGATACCTATCAGGCGATTTATGAAATGTCCGCCGCCGTGCATGCCGGTGATTTTGCGCAGGTATCCGCGCAGGCGCTGGCGCTGCGCTCCGCGATCACGTCCGGGCAGAACGCTGCGGGCGCCTCCTATGATTATTCCGATACGATCGCATCGCTGTATTCTCAAAGCGCCGCTTCTCTTTCCGCTGCGGGGCAGTATTCGTCTGTGATCGCCTCCGAGAGCGGTTATTATATCTCCGCATGCGACGGTTATGAAAATCTGGTCTCTTATGACGATGTCGCGTCTATGGACGTGGCTGCCATCGATCAGGCAATCGCCCGTCCCCCGGTGGAGACAGCGCAGAGTACGATGGGTAAGTTGATCAATTCTTTTGACTGGTATTTCGTCTGTAATATCGACGCCGCTGCCGCAGGCAGGCTTTCGGTCGGCCGCCGCTATACCGTGGAGCTGCCGTATTCTTCTGCAGATGATTTCCGTGCGGAGGTGTACAAGATCAACGACACCGTGGACGGCAGAACGGCGGTTGTGTTCCGCGTGACCGCCATCAACGCGCCGCTTGCCTCGATCCGCACCGCTTACGCGTCGATCCGCCTGAAAAGCTACAGCGGCTACCGGATCCCCAACAGCGCGATCCGCATCGTGGACGGTGAGCGCGGGGTCTATATTCTCAGAAACAATCTCGTCAATTTCAGACGGATCGATATACTGTACAGCGATGATACATACTCCATCGTCGACAATGTGGACGGGCAGAGCTATTACATCAAGCTGTATGATGAAGTGATAACGGAAGGAACGGATTTGTATGACGGAAAACTTGTCGGTTGATCGGGTATTTTCCGATATTGAAGAAAATTATAAGGAGATTACCGCCCGTATCGCCGAGGCGGCGATTAAAAGCGGCAGACAGCCGACCGATATTCGTTTTATGGCGGTTACAAAGACCGTACAGCCGATGTTTATCGACCACGCGCTGTCGCTGGGTATCGGACTGGTCGGCGAGAATAAGGTGCAGGAGCTGCTGGGAAAGCTGGAGATGTTTGACCGCTGCGGCGCGGAAAAGCACCTGATCGGGCATTTGCAGACCAATAAGGTTGCAAAGATTCTGCCCCATGTATCCATGATCCAGTCCGTAGACAGCTACAAGCTTGCCGCCGCCATCGATAAAGCCGCCGAAAAGCTGGGCAGGCAGGCGGAAATTTTGCTGGAGGTCAACATCGGCGATGAGGAATCAAAAACCGGATTCCCGTTGGACGGATTTGAAGAGGAGGTCTGCAAAATCGCGGCGCTGCCCCACGTAAAGGTGCGGGGATTGTTGACGATCCCGCCTTTTTGCGAAAAAACCGAGGATTCCCGCAGATTTTTTTGCAAAGCACGCAAATTATCGGTTGACATACGGGATAAAAAAATAGATAATATAGATATGCATATTCTATCAATGGGTATGTCGTCGGACTACGCAGAGGCGATACTGGAGGGTTCCACCCTTGTGCGCATCGGTACGGCGCTGTTCGGCAGCAGACGTTATTGATATATGGACAGGATAAAAAAATTGGAGGATAAAAAATGAGCGTTTGGGATAAGATCAAGAATATCGTTACCGTACCCGATGAGGACTACTACGACGAAGAGACCCCTGAGGAGGATATTCCCTCTTTCGACGATGTTGCAGACGAGGACGCGACCCGTGCCTATCGTCCCCGCGTGAAAGCTGCCCGTGAAACTGCGAGCCGCGTACGCGCTCCCCGTGACGACAGAAAGGTTGTTGATATTCATACCACAGCCAAGCTGCAGGTCGTACTGCGCACCCCCGAGCGGTTTGAGGACGCGATCGAGATCGCTGATGATCTGAATGAGAAGCGCACCGTCGTGCTCAATCTCGAAAAGTGTGACCGCGATTCCGCGCGGCGTCTTGTCGATTTCCTCAGCGGCGCCGCCTATGCCAACGGTGGGCAGCCTAAAAAGATCGCGCTGAATATTTATATTTTCACTCCCTATAACGTTGACGTTATGGGCGATCTGCTTGACGATCTGGAGAGCAGCGGCTATTTCTTCGGATAAGTCCCGCGCGACTGCATACGGTTGCAGATACCTATAACAGAAAAGGGGTATGTATACCATGCTGACACCCGAACAGCTAAACAATCACAGCTTCCGTCTTAATGAGTTCGGCGGCTATGATTCCGATGAGGTCAACAGGTACTTCGGCGAGGTTATTGCGTCCTATAATCAGATGTACCGTGAAAACGGCGATCTGATTCGTAAAATATCTATTCTTGCCAATAAGGTGCAGGATTACCGCGCGGACGAGGATAATATTCGCAACGCGCTCATCAGCGCGCAGCGTTCCGCTGACGGTATCATTAAAGACGCTCAGGGGCAGGCGGTTGCCATTATAGAAGAAGCGAACCGCCGCATGGACGATATTGTCAGCGGGCAGGACGGTATCGTCACTCGTGCCCAATCCGACGCGGATATGATTGTGTCGGACGCGCGCGTCAAAGCGGAAAATATCATTGCCGACGCGATGCAGAAGGCGGAGGAGCTCAATTTCACCGCCAACGCGGAGGGCGCCGAGCGCCGGAATCAGGCGAAGCAGGACAGTGAAAAGCTGTTGGACGATGCAAATAAAGAGGCGATGGAGATCATTGCCTATGCCCGCGCTGAGGCGGAGGAGATTAAGATCGCCGCAGAAATGGACGCGAAAACGCAGCGAGATACGGCGCAGCGGGACGCGGAGAGTATCCGTGCCGCGTCTGCGGAAGCGTCTGAATCGCTCGCAAACAGTAAAACCGCGCATGATGCGCTGCTTGCCGAGATCAATACCGCAACCAAGGCGAAGGACGCCACTCTCGCGGCGCAGACGGCACTTGCCGCGCAGCGGGATAGTCTTGCTGCGGAAAAAGCGGCGCTTATCACAGAGATCGAAAGTCTTTCCGCGGAGAAGGCAGCGTTGCTTGCCGCCATTGCCGCCGCTTCGGCGGCGCAGTCTGCGGCGATACCGGACGTACCGGAAGAAGCGCCTGCCGAGAACGTCTCCTTCCCGGAACAGGCAGCTGCGGCGCCGACGGAGATTGCCGATACGCCGGAAACAACAGCCGTTTTGGAGGAAGTCCCCGACGAGGAGAATATTCCCGCCGCAGAGGAGATTCCCGTGTCCGTGGACGATGATTTTGATGATTTCTCTTTTGATGATACAGAAGTGCTGCCGGACGACGGTTTTATAGATGATACCAACGATGTTGTGCCTGTTCCTGTGATTGCGGAGCCGGCGGCAACGGAAATCCCGGCGGCGGATGTTTCTGCTCAGGAGCCTGACGAACAGCGGGAGGCGTCTACGCAGGTCGATGCTGCGCCTGTGGACGGGCAAAACGTACCGGAGAGCGATCCGACGGGGATGGAAACCGACGATGCTGCGTCTTTGCCGGAGCCTGCTGCTGCGGAATCGCCGGATAATGCCGAGTCTGCGGAAGAAACGCCCGGTGAGTTTGTCGTGCATATCAATACCGATGATTTCGGCGATTACGACGCCGACGGTTTTGATGATTTCGGCGACGGCACGGCTGATGATTTCCATTTTACCGGTTACGACGCGGCGGCGGATTTCATCGAAGATGATTTTTCAACCGCGGACGCAGATGCGGAATTTGTGCCTTACGAGGACGAAAACGGCGCGCCGGACGATGTTGCCGACGCGATGTATGACGTGGTCAGCGCCGATATGTCTGTAGACATTCCCGTTGATACGCCCGCAGCGGAAGCTGCGTTTGACGCTATGGTCACGCCTACGGCGGAAGCTGTTCCCACGGCAGACGGGGAGGACGGCTTTGATAGCTTTGACGACCTCGCGGAGAATGACGGCTTTGATAGTATTGTCGACACGGCGCCGCAGAACGATATACTCCATGGCAATGCGTTCGGACAGGCGAACGACGGTGGAATTCTGACCGATCTTGACGACGCGGAGGCTGACCCAGACAGTTTTTATATCGATTTCAGCCTGTTTGAAAATGAACCGACCGATGTTCCCGCGCAGCCGGCGGAAGCGCCTGCGCAGGCGCCGTCCGGGCAGCAGCACAGCGGAAAAAAATCCCGTAAAAACAGAAAGCATAAATAATATGTCTCAGAATAAAGTAAAAAAAATGGGCAGAGCACCGCGACTTATCATCGAATCAGTCGCGGCTGTCCTGCTTTTTATCGCAGATCTTCTGATAAAATCATGGGTCAAACGCGTGGTCCCCACCCGCGGCGACATTGTGCTGTTTCGGAATATCCTGAGCCTGCGCTTTGTGAAAAATACCGGTGCGGCGTGGGGATTGTTCAACGATAACACAGTGCTGTTGTCTGTTGTCGTGGGCGCGGTGCTGATCGCCATGGCAGTTTATCTCGTGATAGACAAAGACCCCATGCCGTTAAAGCAGGGCTGTCTGGTGCTGATTTTTTCCGGCGGCGCGGCAAACCTTGTCGATCGCCTGCTGAACGGCTTTGTGACGGACTATATTTCCTGTGATTTTATCAATTTCCCCGTATTTAATTTTGCGGACTGCCTGATCGTTGTCGGCTGCATCGTGCTGATTCTCTATCTGCTTTGGGATACGGTGCGGGACGCGCGTCGGAAAAAAGCGGCGAGCGCCGATGGATAAGCTGGAATTTTTGGCGGACGACGAATACGCGGGGACCCGCGTCGATAAGGCAGTCAGTATGTTTGAACCGTCCCTGTCCCGCAATGCCGTGCAGAAGCTGCTGGAAAAAGGTCTGATCCGTGTAAACGGCGGCACGCCGTCTAAAAACTATAAGCTGAAATTCGGCGATAAGCTGTTGATCGACTTGCCCGATCCCTCGCCGACGGAGATCAAAAAGGCAAATATCCCGTTGGACATCGTCTATGAGGACGGTGATTTACTGGTCGTCAACAAGCCTAAGGGCATGGTGGTGCACCCCGCGCCCGGGCATTATGACGATACGCTGGTGAACGCGCTGATGCATTACTGCGGCGATTCTCTGTCCGGTATTAATGGGGAAATTCGCCCCGGAATCGTCCATCGGATCGATAAGGATACCGGCGGGCTGTTGATGGTCGCGAAAAATGACGCCGCCCATATCGCGCTGGCGGAGCAGATCAAAGCCCACAGTTTTAAGCGGGAGTACCGCGCTGTGGTGATCGGCAACTTGAAGGAAGACGTGGGCGTGATCGACCGTCCCATCGGCAGAAACCCCTACGACCGAAAAAAACAGTGTATCAACGGTGTCAGCGCGCGGGAGGCGGTCACGCGGTACGCGGTGCTGGAACGCTATCGTTATTTCTGCAACGTGAAATGTGTGCTGGAAACGGGCAGAACCCATCAAATCCGCGTACATATGCAGTCCGTCGGGCACCCCGTGGCGGGCGATATAGTCTACGGCGGAGAAAAAAACGATTTCGGGCTCAGAGGGCAATGTCTGTTTGCCGCCGTGCTGGGCTTTGTACACCCCACAACAGGGAAGTATATGGAGTTTGAAGCCCCGCTTCCCCGGTGGTATGCCGATTTTTTAACAAGAATCAAAAAATCAAACTGGTAAAGGAGTGTTGATTATGAACGCTGCGCTTGAAAAAGAGCTGAAGATCAAAGCGCTTCATATTCGCAAGGGTGTCATTGAGGGCACCTATCATGCAAAATCCGGGCACCCGGGCGGTTCGCTCTCCATAGCGGAGATCATGGCGTATCTCTATTTTGCGGCAATGCAGGTCGATCCCGCAAATCCGAAAAACGAGAATCGCGACCGTTTCGTGCTTTCCAAGGGGCACGCGGCGCCCGCGCTGTACGCGACGCTGGCGGAGAAAGGCTTTTTCCCTGTGGAGGAGTTGAAAACACTTCGTAAATCCGACGCAAGATTGCAGGGACACCCAAATATGAACTATATCCCCGGCGTGGATATGAGTACCGGTTCGCTCGGGCAGGGAATCTCCGCCGCCGCGGGTATGGCGCTGGGAGCAAAGCTGTCCGGCAAGGATTACCGCGTTTACGCCGTGCTGGGCGACGGTGAAATTGAGGAAGGACAGGTTTGGGAAGCTGCCATGTTTGCCGCAGCCAAGCATCTGGACAATCTTGTCGCGTTTGTGGATAATAACAATCTGCAGATCGACGGCACGGTGGCGGAGGTCAATTCCCCCTATCCGATCCCCGAAAAATTTGCCGCTTTCGGTTGGAACGTGGTCGAGATCGACGGGCATTCCTATGCGCAGATCGAGGCGGCGCTGGAAAATGCAAAAGCCTGCAAGGACAAGCCCACCGCGATCATTGCAACGACCGTGAAGGGCAAGGGCGTCTCCTTTATGGAGGATAAGGTCAACTGGCACGGTGTTGCGCCCAAGCAGGAAGAATATACCGCCGCAATGGCGGAGCTTGACAAAGCGTTAGCAGAAGTGGAGGCGGAATAAGATGGCAGACGCAGTAAAAACAGCCACGAGAGACGCTTACGGAAAAGCTCTTGTAGAGCTGGGTGAAAAAAATGATAAAATTCTCGTTATGGACGCCGACCTATCTGCGGCGACCAAAACGGGCATGTTCCGCTAGGCATTCCCCGACAGATTTATTAACGCCGGCATCGCCGAGGGGAATATGATGGGCGTTGCCGCCGGGCTTGCCTCGGCGGGCTATACGGTATTCGCCAGTTCCTTTGCCATGTTTGCCGCAGGCAGAGCCTTTGAGCAGGTGCGCAATTCCATCGGTTATCCCCATCTGAATGTGAAGATCGGCGCGACCCACGCGGGTATCTCCGTCGGTGAGGACGGCGCCAGCCATCAGTGCTGCGAGGACATTGCGCTGATGCGCTCCATCCCCGGCATGGTCATTTTCAATCCCGCCGACGCGACCGAAGCAAGGCAGTGCGTCCTTGCCGCCGCTGCCCATGACGGCCCGGTCTATATGCGATTCGGCAGACTTGCCGTACCGGTACTGTTTGACGACAGCTATAAATTTGAGATCGGCAAGGGCGTATATCTGAAAGAGGGCGCCGACGTTACCATCATCGCAACAGGTCTGCCGGTCGGCGCGGCGCTGGAGGCGGCGCAAGCGCTTGCGAATGAAGGGATCTCCGCCGCCGTCGTCAATATGGCGACGATCAAACCGATCGACCGTGAGATCATTGTTGACGCGGCAAAGAAAACCAGCTGTATCGTCACTGCGGAAGAACACAATATTATCGGCGGCCTCGGTTCCGCAGTCGCGGAGGTTGTTTGCGAGACCGTGCCGGTACCGGTCGTCCGCTGCGGCGTGGAGGACGTTTTCGGCAAGTCCGGCCCCGCATTGGAGCTTCTGGATATTTTCGGCTTAAATGCCGCAGGGATTACGGCAAAGGCGAAAATCGCCCTTGCGCTGAAGAAATAAACTGTTTTATACCAAAATCAAAGGGACTGCAGCAAATTTCCGAAAAATCTGTTGCAGTCCCTTTGGTTTTTAATACATTTCCCCGCTGTCGTCGGTGAAGTGTTTTTTTATCTCCGCCAGCAACTCCTCTGCGGCGTTCAGCGTTCGCTCCGAGGACGCCCGCAAATTGCCGTAGACCTTATACATTCTGTTTTTATATTTACCCGGTTTGCTGGCGGTGTTCTCCGTCCGAAGCTCATGCAGTTGCTTTGTCAATCCGGAGACATTTTCATTTTCTGCCGGTTTGGCGCCCGTCAGCTTGTTTTTTAACTCTGCCACGCTGCCGGAAAAGGAAGCCAGCTTAGCCTTGAATTGTTTAACGTCCATGGCGTTTTTCGCGGCGTTGATCAGATCCACGATGAAGATACAGAAAATCACTGCCAGCGCTATATAGCGGATCTTTTGCGGAATCTGCAAATACAGCGAAAGGTAATAATACTGGAACAGATAAATGTAAACCAACGAAGCGATCCCCCAGTAAAAGGTATGCTTCAGGCAGATCCTGCCGTTGATATTCAGCCATTCATGGGTGTAATCCCACCAGCGGGCATGAAACAGCTTTTCCATAATATAACTTGTGAGATATTCCACAATGTCCGCCAATACCACGCCCAGCAGCAGTACCACATACCAGCGGTGCGCAAACCGCGAAAGTGCGAGGGAAAACACCAGTCCGCCGGTGCCGTAAATGGGGCACATGGGGCCTGTTAAAAAGCCGCGATTGATAAATTTGCCGCCGGCAAGAGAGCAATAGCTGGTCTCCATGCACCAACCTACGATGCTGTACATGAAAAAGGTCAGTACATAGTCGAAAAACTTCAGTTGTCCCAGCATGGGAATGGCGTTAACGGCGTTGTCAATGATAGAAAATCCGGGGATAAGATCGATATTAGGCATGGCGCTGTTCCTCCGCCGCAAGCGCGACGTCCCGTTGAAACTTTTTGTTGTACTGTTCGATGCGCGAAAGCAGAACCTCCTGCGTGGCGCAATACTTGTCGGACATGCTGACGATGAAACCCTCCAAGTATTTCGGCGGGGTCGGCGTCAGCGGCCACATGTGGCGTTTGATGATGTTTTTTTCGATCTCGGTGATCGCCGGGTAGAGCGCAATGGCGTTTTTCAGCGCGAAGCCCGGGTGGCGGTAGCCATGCAACCGGTGCGAGCCGTCCCCCGGCACATGCCAATCGTAATAGAACAGATCGTGCAGGATCGATCCCCGCAGTGTCTGGTGAACATCAGCTTTTTTACGTCTTTGCGCAATCGTATATGCGACATAGGTCACGCTTAAAATGTGCTGAATCCGGTTGATGTTGCCATGTTGGGGATAGATCCCCATGCTCTGAAATTCCTCGGTTTCGTATAAATCGAGAATGTGAGAAAAAAAGTCCCTGTCTTTGTCTTTATCTAAAATAAAGGAATGCACATAAGCCTCGTAAAGCTTCCCCATAAAAATCCCTCCGAATGATCACGGAAATAATTCTAGCATAAATATCCGTATATGACAAGGAAAAAATTTATTAAGATGCTATCCATGATAGCTGATTTTTACTCGTTCAGCGGGGCAATGTAATAATTGGGGGTTTTGACGTAATATTTGGCAGTCGCTTATTTTGCAGCTGCACCGTCAGCTCCTTACTTAAAAACGCGCACGGCATGCCGACCGTGCGCGCTTGCAGCTATCAATACAATTACAGTTTATCGTATTCGGAGTAGCCCTTATAGATTTCCTTATCGTAGAAATTATTTTCATTCTTGTCATGCAGGGGATACCATACCTGCGCAAAGAACGGGTTGAGCTTTGCCTCCGTGTCGTAATCCCAAGGCATCGGCAGCTCCTCGGGGCACCAGTGACCGCCGCGCAGGACAAGGTTCGGCGACATCACAAACTCGTTGCCGCGGGCAGAGCGCCATTTCAGCGGCGTGTAAATATCGCCCTTTTCCATGGTTCCCGAGAGGCACTCGCCGCCACGGAAAGCCGCCGCTTTTTTCATATCCTCAATATCCAGCTCGGAGAGCGGTTTGCTCTCGTCGTAGCCATGGTCAAGATAGGTGATCTCCTCTGTCGGTCTGACGATCTTAAAGGTGCTCCAATCACCGATTTTCTCCCATTCCTCTACAGAACCGAAGTATGCGGAAATACGCGCGTCAACCTTCTCCTTAAACCATGACATGGTGCCGTAAATATGCTTGTTGGTCAGCGGCTCCAGCCCGATCTTGCCCACAAGCCCCGCAAACGGTTTTGCCAGCTTTGCGAGCTTGAAGTAGGCGGGCACCTGCGTGCCGAGATGCTCAAAATACTGTCTGATCGGGACATTGTGGCGGAAGTGGAGATATGCCTCCAGCTTGTCGGAATCCGCGTACCACTGCCCGTGGAAATTGCGGGTGATGAACCAGTTCGCCTTGAATAGCTTGCGCGGGTCGCCCAGACCGATGGTTTCCAGCAGCAGCTCCTCAAATTCAAAGTTGGTGATGCGGTACTGTTCACCGCTGCCGATATTGTAAAAGCTTCTCCAGAATTCCTCGGGAATGCCGTCCTCGCATAAACGCAGCAGCAGGGTGGCGGAATCCTCCACCGTCGCCCATTCCAGTACGCCGTTGATGGGAACATGGAACATGATCGGGTCAAAATTCTTGAGAATATTTGCGTAAAGAATGCCTGACTGCCGCAGGGATACCCAGTGCTTCAGCCCGGACTCTGCAAAGATGCGTTCCGCTATGACCTTGCTGATGGCATAATGGTCGTAAACGCTGATCTTGATGGGATCGCCGGTTCTGCCCCAATGAATGGGCGGGTTTCTGTCGCCGGTTTCGGCAACGGTGCCGATGTAGACAACGCGAATATCGTCCTTATTCGGCTGCGCCTGTACGGCGGTAACAATATTCATCGCCGCAGCGGTGTTGGTCTCGATGGTCTTTTTGGGGAAATAGTCCGCCGCAGGGGATACCATGCCGCCGACATGCAAGACAATGTCTGAACCCTGTACGCCTGCCAATACATCGTCGTAGTTGCACAAGTCGCCCCATACGATACGTACACGGGGATCGTTGAGATAATCCTTGAATTTCAGTCTGTTCTTTTCACCCGGACGCAGCAGAACGACCAAATCATAATTTGCCGGATCGTTGTAAATTTCTTGAAAGCCTGCCCAGCCCATGTTGCCGGAAGCGCCGGTCAGGAAAACGGTTTTTGCCATGATGAGATTCCTCCTTACTATATCCATTTTATAGTAACAAAATGCGCGGATTCTTTCAAGTGGCAAACCGTTATAATTTAGTTAAAAAATTGACAAAAAAATAAAAATATGGCTGGAAATATAAAATATTTTCGCAAATATATTGCGTTTTTTTGATAAGGCAAAACCTTGACTTTGCCCGTATAATATTGTAAAATAAACTGAAAGTAAATTGGGCAGTCGCGTGATATAGTTTATCATGAGGAAAGTCCGAGCTTCGCAGAGCAGGATAACGGCTAACGGCCGCCGAGGGTGACCTTAGGGAAAGTGCAACAGAGAGATACCGCCTTACCGTCCGGTAAGGTAAGGGTGGAAAGGCGAGGTAAGAGCTCACCGGGGTGCGGGAGACCGTACCGCCATGTAAACCCTATCCGAAGCAACACCGACAGGAGTTGTCTGCTCGACGCTAACTCCGAAGGGTGGCACGGCATTTTTTTGCCGGAGCTTTCCGGTAACGGGAAGCAAAGATAGATGACTGCCTTAAAAGACAGAACTCGGCTTACAGATTTACTTTCCTTAATAAAAACCGCCCTATCAACGCAGGGCGGTTTCTTTTTGAATTTCGCAAAACTGCTTGTCAATGTTATAAAACTTGTGGGGTGACGCAATATGTTAACGCCGATTCTCGGGCGTTCCCGCAGCGGTAAGAGCACCGAGCTTTACAGAATCCTGAATGAACAGGGCGGCGCGGGAAAAAAGTGTATTCTCATCGTGCCGGAGCAATTTTCTTTTGAGGCGGAAAAGCTGACGCTTTTAAAAACCGCGCCTGCGGCAGCCGCCAATATCGAGGTCATGAGCTTCAGCCGTATGGCGGATAAGCTGATCGAACAATACGAGCCTGTGCACGCGCCCTATATCACCCCGCGGGGCAAGCTGCTGCTGATGAATCTTGTGCTGGACGATATTTGGGACAGACTTTCCGTTTACGGGCGTGTCCGCAATAAAAATCGGCTGGCGGCGGAGTTGGTCACCGCGGATACCGAGCTGAAGCGCGCATGCATTTCCGCAGAGAAATTAGCGGAACTGACGCCGGACGCGGCGAACGAATCCTTGGCCCGCAAGCTGGGCGATCTGGGGTTGATCTTCGGTGTATATAATTCCGTGCTGAACGGCAAATTCAGCGATCGCTCCAACGCGCTGCAGCATCTTTGCGATATTTTGGAGCGTCATCGCGATTTTACTGATTGTGTGATCGCGGTGGACGAGTTCGGCGGCTTCACTGAGGACGAGCTGGCAGTACTGGAGCGGCTGATGGAATATACTGCCCGGGTGTATATCACGTTCTGCACCGACAGCGCCGACGCCCCGAGCGGCGCGTCCTTCGCGTTTTCACGCAAAAGCTATGACGACGTGCTGGCGCTGGCAAGAAAAAATCATACGCGAATCGCCGCGCCGATCCGTTTGACGCAGACCTATTATGCCTGCGAGACGCTCGCCCACAGCGAACAGTATCTGTTTGACGCCGCGCCGGAATATTTTGACGGCGACGCGGACGGTATCTGTATTTGTAAATGTGAAAACAAGGCGGAGGAATGCGAGTTCGCCGCCTTGACGGCAAAAAAACTGATTTACGAGCAGGGGTACCGCTGCCGGGACATCGCCGTGATCGAGCGCACGAAGGACAGCTACGCCGCAGACATTATCTCCGCCTTCGCGCGGTACGGGATCGACGTGTTCAAGGACACCCGCCGCAGCATCGCCTGTGCGCCTGCCGCCGCGTATCTGCTCGCCTTTGCGGAAAACGCGCTGCGGGGGATTACCACCGATGCGGTGATGCGGATGCTGCGCAGCGGCATGACCGACCTTTCGGCGGAGGAGATCGATCTTCTCGATAACTATGTGTTGATGTTCGGCATCGACGGCGCGGAATGGCAGCGGGAATGGCAGTATAATCCCATGGGCTTCGGCGCGCAGATCGACGACAACGCCGCGGCGCTGCTGGCGCGGATCAACGATGCGCGGGCGCGGATCATCGGCGGAATCACCGCCTTTGCCGATGCCTGCAAACAAAAAACCTGCGGCGAGATCGTGAAAGCGCTGTATGCGGTCATGCTCTCCGCCGACGTTGCCGATAAAACAAAACAGCTGGCGACGCAGCTTGCCCGCGACGGTAAAAACGACGAAGCGGAGACGGTAGTTTCCGCCTATAATGAACTGATGGAATGTCTGTCCGATTTATACGATGTGATCGGCGAACGGTATGTGAGCGGTAAGCGCTTTTTTGAACTGCTGGCGGAAACAGTGCAGTCTACCACCGCCGGCGTTGTGCCGCAGGGGCTGGACGAGGTCGCCGTAGGCAGCGCGGACAGGATTCGTATTTCCGAGAAAAAAGCGGTGATCCTGGTCGGCGTCAACGAGGGCGTTTTTCCTGCGGTCACAGAACCCACCGGCATTTTCTCCGACAGCGAGCGGCGGCTGATGTCTACGCTGGGCGCGGATATTTCCGGCGATAAAGACTACCTTGCGCAGCGGGAGCGGTATATGTGTTATCGCGCGTTCTCCGGCGCTTCGGCGCGTATGTATCTTACATACTCAAAAAAAAGCGTTTCCGGCGAGCGGCTGATGCCTTCGGAGATCATCGGCAGCCTGCGGCGTATGCTGCCGGAAACCGCGTTCGGGGAATTTTCGGACGTGCCCGCCGCAGACCGCGCCGCGGGGCGGGAGATCGCGTTCCGGTATCTTGCGTCCCACTATCTGTCGACGGACAGTACGGTCACGGCGCTGCTCGCCTATTTCAGAGCAAACGGCGACGGCGGCAAGCTCGACGCGCTGGACCGTCTTGCCCGCAAGACCGCGCCCCGCTTTGCCGACGCGTCCAACGCCGCACGTCTGTACGGGGACGTTATTATGATCTCTCCCTCGCGGGCGGATTCCTATTTTACCTGCGCGTTTCAATATTTTTGTAAATTCGGGCTGCATGCGTTACCGCGCAAAACGGCGGAGCTGTCCGCGTCGCAGAACGGTCTGGCGGTGCATTATGTGCTGCAGCGGGTATTCGAGACCTACGGCAGTCGCGGGATCACCCGCCTGACGGATGCGGAGAAAATGGCAGCCGTGCAGACCTATACGGACGAATATATCACCCTTTATATGCAGGGGCTGGCGGAGAAAAGCCGACGCATGCGGTTTATCGTCAATTCCTATACGGAAGTGATCTATACCGTGCTTTGCCGCATGGCGGACGAGTTTGCGCATTCGGCGTTTGAGACCTGCGACACGGAGCTGGACATCGGCATGCGGCGGGACAGAGACGGGCTCGCCCCGTATTTTGTCTGCGACGGCGCAGGCGGCACGGTGGGTGTGCGCGGCACGGTCGACCGGGTGGATATGCTGAAAACCGACGCGGGCGCGTATCTTCGGGTCGTGGATTATAAAACCAACGCCAAGGAGTTCCGCTTCGGCGAGGTCGCCGCAGGGCTGAATATGCAGATGCTGATCTATCTGATGGCGCTGTGGCAAAACGGCGGACAGCGGTACGGGACGCATATCCTGCCTGCGGGGGCGCTGTATATCCCCGCCAAGATCGGCACGATCGCGCTGTCGCGGACGGAGGATACCGCCGCGCAGAACCTGAAAAACGGAAAAATGAACGGGTTGTTGCTGGACGATCCCGTGTCCCTGCAAGCCATGGGCGCGGATCGAAAGGATTCCTATATCCCCGCGCAGCTGCAAGCCGACGGCGCCGCCAAGGGGGCGGTGATCTCTCTTGCGCAGTTTGAAAATCTGCATAAGCTGATCGATCAAAAGCTGGCGGAGATGGGCGCGGGGCTGCGCGGCGGCAATATCACGCCCAAGCCGATATGCATGGATAAAAAAACGACGGCGTGCGCCTACTGCGACTACAGGGGCGTCTGCCTGCATGAAGCGGACGATGAGAAAAACGAAGTGACCGTGTTGTCCGACGCGCAGATGCGCGCCATGCTGACGGGAGAGGAGGGCGCAGCCAATGGCTGATGTAACATGGACGCCGCAGCAGCGGCAGGCGATCGAGACCGTCGGCGGCACCGTTGTGGTCTCCGCAGCGGCGGGCTCAGGCAAAACGGCGGTGCTGGTGGAACGGGTGATCAGACTGCTGACGGACGGGGAACGCCCGCTCCCGCCCGAACGGCTGCTGGTCGTCACCTTTACAAGAGCGGCGGCGGCGGAAATGAAGCGCAAGCTCAAGGACGCGCTGCGGGAAAAGGCGGCGGAGAATCCCGTCGCCGCGTCCGCGCTTTTAAATATCGACCGCGCGATCATCTCCACCATGGATTCCTTTTGCGCCAAGGTGGTGCGGGAAAACTTCGAGAGCGTCGGCATCGCGCCGGATTTCCGCATGATGGACGACGCTGAGCTGCGCGCGCTGGAAAAAACGACGGTGGAAAGCGTTTTAGAGACCTATTACGCCGCGCAGGAGGCGGATTTTATCGCGCTGACGCGGCAGTTTGCCTCCGGCAGCAGCGATACGGTATTGACGGAAAGTATACAAAATATTTACGCCTACGCGGATTCCAATCCGTCGCCCGCGCAATGGCTGGACGGCGTCGCCGCCGAGTATGCAACGATTCTGCCTGCGGCGCAGACCGTATGGGGAAAATATCTGATGGCAAACGCCGCCCGCGCGGTTGCGCACTGTCTGTCGCTGCTGCGGCGGGCGCTGACAGCCGCCGAAGCGGACGAAAAAACGGCGGAATTTTACGCCCCATCCGTTGCGTGCGACGTCGAAAAATATCAGAACGCCCATGCGGTTTTGCGGCGCGGCGCGGACTGGGACGCCGTGGCGCAGACGCTCAAGGGGCTGCTGCCGCTGACCGCGCTGCCCATCAAGCGCGGCATGGGGACCAATCCCTGCGCGACCCGCGTCAAGGCGCTGCGGGACAGCGTGAAATCGATCATGGAGGATCTGATCGCGTCCATGTCGGCGCCTGCCGCCGCCTGCGAGGCGGACGCGCGCATATTAAAGCCGGTCATGACGACCCTGATTTCGTGCGTAAAGGCGTACAGCGACCGGCTGCTGGAGAATAAGCACCGCGCCAACGCCTATTATTTCAGCGATATTCTGCACTTTGCGCTGGAATTGTTTTATGAGACCGACGGCGGCGAGCCGCGCCCGACGGCGCTGTGCCGCAAGATCGCCGCGTCCTTCGACGCGGTGCTGATCGACGAATATCAGGATACCACCCGCGCGCAGGACGCGCTGTTTAACGCGGTGTCCGACGGCGGTAAAAATCTGTTTGTCGTCGGCGACGTCAAGCAGAGCATCTACGCGTTCCGTCACGCCACGCCCGAGATCTTTACCGAGCGTTGCGCAAGCGCTGCGGATGTGAACGCGGGCACCTTCCCGGCAAGGATCATCCTCGGTAAAAATTTCCGCAGCCGGGCGGGGATTCTGGATTTTGTCAACTTTGTATTCTCCCAACTCATGACCCCCGACGCGGGCGGTATTTTATATAATGCGGACGAATATCTCTATTTCGGCGGTTCGGACGCGGGCGACATGCGGGATACGGACGTGATCCTGACCGAAACCGCGCCCAAGGCGGATAACCTTACCGTCGAGGCGGAAAAAATGGCGGCGTATATCTATGACGTTGTGGCGTCCGGGCAGGAGATCACCGTCAAAGGGGAGACGCGGCGGGCAAAATTTTCGGATTTTTGTATCCTTTTGCGCAGCGCAAAGGGCAGCGCGGACACGATCGCGGAAACGCTCAAGCGGCATAATATCCCTGCGGTCTTTGAAACGAAGTCGGATTATTTCGCGTTTCCGGAGACCGAGGCGCTGTGCGCCCTGCTGCGGATCGTGGACAATCCCCGCAGCGACGCGGATCTGCTCAGCGCGATGTTTTTCCCGCTGTTCGGCTTTACCCCCGACGAACTGGCGACGCTGCGCGGGCTGTCGGCGGATACGCTGTATGCCTGCGTCCTCGCCGCTGCGGAGGGCTGCGAGGATACGGCGCTGCGCAAAAAATGCGCCGATTTTCTTAACACGCTGGCGGTATTTCGTAACTACGCCGTCTCGATGAGAACGTCGGATTTTGTCCGTTATATGATCTATGAAACCGATCTTTCGGCGCTGGTGCTGTCCATGCCCGCCGGAACGGAGCGGTTGCCGCGGCTGGAGGCGTTTGTGGATTATGCGATTGCCTATGAGAACAGCGGCGCCGTGGGGTATTCCGGTTTTATCCGGTATCTGAACGGGATTCGGCAGACCGGCGCCGAGGTGCCGGTAGCCAAGGTGTTCGGCGATATTGAAAACGCCGTGACCATTATGACCGTGCATAAATCCAAGGGACTGGAATTTCCCTTTGTGCTGCTTGCCGACACGGCGCGGCGGTTCAGTAACCGGGATTATACCGCTTCGGTGATCTGTGATAACGACTTCGGCGCCGCCATGCATTTGCAGGAGCGGCTGAAGCTGAAACGGTATGAGACCGTCCCGTATGCGGCGGTCAAGGCGAAAAAGAAATTCTCTGCAGTCTCGGAGGAAATTCGGCTGCTGTATGTCGCGCTGACCCGCGCGGCGTATCGGCTGGTGATCTTCGGCACGACGGGGAATTTGGAAAAGACGCTGCGCGGCGCCGCCGCTGTCGTGCCGCCTGTCGGCGCGCCGGTACCCGACGCCGTTCTGCGCTGCTCTAATTGGCTGACGCTGCTTTTGGCGGCGTTGATGCGCCACCCGGATTGCGGCGCGCTGCGGGATATGGCGGACGCGGATTGCGATATTCAGCCCTGCGAATCCCATGTGCGCGTGCTGCTGAAAAATACGGAGGAACCGGACGGCGCGGCGGATACGCCCCTCGCCGCCGAGACCGCGCGGCTGCCCTTTACGCCGGAAATGTACGACGATCTGCGCCGCAGGATCGAGTACCGATACCCGTATGAGAATCTCAAGGGGCTGCCCGCAAAGATCACCGCGTCCGGCTTTTCGGATCAGGCGGTGGATTACGGCGCGGCGCGGCTGAACGCGCCCGTCTTTGCCGAAAACGGCGGCGTCGGCGGCGCGGCAAGGGGCAACGCCTATCATCATTTCCTGCATTACTGCGATTTTCATGCGCTGCGCGGCGGCGTTACGGCGGAACAACAGCGGCTGATGCGCGAGGGGCTGTTAACGCGGGAGGAGAGCGCGTTGATCGACGAGAGAAAAATCGCCGCGTTTATCGACTCCGCCATCGGGCAAAAAATCCTGTCTGCCGACAAGGTGTATCGGGAGCTGGAATTTCGCCTGCTGCTGCCCGCCTACGCGGTGTATCCCGAGGTAGACAGCAAGGAGAATATTCTGGTGCAGGGCGTTGCGGATCTGGTATTCTTTGACGGCGCGGACGCGGTCGTGGTGGATTACAAGACCGACATGCGCGCCGACGGAGCGACCCTTGCCGACCGTTACCGCCGCCAGGTACATATTTATAAAAAAGCGGTGGAAAAATTATTTGATGTGACGGTGTCGAAAACGATCCTGTATTCCATCAGCGCGTCGGAAGCCATCGAGGTATGATTTGCCCAAAAAAACTTTGTAAAAGTACTTGCATTTCCTGAAACTATGTGTTAGAATAGCGTGTAAATTGATTCCCGTACCGAAAGAGGTGGAACTAATGAAAGACGGCATTCATCCCGAGTACAAGCAGACCGAGGTCAGATGCGCCTGCGGCGCTGTTTATACAACAGGCTCTACGAAAGAAAATATTCGTGTTGACATCTGCTCCAAGTGCCATCCGTTCTTCACCGGCAAACAGAAGCTTGTTGATACCGGCGGACGCGTTGACAGATTCAAGAAGCGTTATAATCTGGATAAGTAATTTGACTGTACAGCTTGATTGTTACCGGATATTTTAGGTGGCTTTTCCGAAGAATGCGGAAAGGTCGCCTTATGCTGTTTCACTAAGGGTGTTTTTATGGCTGAATACAGAACGGTTGCCGCCGAAGCGTCGGCGGAGATCGAAGTGAAAAAATCTCATTTCATCGGTCATATCGCACCGGTCGTCTCGCCGCAGGAGGCAAACGCTTTTCTTGCGCGCATCAAGGACGAAAATAAAAAGGCGCGGCATAATGTGCATGCCTATCGGCTTGCGGACGGAAAGGCGGGCTTTTCCGACGACGGCGAGCCGCAGGGCACGGCGGGCAAGCCCCTGCTCGACGTTATCGGCGGCGCGGCGGTCGTCAACACCGTGATCGTGGTTACCCGCTATTTCGGCGGAATCCTGCTGGGGACGGGCGGTCTTGTGCGCGCGTACGGCGCGGCGGCAAAGCTGGCGCTGGAGGCGGCGCGGATCGTCGCCATGCAAAGCGTGGTCTGTTATACCACCGCGCTGGACTATACCTATTACGGCAGGGTGAGCGCGCTGATCCCCGCATGCGGCGGCGAGATCGAGAATACAGTCTATCAGGATACCATTACATTATTATATTATATCCCCGAAGCCGAAGCTCCGCGGTTCCTGAACGCCCTGTCGGAGCTGACCTACGGCGCTGTTGCAGCCGTAGAGACGGGTAGGGCGTACCGGCAAAAGCCGGCGGACAACCGGCAGTAATTACCGTTTAATCTTTTGGTCGGGAGGTTGTTTCTATGGACAAGTCTATCCGCGAACGTCAGATTTCCTATGAGCAGGCGCATCTTTCTCCCTATGCGTCCCTTTGCGCCGAAACAAAGGGCAGAGCCCTGCCGGAGAAGCCCTGTCCCGTGCGTACCGAATATCAGCGCGACCGGGACAGAATTATCCACTGTAACGCTTTTCGCAGATTGAAGGATAAAACCCAGGTGTTCCTTTCGCCGGAGGGCGATCATTACCGCACCCGTCTGACGCATACGCTGGAGGTGGCGCAGATCGCCCGCACCATCGCCAGAGCCCTGCGCCTGAATGAGGATTTGACCGAGGCGATCGCCTTGGGGCACGATCTGGGGCATACGCCCTTTGGGCACGCGGGGGAACGGGCGCTCAACGCCGTGATGCCCGGCGGGTTCAAGCACTATCGGCAAAGTCTGCGGGTCGTTGACCGGCTGGAGCATGACGGCAAGGGGCTGAACCTGACCTACGAGGTGCGCAACGGCATCGTTTGCCATACCATGGGGCCCGAAGCGGATACGCCGGAGGGCAGAGTTGTGAAAATCGCGGATCGGATCGCCTACGTGAACCATGATATTGACGATGCGGAGCGCGGCGGTGTTATGAAAAATACCGACATTCCCGCCGACATCAGAGTGATCTTGGGGGATAATAAATCCGACCGTTTTGATACGTTGGTCATCTCCGTGATCGAAAACAGCGGCGAGGAGATCAAAATGGCGCCCGCTGTGGGCGAAGCCTTTGAACGGCTGCATAAATTCATGTTTAAACAGGTCTATACCAATCCCGTCTGTAAAAGCGAGGAGGGAAAGGCGGAGGCGCTGATCAAGACCTTGTTCGGCTACTACCGCGAGAACCCCGACGCCATGCCGGATTTTTACCGCATGGTCGCCGCACAGGAGGGGAATGACAGGGCGGCATGCGATTATATCGCCGGTATGTCCGACCGATACGCGAAAAACGCGTATATGAAGCTTTTTGTCCCCCGATCGTGGGAGGAATAAACGAAAAACGGACAAACAGGGGGGATTCGGGTGCGTTTCAGCGACGCGTTTTTACAGCAGCTGCGGGATAAAAACGATATTGAATCTGTACTTGCGCCCTATGTCAACCTGCGGCGCGCCGGGCGGAACCTTGTCGGGCTGTGTCCGTTTCACGGGGAGAAAACGCCGTCCTTCACCGTGTACCCCGAGGATCAGACCTATCACTGCTACGGCTGCGGTGAACACGGCAACGTGATCACCTTTGTCAGAAAAATTCAAAATTTAAGCTATTACGACGCGGTCAAGTACCTTGCCGACAGGGCGGGGCTGCGCATGCCCGACGATACCTTTGACGACGGTATGGACAGGCTGCGCAAACGCTGTCTCGCCGCCAACCGCGAGGCCGCGCGATTTTACTATAGCTGCCTTCTGAACGAGGAGGGCAAACAGGGGCTCGATTATCTCCTGTCCCGCGGCTTGAAGCCGGAGACGATCCGTCATTTCGGGCTGGGCTTCGCGCCCAACCGGTGGGACAGTCTCAAACGTTTTCTCAACGCCAAGGGGTACCGGGACGACGAGCTGGAGCAATTTAACCTATTGCGAAAATCTCCCAAGGGGCATTATTACGACGCCTTTCGCAACCGGGTGATGTTTCCGATCATTAATCTCAGCGGTGATGTAATCGCGTTCGGCGGCAGAGTCATGGATGATTCCAAGCCGAAATATCTCAATTCATCGGATACCATCGTCTATAAAAAGCGGCGGGGCATTTTCGCGCTGAACTTCGCAAAAAACGGACCGGAGAAAAAACTGATCCTGTGCGAGGGGTACATGGACGTGATCTCCATGCACCAGTACGGCTTTACCAATACCGTTGCCGGGCTCGGAACCGCGCTGACCGATGAGCAGGCGAACCTGCTGTCGCGCTATGCCGACGAGATCTATATCTGCTACGATTCCGACGAGGCGGGGCGGAAAGCCGCCGACAGGGCGGTGGGAATTTTTTCCAAGGTGAACGTAAAGATCAAGGTCTTGCATATCGCCGGGGGGAAGGACCCCGATGAGGTGCTGAAAAACCACGGGCCGGAGCGCATGCGCATGATTCTCAACGACGCGCTGAACGATACGGAATTTAAGCTTTCCGAGGCGAAAAACGCGCAGGATCTTTCCACCAACAACGGCAGGTTGAATTATGCCAACGCGGCGGCGGAGATTCTTGCCTCCCTGCCGAATCCCGTGGAGCGGGAGCTTTACACCAACGTTGTTGCCGGAGAGGTCGGGCTGCCGCCGGACAGTATTGCCGCGCAGATCACGAAAATCAGGCGCGCAAGGCAAAAAAAAGAGGAACGCAGTCGGTTTGATACCGTGGCGCGCAATACGCTGGGCGTTGTGAAAAACGAGTTCTACCCCGTGGGTACGCCGCGCGTGGTGATCGCCGCAGAGGAACAGCTGCTCGCAAGCTTGATGCGCAATCCGGATTTTTACCGCGCGGTCAAATCCGAGGTCGCGGCGGAAGATTTTGTTTCTCCTGTCAATCGGCGAATCTTTGCCGCCATTGCCGACGCGGCCGATAAAACAGACCGCATCGACCCGTATTTTTTCGAGGAATTGTTTTCACCGGAGGAGATGTCCCACGTCTCGGGGCTGACGGAGCGGTTCGGCACGCTGGGCAACACGCTGCAGGAATGCCGGGATTACATAAACACCATGAAAAAACATACAATAGAATCCGGACAAACGGAGATCGGCAAGCTGGATAACGCTGCGTTTTTGCAGGCGCTGCAAAATATAAAAAACAATAAACTATAAATTGTTTGTGAGGGTTTTAAATGGAAGAAAAGAAGAATAATATCAAGGTATTGATTGAAAAGGGAAAGGCCGCCGGCGGCAAGCTTACCACGCAGGATATTGACAGCGCAATTTTGGAGCTGGACTTCGATATTGAAGAGCTGGACAAGCTGTATGAAACGTTGGAACAGAATAATATCGAGATCATCGACGATATGACCGACGCGTCTCTGGAGACCATTACCTTTGATACCAAGGTGGATAAGGACTACGGCGAGGCAGAGGACGACGATACCAAGAATATTGCCATCGACGATCCCGTCAAGGTCTATCTTAAAGAGATCGGCAAGGTGCCGCTGCTTACCGCCGAGGAGGAGATCGAGCTCGCGATCCGCATTAAAGAGGATAACGACCCCGCCGCAAAGAAGCGCCTGGAAGAAGCCAACCTGCGTCTGGTGGTCAGTATCGCAAAACGCTACGGCGGCAGAGGCATGAGCTTTTTGGATCTGATCCAGGAGGGCAATCTGGGGCTTATTAAAGCCGTGGAAAAGTTTGATTATACCAAGGGCTTTAAGTTCTCCACCTATGCCACGTGGTGGATTCGGCAGGCGATTACCCGCGCCATTGCCGATCAGGCGCGGACGATCCGTATCCCCGTGCATATGGTGGAGACCATCAACAAGGTAAAAAAGGCGAACAGCCAGCTGCTGCATAAAAACGGAAAAGACCCCACGGCGGAGGAGATCGCCAAGGAGATTGATATGTCCGTCGATAAGGTGCGCGAGGTCCTGCGCGTGTCGCAGGAGCCGGTCTCGCTGGAGACGCCCATCGGTGAGGAGGAGGACAGCCATTTGGGCGACTTTATCCCCGACGACGAGGCGCTCGCTCCCGCGGACGCCGCTTCTCAGCTGCTGCTGAAGGAGGCGCTGCATTCCGTACTGAAAACCTTGACGTCCCGTGAAGAAAAGGTGCTGTCCCTGCGTTTCGGCTTGGAGGACGGGCACCCCAGAACGCTGGAAGAGGTCGGCAGAGAGTTCAACGTCACCCGCGAGCGTATCCGTCAGATCGAGGCGAAGGCGCTGCGTAAGCTGCGCCACCCGCAGAGAAGCAAGAAGCTGAAGGATTTCCTTGACTGATGAAATTTCAAAACTGCCTGCTTGCCAGCGACTACGACGGTACGCTGTATGACGATACGGGGAAAATTCCCGCGTCTGTTATGGACGCGATTAAATACTATATCTCTGAGGGCGGGTATTTCACTGTCTGCACCGGCAGGGTACTGCAGGGCTTTCACGCCTACGACTCCGCTTACATAAACGCGCCGGTGCTGCTGTCCAACGGCGCCTGCGCCTATGATTATACAAAAAATCAGTATGCTTTCCGTGTCGAAATCGGCGCGGAGGGCATACCGCTTGTCAGGGCATTGGCGGAGAAATTCCCCATGCTCTCCATTGAGCTGTACAATACGGAAACCATCTGCGCCGTACATATGAGTAAAAATACGAAACAGCATTTTGCAATTCAGAATATTGAGGGCGTGCCCGTAGACGATCCCGCGAAGTCCAAGCTGCCGTGGACAAAGATCATGCTGCTGGATGCGTTGCCCGTCACAGATGCCGTGCAGGCATTTATCGCAGAATTTTGCGATGACCCCGTGTCGATCCCGACGTCGGGAGACTGGATCGAGATTACGAAACGGGGCGCAAACAAAGGGACGGGCGTTCTGCGCCTTGCGGACAGCCTGGGCGTACCCCATGACCGGGTATTTGCCGTGGGCGACGGTTATAACGACGCGGATATGCTGCGGGCGGCGCGGATCGGTTTCGCGCCCCGTAACGGCAGCAGGGAAGCCCTTGCCGCCGCAGACAGGATCGTTCGTTCCAATCGGGACGGCGCAGTGGCGCATGTCATAGAGATTCTTGACAAAATGTTTTAATTTTTGAAAAAAGAACGGCGTATAATGCATGTGAAATGCGTATTTTAATTTTTTTCGAGGGAGGCGGTGCGGTTGTTCAAATCAAAGCTGCGTGAAAAATTTGAGGAGAGCCTGAAGGCTGTGCTGCCGATCATCGCCATCGTACTGCTGCTGTCCTTTACCGTCGCCCCCATGCCGACCAATATCCTGCTGGCGTTCCTTGTGGGCGGCGTGCTGCTAATCGTCGGCATGATGCTGTTTTCCATCGGCGCGGAAATGGCGATGGAGCCGATGGGTTCGCGCATGGGCGCGCGAATTACCAAGACGAGAAAGCTATGGCTGTTCTTGATTTTGGGCTTTTTGCTGGGCTTTATGATCACGATCTCCGAGCCCGATTTGCAGGTGCTGGCAAATCAGGTACAGTCGATCCCGAATACGGTGCTGATCCTGTCCGTGGCAGGCGGCGTGGGATTGCTGCTGGCGGCGGCGCTGATGCGTATGCTGTTCGGCATTCCGCTGAAATATATGTTGATCGGTTCCTATGTGCTGGTGTTTGTGCTGGCGTTTTTCGCGCCGAAAAATTTTATCGCTGTGGCGTTCGATTCCGGCGGCGTGACCACCGGGCCCATGACCGTGCCTTTTATTATGGCGTTCGGCATCGGTATCTCCTCCATTCGTTCCGACCGCCATGCGGCGGACGACAGCTTCGGCCTGATCGCGCTGTGCTCCGTGGGGCCGATCCTTTCCGTGCTGCTGCTGAGCTTGATCTACAAGCCCGAAAACGCGGCGTATTCCCCGGCGCTGACGCCCAACGCCGCGCATTCCGTCGAGCTGGCGCAGCTGTTTACCCATGCGCTGCCGACGTATTTAAAGGAAATGATGATCGCGCTGCTGCCCATCGCCGCGTTTTTCGCCGTATTTCAGATCGTCAGTCTGCGGCTGGAAAAAAACACGCTGATCCGTATTTGCGTCGGTATTTTATATACCTATGTGGGGCTGGTGCTGTTTTTGACCGGCGTGAATGTGGGCTTTATGCCGGCGGGTTCTTACCTCGGGCAAGTCATCGCGTCGCTGGATTACCGTTGGATCATCGTGCCCATCGGTATGGTGATCGGCTACTTTATCGTCAAGGCGGAACCCGCGGTTTACGTATTGATGAAGCAGGTGGAGGAGCTGACCAACGGCTCCATCAGCGGCAGAGCGCTGCAGTTCGGGCTGTCGGCGGGCGTATGCGTCTCCATCGGACTTGCCATGGTGCGTGTGTTGACGGGTATTTCCATTTTATGGCTGATCATTCCCGGCTATGCCGTCGCAATTATCATGTCTTTTTTTACTCCGAAAATTTTTACCGCCATTGCGTTTGACTCCGGCGGCGTTGCCTCCGGGCCCATGACGGCGACCTTTTTGCTGCCGTTTGCGGTGGGCGCCTGTATTGCCGTGGACGGAAATGTGGTAACCGACGCGTTCGGCGTCGTCGCCATGGTCGCCATGACGCCGCTGATCACCATACAGATCCTCGGGTTGGTCTATCAGCATAAATCCAGAACCGCTGCGGTCGATCTGATCCGCAGCGACGAATTTGCGAATCTCGATGATTACGCGATCATTGATCTGTAACGGAGGTGTCGGGTATGCAGGAATTGTATTTTATGGTCACGATCGCCGACCGCATGCGGCTGACGGAATTTGTTTCCTTATATAAAGAGAACGCGATCATTGTCAGCTTTATTTCGCTGGGTTACGGCACGGCGAGCAGCGATATATTGAATTATCTCGGCTTGGATACCAGAGAAAAAGCGGTATGCTTTGCCGTGGTGACCGATACCGTTTGGAAAAAGACAAAGAAAGACCTGTATCAGAAGCTGTATATCGGTACGCCCGGCACCGGCGTCGCCTTTACGGTGCCCATGAGCAGCATCGGCGGCAAACGGGAGCTGGCGTTTCTGACGCAGGGGCAGGAATATCATAAAGGAGATGAAACTACGTTGAAGGGCACCGATCAGGAGCTGTTAATCGTCGTCAGCAATCAGGGATATAACGAATCTGTCATGGACGCAGCCCGTTCCGCGGGCGCTGCCGGCGGCACCGTGCTGCACGCGAAGGGGACGGGCATGGAGAGCGCCGAAAAATTCCTCGGTATCTCCCTTGCCGCCGAAAAAGACGTGATCCTTATTGTGACGAAAACCGCGCAGAAAAAGGACATTATGCAAGCCGTTATGGAAAAGGCGGGTATAAATTCCAAGGCGAAGTCCATTATTTTCTCCCTGCCCGTGACCGATACCGCAGGTCTGCGCATGGTGTCGGAGGAAACGTAAGTTTTGATTTGCCGCTTTTCATTATATATGTAAATCTCGTTTGCGGAAAGTCCGCAGCGGTTGTGTAATAGAGACCATCACCGACGCGGAGGCGCGCTATGTTTGCAGATTGTGAAAATTGCTGGTACAATACGCTGGACGAAGAGGCGGAGGAATATTTTTGCGCCCTGAATTTAGATGAAGACGAGTTTTTTCGTATGCTGGAAAATAAAAGCGGCAGATGCCGCTATTTTCGTCCGTTCAGTGGTGAATATGAGATCGTAAGAAAGCAGAATTAGGTTGGCGGCAGTCGCGTGCAAATCGGTTTTACGGGCATGTTTTTGCCTGTGCTGTGACAAATGAAATTTTGCTGTCTCGGATGGTGCGGGTATAGTCGGCAATGGATTAAAATTACTTTATGGGAAAAATTTAAATGTGTATATGTTATTAGAGAATAAAATGCGAAATCTGTATTTTTGCGGCGTCGGTCCGCGTCATGCCATGGGCGCAGGTTTGCTGCAAAGTAATTTTATCCGGACAAAAATGGGCTGTCAGCGTGTGCTTTCACCGTTTTTGCGGGACAGACTTGATTTTGGGCAGGAAATTGTACATCGCCATGCGCGATCGTCGGAGGTGGAAATATGACATTTGATCGGCAGTTTGAATTGTTTATTATGAAATATAATGCGCTTGAATCTACAAAAACAGAAATAAGGCATGTATATGAATTTATGATCGAAACCTATCAGGGCGGCGGAAAGTTGTTGGCCTGCGGAAACGGCGGTTCCGCCGCAGACAGTGAGCATATCGTCGGCGAACTGATGAAGGGGTTTCAAAAACCACGCGCGCTTACGCAGGGAGATAAAGCGCGTTTTTTGGCTGTACCCCACGGAGCGCGTCTTGCGCAGTGTCTGCAAACGCCGTTGCCGGCGATCTCCCTTGTGAGTCAGACCGGATTAATCACCGCCGTCGCCAATGATACGGATCCCGCGCTGGTCTTTGCGCAGCAGGTGTTTGGCTACGGCAGGGCGGGGGATTTGCTGCTGGCGTTGAGTACCTCAGGTAATTCGGAGAATGTCGTATGCGCTGCCGCAGCTGCGAAAGCGTTGGGGCTGCGCGCCGCCGCAATTACCGGACGGCAGGACAGTCAATTGTCCGCGCTTTGCGACCACACGATCCGTTTGCCCGCCGACACGCCTGCGGACGTGCAGGAGTTGACCTTGCCGGTGTATCACTTTTTGTGCGCGGCGACGGAGGAATATTTTTTTGGATAAATAAAAAATTGCCGTGAAAGGCAGGAAAAGCCGTGTTTTGCACCGATGCTGTACCATGGGGACGGCATCGGTGCAAAACACGGCTAATTTGTTAGTATACTAATTTGTTAGTATAATTGACAAGCCCTGTGCAAATGCGAAATTTTTTGCTCTGCTTGTCGTATTTGGATTGGCAACAGCCTCTTTGTTTTTTATAACATGGAATGCTTGTTGAAACCATATACGTGGCAATCCTCGTCGGAATCGGACACGGGCGCGAGTTCAAATTCTGTCACCGTCTTATCGGCAAGGATCACGGATTGTCCCTGTGGGATCCGCAGCCGCAGCCCCTCAGTGGGCATTTGCAGCTCCTTTTGAAATCGTTCGCTGTGCAGTGTGATCTCCCGGTTCTCGAACCGCGGGACGCACAGGCGGCAGATCCCGTCCTTTGCATAGCGGTTGCGCAGCATCACCCAAAGCAGCTTGCCGTCCCGCATTACGGCGGTCGCCTCGAAGCCGCCCTCGCACAGCAGCTTGTCAAACGTAATGTCTTTCCAAACGTCCGGTACGGCGGGCATTACGGTGATCGTGCCGTTCTCGCTTTGCAGCAGCATGTCCAGCACGGTGCAGGCGGCGGCGCAGGGCGTCTCCATGACCGGATTGCCGCCCTCGCGGTACATGGTGTTTGGGCTGATGTAGTCGCCCTCCCACAGCTTAGACAGCGTTTGATAGGCTTTATTGCCTTCGCCGAACATCGCGTACATGGACGCCGCGCCCGTAAAGGAAAAGCCCTGCAACGCTTCGGGCTTGCTCAGCCAGTTTTCGATGGACTGCTTTGCCAGCATACGGTTCATCGGCACAGACAGATCAAACGTCCGCAGTGGGTAGATCATCATCAGATGGGAATAGTGCCGGTGGGATTTTCGGTACGCCACGTCGGCGGCGATTTTAAATCCCTTTCCGCTTTCCACGGGATAGTCTGCCAAATGCGCCTGCACCCAGCGCCATTCCTGATAGCGGGATTCATTCAACGACAACGTGTCGCAGGTCTCCAGCAGGGCGGAAAGCCCCCATTTCAGCAGTGCCAAATCGTAGTTGGCGTCCATACCCATTTCCGGATATTCGGGGGACAATGTGGCGGGCAGATGCAGCGTATCGTCCTTATCCCGCAGCAGGAAATGAAGATAATATCCCACCGCTCGTTTCAGCAGGGGGAACAGCGTATTTTTTAAAAAAGCTTCGTCGCATGTGATCCTGTAGTATTTCCACAATAGGGTCAGCGCCCACAGTAGATTGCCGGTTTCCTCCGTTGTTCTTGCGTCGCCGGGGAAAGAGACCGGCGCGCGCAGGGTATCTGTGGTACATCTGCCGATGGCGGCGCTGTCATGGCGGTACTTCTGCGGCACATTGTCGATCAGTTCCGTCAGCCCGTTGCGCAGCGTCGTTGCCAACGGCGATACCAGCTCCAAATGGTTTGCCGCAAACAGCGGGGAATAGGTCAACTGTACGTTCAGATTCCACCATGTGCCGGGCCATGCGGTGACCTCCGGCAGCCACGGACCGCAGGTATCGTATACTCTGCCGTGTTCACAGCCCGCGGAGGCGAGCTTGTAGAGCTGCGTCCAGTAAAACTCCTCCATTGCCGCGTCATTCAGCGAGATAAAGCTTTGACTGTAAAACGCATGCCAGTAATCCAGGTGCTCCTGACGAAGCTTGTCATAACAGCGGATCGCATTGTCTAATTCGTAAGACAGCTGGCGGGTGATGATATTCTCTTTGGAGCCTTGACCGGTGGTGATAAACAGACGCATGCCGGTTTCCGTAGGGACGGAAATATATGCCACGACGTAATATCCGCCGGAATAAAACGGGTGGATACAGAAAGAGACCTCTTTATGCTGGTAGGAATACGCCTTCTGCGGTGGAGGATAGTCCCTGCTGGCGCGGTTTTTGTTCATTTTCAGCATATATTTCTGCCGGGGGCTGACAGCCTCCGCCGCGATCCATTCTACTGTGCAATCAGTGGTGTCGTCAAAGGTTTCAAATATAATCAGTTTCTTGCCGTGGGGCGCGAAACAGCGGTATTGGTATGTGCCCAGCAGGGTTTTAGACCAGCCTGTGATCTCCGCATCATACAGATTCATCTGCATGGCGGCAGTTCGCGCCGCGCCGCCGATAACAAACGATCCGATCGGCAGCCGCGGCGTCAAGAAGAGATTCTGTTTTTCCTGCTCGGTTGCCGTTCGATTGTCATAGACAGAGGTGTCGCCCACTGTGACCGTTAAGCGGTTTTTGCCGTTATAATACAGCAGAGATCCTACATGACCGCTGCCGACAAAGGGCGCCTCGTCCCAATCGCGCGGTTTTTTCTCCCATTGCATTGCATGTCTGCGCAGAAACGAGGCGTAATCTATATTGTAATTTACTTTGTCTCTCATGACCTAACCCCAAAGTAATATATAGTATCTTAATTCTATTATAATAGAATTTCAAAACTGCGTGTTGCGACGCGGTATCTTTTTGGTTAATAATTTATGACGTGCGGTCGATTGTGAAAAAAGCAGAGATATGAATTTTTGCCTTGATGAGGGGAATCCGAGGTGTTTCACTCCATATTGACGTTGTTATGCCCTGTTTCTGTGGTATCGTCCCCCACTTGTAACTTTTTGTAAACAAATTAGTTCTTTTTTTGCACTAAGAAGTCGATTTTTACCCATTTAAAAACCGATTTTTTAATTTCTGCGATATTGCACAAAAATAAACCCCGTTATGAACATTTGTTTTTTCTTAAAAAGAAAGAAATTCAATATGTAGAGGTGAAAACGGAATTTTGACAACTACGCATTTGTCTAATTTTCACAAATCGGGCGCGAAAAAATATTTGACAAATCGGCAAAGAGTAAATATAATGCAAGCCGTCAACGCCTATAATGTATTATGTGCCTGTTTTATCGGTTCCCGGTGCGGGCAAGTAATAAGATTAAAGGAGCTTGTTATGAGTAAAAAAAGCCGAAGTAATCGGACATTCGAGAGGTTGTGCGCCTCAGAGCCGATCCTGAGACGGTCGCTTGCCGTCGTTGTGATCGCCACGGTGGTTTTGATCTCCTCTTTCGGATTTTGTATCGTCTTCGCCGATGACACTTCTGACAGCGACTATATCAGCACCGATACGGCGCAGTCCTATTACGTGTCGTCTCTGGACGAAAAAGTATTACTTCATGAAGAATTTAATGCCGTGGAGGTTGCGCCGGTTGAGGAAACAGAGTTGCCCGAGGAAATCCTCGCCGCGCAGGAAATTATCGGCAGCGCCGTGGAAAATATTTATTCCGCCGTTGCGTCGATGAATTTGCAAAAGTCCATGATGACCACCATGATTCCCGAGGTGCTTACCACCGCAGCCGAAAAGACAACCGTGGAGTCGAAACCTGCCGAAACGACGGCAGCGCCGGTAACGGCAAAGCCTACGGAGCCTGAGAAAACAGAGCCTGCAAGTACCGCCGCGCCGACGACCGCTGCGCCTGTCGCGCCTGCATCGCAGGAAACAATCACCGTCTCCAACAGCAAAGGTTCCGTTGTGTTAAATGAGAATTTGATCCCCGCCAGTTATAAGAAAGTGCTTACCGGTATTGCTACCGCCTATTCCGGCGATACCAGCACCGCCACCGGCGCAACGCCGGGCTACGGTACCGTTGCTGTTGATCCGCGTATCATTCCTTACGGCTCCCGCCTATGGATCGTCACGTCGGACGGCAGCTTTACCTACGGGCTTGCTGCGGCAGAGGATACCGGCGGATTCATCTACTGGAATAACGCCCCCATTGCCGACCTCTTTTTTGAGACGGAAGCGGAGTGTGTCGCTTTCGGCAGACAGCAGGTCACAATTTACGTCTTGGATTAAGAAAATACTGGCTGCCGGGAAAGGCAGGTTGAAAAGAGTTGCTGTTGCAGCTCTTTTTCTCTTTACATTGGGAAAAAAATGCAGTAGAATAGATGCAGAAACGTTTCGGAGGTATGAATAATGGCAGCAATTTATAAACGAATCATGCTGAAAGTCAGCGGCGAGGTGCTGGCGGGGGAGAAAGGCTTCGGCTTCGATTATGATACTGCGGCGTCTGTCGCGTCCGCCGTGAAACAGTGCCGCGACGCGGGCGTGCAAGTTGCAGTGGTCGTGGGCGGCGGCAACTATTGGCGCGGCAGAGCGCATAAAGATATGAATAAGTCGAAAGCGGACAGCATCGGCATGCTGGCGACGACCATGAACGCCCTTGCCCTTTCCGACGCCTTTGAGCAGCAGGGCATGCGTTCCAAGGTCATGTCCGCCATCGATATGCCTAAGATCGCCGAGCTGTTTACTGCGGAAAAGGCGGTGGAATATCTGGAGGCGGGCGTCGTGCTGGTCTTTGCCTGCGGTACGGGCAATCCCTGCTTCAGTACGGACAGCGGCGCTGCGCTGCGGGGCGTGGAAATCGGCGCGGATATTTTCTTTAAATCCACCAATGTGGACGGCGTTTACGATAAAGATCCCAACAAGTATGCCGACGCCGTAAAGTACGATACCCTCAGCCAGACCGAAATCCTTGCGAAGGGTCTGGGTGTGATGGACGCATCCGCCGCGGCGATCTGCCGGGAGAACGGGTTGAACGCGCTGGTGTTTAATCTGAACGATCCTGAGAATATCGTCCGTGCCGTACGCGGAGAAAAAATCGGTACGATTGTGACAACTGACTAAATTTCTATTGCAATCCCGCAGGGTTTTTGCTACAATACTATATGTAAACATTTTTAAGGAGGTCTCATGATGGACAGCGTATTTTCCTTTGCAAAAGAAAAAATGACAAAAACCATTAATAACTTTAAATCCGAGCTTGCGGCGATCAGAGCCGGCAGAGCCAACGCCGCGGTGCTTGATAAAATCACTGTTGATTATTACGGCGTCCCCACCCCGATCAATCAGCTCGCCAGTGTTTCCGTTGCCGAGGCGCGGATTTTGGTGATTCAGCCCTGGGATAAGAAAGCGCTGAAAGATATTGAAAAAGCAATTCAGGCATCCGATCTGGGTATCAATCCTCAGAACGACGGCAGTGTGATTCGTCTTGCATTCCCGCCGTTGACCGAGGAACGCCGTAAACAGATCGCGAAAGACGTCAGAGGTTTGGAGGAGAGCGCAAAGACCGCGATCCGTCAGATTCGCCGCGACGCCAATGACAAGCTGAAAGCGCTGAAGAAGAGCGCGGAGATCACCGAAGACGATCTGAAGGACGGCGAGGGTGAAGTACAGAAGATTACCGATGATTTTGTAAAGCAGGCGGAGGATCTGTCTGAGAAAAAGTCCAAGGAAATCATGGAGCTGTAATCGATGGCTGCCGAAACTAAATTTTCCGTACTGCCGCGCCATATCGGGATCATTATGGACGGCAACGGCCGCTGGGCAAAAAAACGGGGGTTGCCGCGTACGGCGGGGCATAAAAAGGGCGCCGACGTGTTCCGCGATATTACCACCTATTGTTCGGAGCTCGGCATTGAGGCGGTGACCTTTTACGCCTTTTCCACCGAGAACTGGCGGCGGCCGCCGGAGGAAGTCAATACGCTGATGGATCTGTTTCGCGAGTATTTCGAGGAGCTGGAGCGCAGAGAACGGGAAAATGAGAAAATGGGCTTCCGCATCCGGTTTATCGGCGATATCAGCGGTCTGCCTGCGGATATTGCCGCGCTGGCGGCGGAGACGGAGCGGCGCAGTAACAGCGAGACCCGTACCACAGTTAACATCGCCGTGAACTACGGCGGCAGACAGGAGATCGTCCATGCCGCGCAGCTGCTGGCGCAGCAGGTGCAAAGCGGCGCGCTTGCGCCGGAGGATATTACCGAGGATTTATTCGCAAAGCATATTTATACCGGGGATCTGCCGGATCCTGACGTTATTATCCGTCCGGGCGGTGAGATGCGGTTGTCCAACTTTATGACATGGCAGAGCGCATATTCAGAGTTCTGGTTTTCAGATGTGCTGTGGCCGGATTTTACCCGCGCCACACTGGACGAGGTCTTTGCTGATTTTGATAAGCGCAACCGGCGTTTCGGCGGCGTATAAAACATTTTTTAGGATAAGTGAAATGAAACAAACAAGGAAAAAATTCCGTTTTACTTATACGCAGATTATCGCGTTGAGTTTTCTCGGCGTTATTACGGCAGGCGCAGTACTCTTGTGCCTGCCTGTTTCTGCGGTTTCGGGGAAAACTTCGCTCATGGACGCGGTGTTTACCGCCGCCAGCGCAACCTGTGTTACGGGCCTGACAGTGCAGTCCACGGCGGCGCACTGGACGCTGTTCGGAAAAATCGTGATTCTGTGTCTGATCCAAATCGGCGGTCTGGGATTAATGACGCTGATTGCCGTGGTATCGCTGCTGGTCAACCGGCAGCTAAAGCTGCAGGGACGGCGGCTGCTGACGCAATCTGCGGGCAGCATGCAGATGGGGGATATTGATCAGTTGCTCAAAAGAATCATTATCGGCACCTTCTCCTTTGAAACGGCGGGCGCGGCGGTACTGGCAGTGCGGTTCTGCGGGCGGTACGGTTTGGGAAAGGGAATATGGCTGGCGGTCTTTCACGCGATTTCCGCGTTCTGCAACGCCGGTTTTGATATTTTAGGGGAGACTTCGTTTGCGGACTACCGGAGCGACGCGCTCGTAAATCTGACGCTGATGCTGTTGATCGTCATCGGCGGCTTGGGGTTTTATGTGTGGACGGATATTATTCACAGCCGTTTTCGACCGTCAAAGCTGCGGCTGCAATCCAAACTCGTGCTGTCGGTGACGGGGATCTTGCTTCTGGGCGGCACGCTGATCTTCTTTTTCTCGGAGAAAAACCATGCCATGGCGGGTATGTCTGTGGGGGAGCGGATGCTGGCGTCTTGCTTCCAGTCTGCGACGCTGCGTACGGCGGGATTTTTCACCGTTGAGCAGGGGCAGTTGTCGCAGACGGGGGTAATCACATCGTCGGTGTTTATGCTGATCGGCGGCTCACCCGGTTCGACGGCGGGCGGTATCAAGACTGTTACCGTTGCGGTGACACTGGCGTCGGCGCTGTATGCGGGCAGAAACGTCAGCGACGTCACAGTTTTTAAGCGCCGGATCGAGGAGGGCACCGTCAAACAGGCGGCAGCCATCGCCCATGTGTATGTCGTAGCTGTTTTGGCGTCGACGGGACTGCTTTGCGCGATCGAACCGGTTCGGCTGGATCAGGCGTTATTTGAGGTCGCGTCTGCTATCGGCACCGCGGGGCTGTCCATGGGCATCACCGCGGGATTGTCAACGGCGTCGAAGCTTCTGCTGACGTTCCTGATGTACGCCGGCAGGATCGGCGGGTTGACGCTGGTGACCGTTTTTGCGGAAAAGCGAAAAAAGGTCATGCTGGAGCGACCGGCGGAAAAGATCATTATCGGATAAAAAGGAGCAATTGCTATGAAATCGGTGCTTGTTATCGGCATGAGCCGTTTTGGTATCTGTCTTGCCCGTAAGCTGCAGGAGCTGGGTAATGAAATTATGATTATAGACAAAAAAGCGGAAAAGGTCGAGCGGCTTGCCTCGGAGTTTCCGGATTCGCAGATCGGCGATTGTATGGACGCCGAGGTGATCGACGCGCTGGGCGTAGATGATTTTGACCTGTGTTTTGTAACCGCCAGTGATGATTTTGAATCCTCCTTGGTGATTACCACATTGCTCAAGCAGGCGGGCGCGCCCCATGTGGTTGCCGTTGCCAGCCAGGAAATTCAAAAGGATATTCTGCGTAAGATCGGCGCCGACGAGGTGATCGATCCTGACCGGGAGATCTCCGAGAAACTGGCGGTGCGGTATAACTCCAAAAATATTTTTGACTATATCCCCCTGACCAGTGAATTTGCCATTTATGAGATTCCCATACTGGACGAGTGGGTCGGCAGAACCATTGTTGAGATTGATGTGCGCCGCAAATACCGTGTAAATATTGTCGCCATTCGCAATGGGAAAGATTTTAAATGTATGCCCGGCGCGGAATATATGTTTTCCCGCGGCGATACCGTGGTGGTGATCGGCGCTTCTGCGGACGTTTTCTCCCTTACCGCGCGGACGCGGTAAAAAATTCGGCGCGGCAGCGGGAATTTGCGCTTTTGGTATTGACATCGCGTGATTCCTGTGCTAGAATAAGCAATGCCGCATGTCCCGGGTGGCAGTATGCCGTTAAGCGGGTTCCCGCACCCTGTTACAGCGAGTCTAGATAAAGAAGGTTTTCCAATGTACGCAATTATTGAAACGGGCGGAAAGCAGTACAAAGTCCAGTCCGGAGATGTAGTTTTCATCGAGAAGCTCGATGTTGAAGCCGACGCGGAAATCACGTTTGATAAGGTGCTGGCAGTCGGCGCTGACGACGGCATCAAGACCGGCGCACCCTACGTGGCAGGCGCTTCCGTTGCTGCGAAGGTCGTCAAGAACGGCAAGGCGAAGAAGATCACTGTCTTTACTTACAAGCCCAAAAAGAACGAAAAAAGAAAGCTCGGCCATAGACAGCCCTATACCAAGGTTGAGATCGGCGAGATCACCGCTTAAATGACGCGCGCGGTCTTTTCCGTCGGGGAGAAAGGCTTTACCGGCTTTTTGATCCGCGGGCACGCGGGCGACCGCCAGTCGGCGCGGAATGACGCCGTTTGCGCCTCGATCTCTTCGATGGCGTACCTGACCGCGAATACCGTAACCGATTTTTTCGGCGACGGGGCGCAGGTGCAGATCAGCGACGGTTATTTCCGGCTGCAACTGAAAGACGGCTTCGGCGCGTCCTCTTCGGCGCTGCTCCAAAGCTTTGCCATCCATCTGACCCAGCTCAGCAGACAGTATCCGGAGAAACTTAAAGTAAAAATAATCAAAACTTCATCTATTTCGGAGGTGCGCAATAATGCTTAACATCAACATTCAGTTATTCGCTCATAAAAAAGGTATGGGTTCCACCAAGAACGGCCGTGATTCCGAATCCAAGAGACTCGGCGTTAAGAGAGCCGACGGGCAGACCGTAAACGCGGGCACCATTCTCGTCCGCCAGAGAGGCACCCATATCCACCCCGGCACCAATGTGGGCAAGGGTTCCGACGATACCCTTTTTGCAAAGGTCACCGGTACTGTTAAGTTTGAGCGTCTGGACAAGAAACGCAAGAAAGTCAGCGTTTACGAGGCGTAAGTTAAAAAAGTGCGGGCAGCGAATGCTGCCCGTTTTTATTTAAGTTTTTATTAGAAGGAAGCGCCGATTCTTCCCCAAGATTGTCAGCGCTGCCGAACCGACCGACCGGGCAGGGAGACACGGGAGTGATACGCCGTAGACATCCTTCTTATGTAAGTGTAAAACGAAAATACATGGCTTCCTCGTACCACAGCGGGAAGTTCGTTCCCCATACATTATTATGCAGAATGTAGGATACTCCGTCTTTTATGATGTCCTCAAACCTGTTGTCAAATTCCAGTATCTTCCCTTTGCCCATACTGACCAGCGGCGCGTCATCATTATGAATTGTTAAATCGCCGATATGTACTGCGGTGACGGCGGAAAGATTTCTGCCGCCGTTTTCCGCGACCGACAGCGGATCGATGAGCGTCCCCAGTTTTTCATAGGTGATCGCACCGTCAACGGGATAGAGCGTGAAGATCGTGCTCTCTGTCAGGCGATTGGCAGGCTTGTCTGTCAGGTACAGCTCCACTGCGACCGTATTACGGACGACTGTGTAGCGGATTGCCGCACGTTTCGCCGCGCCCAGCTGCGTGTGGCAGATATTGTTGATGGTAAGATACGCCGTTAGCCGCAACGCGTCGTCGGTTTGCGCAACGGTCAGCGCGGTAATCGTATACGGGAATCTGCCGTGGGGGTATCGATCGTCGATCTTCTCCAGATAGGGTCTTGCAAAGTCGGCGATCGACCAATGCTTTGTTTCTTCGATATTCCTTGAATAATGCGTCAGCCAGAAATCGTAATCCGCGCTGCCGTAGGCATGGTAGGACAGCGCCGGTTTGTCATTTTCTGCGATCAGCGTTTTGCTGCCGATCACGAGCGTTGCAATGCCGCCGTATGCGTTGACGGAAATTTTTATATCCCCGTAGCGGTAGCTTTTGCCGGTTTCCCCGCGCGCGCCGGTTTTCTCCGGCAGGGCGGACGGGCGCAGCGCCTGCAGCGCGGTTTGCGCTTCGGCGTTGTGCGCCTTTGTCAGTTTGTCTAACGCTTTGGTAATATACGCTCTCTGCTCCGCCCACGACGCTTCGATGCGCTGATAGGAGCCCTGCAAATACGCGCCCTTGGCGCGTTCCTCGGCGATCACATCCTGATAAAATCCCCATTCCGGGTGCTTGACGGTGACGGCGTCGGCAGCTCTCGCCGCCTCGAAATCGGGGCGCAGATAATTTTCAAAATCCGCAAAAAACTTTTTCATGTCCGCCCCGCAGGTATGCTCGCAGATACATAAGATATTGTCCGCAAGGCAGGTATATTCCTTGCTCCCGCGCTGCAGGGAGCCGTCGGCAAGCCATTTGTTTTTCAGACGCATCAGCGTCCGCGCCGCAGCGGTTTTATACGGGTCTGCCGCCGCGCCGTGGATCCACGTATCGCCGATCTCGCCGCGAAGCACCGGCAGCGTGTTCTTGTGCTGCCAAACGATTTCTGCGAAATCGTCCAGCCGTCCGGCAGTGACCTCGTATCCCGCATACCGTTCACAGATCCCCGCAAAACTTGCCGCCACCGCGTCGGTACTGTCCGCGCCGCGGTTATCCACCGTGTGGTCGAAATAAAGTACGTCGCCCGTGGCGGGGAACGTGTACGCTCCGCCGTATTCGCCGGAATAGATGACGACGATCTCGCTGCCGCCGTATTGCCACAGAAAGCATGCCGGCACTTTGGGCAGCGCGGAGGCGCCGTTCACGCCGATGTGCAGCAGCTTTACGCCGCGCGCCGCCAGATATGGGATCAGCGCGGCGGTGTGTCCGGGCACGTCGGTCATTTTTGCCGCAACGGTCTTTCGCCCGGTGATCGCGTCGATTTCATCAACGATCGACAGTCCGTATTGCAGCGTGTCGGGATCCAGCAGCTCCGTGTGTGTGGTAAAGGGCATGGCGTGCGGCGCGATGTCGCCGCGCCGCAGCGCCTCCAGCAGCAGCGCTTTATTTTCAGGCGAGGAATCCCGCAGCGCCTCCTTTAATATCCATGCGCCGGTCGTCCAGACAAATTGTTTCCGCGCCGTGTTGACCTTTGCGGCGGTACGCGCGGCGGCGGGGATAAACGCGTTGATATATTGTCTGCGGATCGTCTCCGCAAAGTCCGTAAATCCCAAATCCAGATGCGTTTTGGAGACGACGATCACTTTTTTCATTTTTATCACCGAGACCATTATAAAAAATCTGTTCCCGTTTGTAAATAGACGGTTTTTGTCGGTCTTATATAAAATATTGTCTGCTGCAACGGTATTTTTCTATAGTGAAAAGAAAAACTTAACAAAAAAACAATCAAATCGAGGGAAATATTGCTTCGGAATGTGTTATACTAACTATAATATCCCGCAAACATAATTGAAGAGAGAAGGATTTTAACATGACGTTTCAGGAAAAATTTGACGAGCTGAAAAAGAAGTACGGCAAGATCGACGAGAAAAAGCTCACCGATTCCTTTGCCATTCAGATCAATATGACCGAGGACGAGAGCCACGGTACATTCTACGCGGCGTATGTGAACGGCGTATTTGCCGTTGAACCTTACGACTACAGAGACCACACGGCGATGATCACCGTGCCCGTCGCTGTGCTGGAGGATGTGCTTGCAGGCAAAGCAGACCCCGTGGCAAAGTTCCTCGCCGGCGAGCTGGCGGTCGAGGGCAACGTGGATCACGCGCTGATGCTGGTGGAGCTGATGAAAGCCCCCAAAAAGGTCAGAAAGCCCCGCGCCAAAAAAGCGGAAAGCGCTGCGGTAAAGGCAGAGGCAGCCGAAGCCAAGGCGGAAAAGAAAGCGGAGAAAAAGACCGTGAAGAAGGCGGAAAAGCCAGCCGATGCAGCGGCTGACGCGCCGAAGAAAAAGGCTACCCGCGCCAAGAAATCGGAAAAATAAAACGATTCCCAAAAAGAAGCAGCATCGAACGCGATCTTCGCGATCCATGCTGCTTCTTTTTGTATTGATGGTTTGCCTTACACGCCGACCTTTGCGCCGATGCCGATTACGCGCAGAATCCTTTGAATAGAAGCGATCAGCTTTGTAAGATAGGGCAGGATCATATCCCGAATCGGGCTGTAGTTCCGCTCCGGGAAATCGGTATCGCTCCAACCCAGCTTTGCCGCAATGCGGATCGGAATACTCATATTGTCCACCGCCTCGCCCTGCGCAAACAGATCGTCGCAGCCGTAGACCAGCACCGGCACATTTGCCGCTGTATGGGAGCCGCTGTGGAACGTATATCTGCCGTTGTCAAAATATAAATCGCCGGTTTCATGGTCGGCGGTGACGACCACAAGGGTATGACCGTCCGCGCGGGCAAACTCTACCGCTGCCTTAATGGCGTTATCAAAGCCCTTGACCGCGTTTGCCGTGTCCGCGACCTTGCGCGGGTAATCGGGTCCCTCGCTGTCTCTGTGAGAATTTTTGTCGATATGCGCGCCCTCGATCATGATATAAAACCCGTTTTCGTTGTCAGCGTCCAGCAGCTCCAGCGCCTTCACCGTCATTTCCGCCAGAGTGGGTACATTGTCTTTGGGGTCGGTTTCGGTCGGCCATGTGATACCGTCAAACTGGGCAAAGCTGCGTTCGCCGGGCGCCAGCGCGTTCATCGCGTCTTTATCCGTAATGTATTTGAAGCCTGCTGCTTCTACATCTTCCCTCGAGGCTTCGCTCTCTTTGGCGCCCCATATAAAATCAATATCCGACGCCAACTGTTTTTCCGTGATCTCAGCGGCAAGGCTGCGTTTTTTTACGTGGACGGAAAAGCCTGCGGGCGTCGCGCCGGAGGTCTTATCCGTGGTGACGATGGCAGTTTTCATACCGCGACGGATCGCGACCTCGGTAATGATGGTGGGGTAGGAGACCGCGCCGGTGTGGTCGTCGGCATAGACGCACAGGCATTTGTTATCCGTACGAATGCCGCAGGAAAGCGCGGTTGCGCCTGCGGCGCTGTCCGTAACCTCTGATGTGGAACGGGTCTTGGACTGCCCGCGCAGGTCGCAGTTGTCCTCCATGAAGAGCGTATAGCCTTCTTGCTTCGCAAGTTCCAGATGATTTTCGCCCATGCCGTCGCCGATCATGAAAATCACATTTTTAATACGGTTTTTTCCGCTATCCTCCGCCGATACCGCCGCGGGCAGGGAGAAAAATAGGATTGTCGCTGCCAGCAATATTGCGGTCAGTTTTTTTATCTGCATAATTTGCCCTCCGTTTCTGGTTCTATCATAGCATCATTGTGCAGAATTGTAAATAAAAATAATTTTTCTTTGCTATTTACTTTATTTTGTTTTCTTGGTATACTATTCTAAATATTGAGTTCTTTAACCGAAAGGATTGATGATATGCTGTACACGTCAACCCGTGATAAATCCGTGCGCATCAGCGCGGCGGAGGCGATCACCAAAGGTATTTCCGCCGACGGCGGTCTGTTTGTTCCCGCCGAGATTCCTGCGGTCAGCCTTGATTTTATCACCTCGCTTTGTGAGAAATCCTACGTGGAGCGCGCCGTTGCGGTGCTGAAGCTGTTCCTTGAGGAGTTCAGCGAGGCGGAAATCCGCGCCTATGCCGAGGGCGCGTACCTCGGCGGCAAGTTTTCCAGCGACGCGATCGCCCCGCTGGTCGCCGTCAATGACCGTCTGAATATTTTGGAGCTGTGGCACGGCCCCACCTGCGCGTTCAAGGATATGGCGCTGCAGATTCTGCCGTATCTGCTCACCGGCAGCGCAAAGAAGATTCATAACGATAAGAAGATCATTATTTTGGTCGCCACCTCCGGCGATACCGGCAAAGCGGCGCTGGAGGGCTTCCGAGACGTGGACGGTACGGGCATTCTCGTGTTCTATCCCGTGGACGGCGTCAGCCCCATGCAGAAGCTGCAAATGACCACCCAGCAGGGCGATAACGTGGGGGTTTGCGCGATCAAGGGGAACTTTGACGACGCGCAAAGCGGCGTTAAGGCGATTTTTACCGACGCCGATGTAAAGAAAGTTCTTGCCGATCACGGCTATGCGTTCTCCTCCGCCAACTCCATCAACTGGGGCAGACTGGTGCCGCAGATCGTTTATTATTTTTCCGCCTATGCGGATATGCTGTCGCTGGGTAAGATCAAGGCGGGCGACGCGATCAACGTCACCGTGCCCACCGGCAATTTCGGCAATATCCTTGCCGCGTACTATGCCAAGCGCATGGGGCTGCCGGTCAATAAGCTGATCTGCGCGTCCAACGCCAACAACGTGCTGACCGATTTTATCAACACGGGCGTTTATGACCGCAACCGTCAATTCTATACGACCATTTCTCCGTCGATGGATATTCTGATCTCCAGCAATCTGGAGCGGCTGCTGTTTATGCTGACCGGCGAGGACGACGCAAAAATTCGCGATTTGTTCGGCAAGCTGGCAAAAGACGGTAAGTATGACGTGGGCGCGGATGTTGCCGCCGCAGTCAAGGCGTTGTTTGCCGCCGGCTGCTGCGACGACGCCGCGACAAAGAACACCATCGGTTCTCTGTTCGCCGAATCGCATTATTTGAGCGATACGCATACCGCGGTCGCCGTTTCCGTATACGAGGATTATCGCAAAAATACCGGCGATACCACGCCCAATGTGATCGTATCCACCGCCAACCCCTACAAATTCTCCGCCAGCGTGCTGGACGCCGTCACCAAGGGCAATTATAAGGCGGCGGACGAGTTCGCCATGGTGGAGGAACTAATCGCGGTCACCGGCGTGGACGCGCCCGCGCAGCTCAGTTCTCTGCGCGGCAAAACGCCGCGGTTCACCGCCGTTTGCGAAAAATCCGAAATGCAGGCGGAAGTTTACAAGATGCTCGGCATTCACTGATCGAACGCAGAAAAAAAGCCGTCAGACGACGGCTTTTGTCTTAGTCCTGTATGCTGCAAACAAAGGTGGAACAAATCGTCTCCGCGCTGGTCGAGGCGTGCGGTGTGCCGACTTTGATCTCGCCTGCCATGCATTTTTTGTCTTCCGCGCTGTTATAGACACAGTTTTGCGCATCACATTTGATATTTTTGATCTCAGCGGGTCTTCTGCTCATCATTATCACTCCCTTCCGGAGTAGTTTTTGCGCGATGCCGTTAGAAATACATGTCTTTTTAAGGAGGTGTCGTATGTCCGTTTTTGTCATTGCCGATACGCATCTGTCCTTTGCCGCGAACAAACCGATGGATATTTTCCCCGGTTGGCAAAATTATGTCAGCCGTCTGGAAAACAATTGGAATCGTTTGGTAACGTCGGCGGATACAGTCGTGATCCCGGGGGATATTTCCTGGGGCATGACGCTGACGGAAGCGGCGCCGGATCTGCAATTTTTGCATAAACTGAACGGTAAAAAAATCCTGTTGAAGGGCAATCACGATTATTGGTGGACGTCGATGAAAAAGCTCGCCGATATGAAAGCGCAAAACGGGCTGGATTCCATCAGCTTTGTTTACAATAATGCCGCTGCGGCGGAGAATATCGCCGTCTGCGGTACGCGCGGCTGGATGCCTGACGCCGGGGACGACGATAAGGTGCTGCGGCGCGAGGCGGGACGGCTGCGCGCCTCCCTCGAAGCGGCAAAGCAGACGGGGTTGGAACCGGTCGTGTTTTTGCATTACCCGCCTATTTATGACAACAGTGTTTGCGAGGAGATTTATAATATTCTGCTGGAATATAAAATCCGGCGCTGCTATTTCGGACATCTGCATTATGAGCGAACGGGCAAATTCCGCAGAGTCGAGCGGGACGGCATCGTATTTTCTCTTGTTTCCGCGGATTCGTTGGATTTTACGCCCAAGCCCGTGGCAAGAGACGGAATAATTTTTTAAAAAATTAAAAAAACAGTGGAAATTTCCGTTATTATCTGTTATAATATCACGGTTATTGATAGAATCTATTGGAGGTTGTTGAACAATGGCTCTTAAATCATGCGAAAACACCGGCGTAAATGAATATACGCTTACACTCACGGTTGACGGCGACGCGTTCGAGGCGGCTGTCACGAAGGCTTACAATAAGCAGAAATCCAAGATCAACATTCCCGGTTTCCGCAAGGGTAAGGCGCCCCGCAGCATTATCGAGAGAATGTACGGCAAAGAGGTATTTTATGAGGACGCGCTTGACGATCTGTTCCCCGCTGTATATGAGGAAGCGTTGAAGGAATCAGGCGTAGACGCCGTATCCGCGCCTTTTGATTTTGACCTTGCCTCGGCGGGCAAGGACGGCGTTGAGTTCACAGTAAAGGTCGCCTCCAAGCCGGAGATTACGCTGGGCGAATATAAGGGCATCGAGGCGGAAAAGGCGGAGCCTGCAGCAGTGACCGAGGAAGAGATTGATCATGAGCTGGGGCATATGCAGGACGAAAATTCCAGACTCGTGGACGTGGACGACAGAGCCGCGCAGAACGGCGATACCGCGAATATCGACTTTGAGGGCTTCGTGGACGGCGTTGCGTTTGCCGGCGGCAAGGGCGAGGATTATGACCTTGTGCTGGGCAGCGGCAGCTTTATCCCCGGCTTTGAGGATCAGATCGTCGGCAAAAATATCGGCGAATCCTTCGACGTCAACGTGACCTTCCCTGAGCAGTACGCCGAAGAGCTTGCCGGTAAGGACGCCACCTTCAAGGTAAAGCTCAACGCTTTAAAGCTCAAGGAGCTGCCCGCGCTGGACGATGAGTTCGCCAAGGACGTCAGCGAGTTTGATACCCTTGCTGCGCTGCGCGACGACATTAAGGCGGGGATTGAAAAGCGCAGAGCCGAGGCGGCGGACAGACAGTTTGAAAACAACGTGCTTTCCGCGCTGGGCGATCTTGTTGATGCGGAAATTCCCGACGCGATGATCCAGACAGCGATCGACAGAAATCTCAGAGACTTTGAGTATAATCTTAACATGCAGGGCATCGATATGAAGACCTACCTGCAGTACATCGGCATGGACGAGGCGAAGCTGCGCGAGCAGTATGCCGACAAGGCGGAAAAGGACGTAAGGGTTGACCTTGCGTTGGAAAAGGTCGCCAAGGACGAGGCGATCGAGGTGACCGCCGAGGATCTTGACGCGGAGTACAATAAGCTTGCGACCGCCTACAATATGGAGCTTGACGATGTGAAAAAGGCAGTTTCCGAGGACGCGATGAAGGAGGAGCTGCTGGCAAGAAAGGCTTCCGAGCTGGTCGTCAAGGCAGCCGTTCCCGTCGCACCCAAGCAGGAGACGGAAGAAGCGGCTGACGCTGCGGAAGATGCGAATGGCGCAGAGGATGCGGAATAAGCATTTTGTATACACCACTTGACAACGGTTGTATAATTAAATAAGGACAGAAAATTTCCGGCGGACGGAGCGGCTGTCTGCCGGAAATATTTGTAATAACGCATAATTTTTTCTGTTCTGCAAATAGTAAAAAGAAAGGTTGTTTTTTATGGCATTAGTTCCTACCGTTATTGAACAGACCAATCGCGGCGAGCGCGCATATGATATATTTTCCCGTTTGCTGAACGACAGAATTATCGTTCTGTCCGATGAGGTCAACGATACCACCGCAAGTCTCGTCGTGGCGCAGCTGCTGTTCCTTGAGGGGCAGGATCCCGATAAGGACATCAGCCTGTATATCAACAGCCCCGGCGGCAGCGTCACCGCGGGTATGGCGATCTATGACACCATGAATTATATCAAATGCGACGTTTCCACGATCTGCATGGGTATGGCGGCGTCCATGGGCGCGTTCCTGCTGTCCTCCGGCGCAAAAGGCAAGCGGTTCGCCCTGCCCAACAGCGAGATCATGATCCATCAGCCCTCCGGCGGCTCGCAGGGGCAGGCGACGGATATGAAGATCGTTGCCGATCATATCCTGAAGATCAAGGATAAACTGAATCGGATCCTTGCCGAGAATACCGGCAACCCCGTGGAAAAGGTCGCCGCCGACACCGAGCGCGACAATTATATGTCCGCGCAGGAGGCGCTGGAATACGGTTTGATCGATAAAGTGCTTTGATCCTTCGCAAGTTTTAGTTTTAGATAGGGGGTCATTCCCAATGGCGAAAGATGATATGAACAGGGGAGAGAAGTCTGTTCGCTGTTCGTTCTGCGGTAAAACGCAGGATCAGGTCTCCCGTATGATCGCGGGGCCGAACGTATATATCTGCGACGAATGCATCGATCTTTGCTGCTCGATCATTGACGGCGACGCGGCGTATGCCGAGAAGCACGGCAATCATCATGTCGCGGAGTCCCAGTCGCGCAAAAAACTGCCCACGCCTCACGAGATCAAGGATATGCTCGACGAATACGTCATCGGGCAGGAAGAGGCAAAAAAAATCCTTGCCGTCTCGGTGTATAACCACTATAAGCGCATTTATTACGGCAGCAAATCCGATACCGAAATTCAAAAAAGCAACGTCCTGCTGCTGGGTCCCACCGGCGTGGGTAAGACGATGCTTGCCTCCACGCTGGCAAAAATTTTGGACGTGCCCTTTGCCATTGCCGACGCCACCACGTTGACCGAAGCCGGTTACGTGGGCGAGGACGTGGAAAATATTCTGCTGCGTCTGATTCAGGCGGCGGATTTCGACGTCGAACGCGCGGAAAAGGGGATTATCTATGTGGACGAGATCGATAAGATCGCCCGCAAAAGCGAAAATCCCTCCATTACCCGCGATGTCAGCGGTGAGGGCGTGCAGCAGGCGCTGCTGAAAATTCTGGAGGGCACGGTCGCCAACGTCCCGCCCACCGGCGGCAGAAAGCACCCGCAGCAGGAATTTATCCAGATCGATACCACCAATATTCTGTTTATCTGCGGCGGCGCCTTTGACGGCATCGAAAAGGTTGTGGAGAAGCGGGAAAACGTCTCAGCGCTGGGCTTTGGCGCGGACGTAAAATCCAAGGCGGAGATCGACGCGGGCACCGTGATGACCCGTGTAATCCCGCAGGATCTGGTGAAATACGGGCTGATCCCCGAGATCGTCGGCAGAATCCCGATCATCGCGCCGCTGCGCGGGCTTGACCGTAACGCGCTGGTGCAGATTCTGTCTGAGCCGAAAAACGCCCTTGTCAAACAGTACAAGAGCCTGTTTAAAATGGACGGCGTGGAGTTGGAATTTGCCCCCGGCGCATTGGAGGCGATCGCCGATTTGGCGCTCGAAAAGGATACCGGCGCCCGCGGTCTGCGCGCGATCGCGGAGAAAATTCTGATTCCGATCATGTACGACACCCCGTCGGATACGTCGATCACGAAAGTCGTGGTTACGCCGGAATCCGTCCGCGACGGCGCGCCGCCGATCCTCGTTTCGGCGGACGATGCGGAAAAAGAAGCCATCTGAATAAACGCTTCGCAGTTTCCGTTTAGGGGCATGTAACTGCGAAACGATCGTGAGGTTTGTAAAATCACAGCCCTTGCCGACTTCTGATTTGCATGTGTCGAAAAAATGTTTGATATGACATGACTCTGCCGGAAAAGGCAGGAATAAGCCGTGTTTTTGCTCTAACGCTGTACAATGGTACTGTGCGCGGGCAAAAACACGGCTTATTTGAATTATACTTAACAATCCGTATGGAACTGTTGCGTTCTGTTTGGAATAGTTTGCTATGTCTGTCGTATTTTATTGAAAATGGTCCGTACGTCTTTATCAATAAGTTGAAAACCATAAGACCGACCGGGTTATAATATTCCGAGAGGGTTTGGCAAAGTAATATTGAAAATTTGTGCAACTTAATGTATAATAGCCTTATATGAAGTCGTATTATCGACGGGAGGTTTTGCTTATGAGAAAGTATGCAATGAAATTCACAGCGGTATTCTTAAGTATCCTGTTGCTGTTTTCAGCTATGCATGTCGGTGTATTTGCTGCGGATCATGCCTATGGTCCTTATGATTATGCGGAGTACTGGGAAACAAGCGAACGCAGCGCAGTGAAAAGTGCATCGATGTCGAAGCTGCAAAAAGGGTTCTATAATGTGTTGAACCATGTGGCAAATGTCCTGCTTCGTATGGTCTGCGCGTTTTATCCCAACCCGTCCGATTGGAAAGACATTGACGCCTTTGACGGTGACGGCTATCTGCCCGGCAGACAGACCTATGCCACAGAGGCGGCGCAGACGAATGTTTGGCGCCTTGGTTATGCTTCCCGTACGATCATTCCGGACGATTTCGAGTCCGGCAAATACTACATCGGCAGAGATCTGACGCGCAGGCTGGCCAAAGGAATCAATGACGACAACCGCGTCCGCGCTGTTGCGCTGGACGATAACAGCGGGGAGGGAATTGTCGTTTTTGCCGCGGTTGATGCGCTGGGGGTAACCTCCGCTGATACGCTGAACGTCCGAAAGACAGTGCTGGCGTGGGCGGAGAATCTGAATATCAAGGTTGCCGCTGTCAATTTGTCCGCAACCCACAGCCACAGTGCGATCGACGCGCAGGGCGTAGCGACCGAATCGATTTATAAACTGCTGACCGGGGGGCTGAAAAATGCAGTGGGCATTGAGGAAAGCCTCATGCTGAAAAATGCCGAGAAGTTTAAGTCTTATTATGTCAATGCTGTTACCTGCGCAGTGGAGGACGCGATCCTTTCCATGCAGCCCGGACAGTTGTATTACGGTTCTGTGGATAGCCGCGATTTGATCGAGGATAAGCGCGGTTTGATCGACGCTGCGGAGCTTCCCGATTTCGCCGTGTTTAAATTTGTTCCCGATAATGGCGCCGCCGGTACCTACATCGCGGATATTGCCTGTCATCCCACGGCATTCAGCGCGGATCACGGACTGTTTTCCGGCGATTATATCTTTTATTTGGAACAGCGGCTGCAAGAGAAAACAGGCGGTAACTTCCTGTTTTTACAGGGCGCGTCCGGTAAGATTTCCCGCAGCGGCAACGTGAATACCGAAAAGTTGCCTGCGCAGGAGCGGATGGGCGCCACCAGTCGATATATGGGGAAAACATTTGCCGATGCGATTCTTGCCGCAGAGCCGTCTTTTGAAACGCTGTCGCCGGTGCTGAACGTGAAGTATACCAATTTTACCTTAAAGCCGGAAAATTATATTTTGATTCTTGCGGTCAAGGCAAGACTTGTGAATAATCAGGTCTATAAGACCGGGAAAATGCCCAATGACATCGCCATTGTCCTGGAAGAAGGGTATGTGGAACTGGGTGGCCGCGTCGGCTTGTGCCTGTTCCCGGTGGAGCTGTATCCGGAGGTGTTTCTCGGTACGCAGATCATCAATGGCGGCGACTATACCGCTGTATCATGGGACGGCGGCGACTGGGATTACCCGGCGCCGGTCGATATGGCGCCCCGCGAGGGAATCGACATGGTTGCCGTGCATTTGACCAATGATTCTCTCGGCTACTGTCTGCCGGACAATAACTTTGCTTTTCTCGGGCATATCCTTGGCGACGGCATTGCCGACGAGACTTTGTCCCTCGGTCAGCACACTGCGTCGCAGGTGGTGACTGAATTTCAAAAACTGATGGACAGTATACAATAATGGAAACAACAGATATACTATTGATTTGAAAGAATATTCAAATGCGCGCAAACAGACAATACGAGCCGTATAAGATTTGTACTGTTTTACACTGTCGATAAAAGTCGAAAGACCATTTGCAATGAAAAAATAGAGATTTAGGAAAACACAATGCAAAATAATTCAATCAATTATAAAACAGGTTTATAAGGCTTGTTGATTATAATTGTAAATTAGTCGTGTTTTTGCCCGTTCGCGGTACCACCGTACAGTTTCGGAGCAAAAACACGACTTTTTTCTGACTTTTTCGCCAGTCTGCCTACGTTTTGTGAAAAAACAGATCGGCGTTCTGTTTCCTGTCCTATCTTATCAATTCAAACGCGCCGCTGCGTAACACGCGTTTTAAGTCCGCATTGCTGCGGATCGGTTCCTCTGTGATGATACCGCCCTTTGCAAGATCTTTCGGTTTGTGGAAATCGCTGCCGCTGGTGCGGATTGCCATGTGATTTCCCTGAGCCCAACGTTCGGCTTTTTCGTTTGCGTCCGTGCCGGCATTTTTTCCGTTAAAAACTTCGCACCCGTCGATCAGCGTCGGAGATATCCTTGTCAAATAGGGACGAAACGGGTGGGCTTGTAAAAAAATCAGGTCGTTTTCCTTGGCGTGTCTGCTGAATCGTTTGGGGTAATACGCCATCAGATTACCGCTTTTGCGTAAAAATGCTTCATCGATACCGTAAACCAGATAATCGTTTGCCGTGGCATAAAACCGCAGCTCCATGCCGAAAAGCACGGTGAAATCGTTGCCTGCGGCCGCTAATGCCGCCTTGTAGCCTGACATGTAAAAATCAATATACTTCTGCGGGCAGAAATAGGAAATTCCGCGGAAGGTCAGTGGGGAATAATGGTCGGTGATTACAATGCCGCTATATCCCTGCTCACGATACATGCGCACCGCTTCGGCTGCGGGCACTCTGCCGCACATGCTGACTTCCTGCGTGTGACAGTGTAATTCGTATTTATATTGCATGGGACAGCCACCCCTTTGATGAAATATCGCACATTGTAGCACATTTTCCCCGCCGAGTAAAGAGTTTTTATTGACTTATTTTCGTGATTATAGTAAATTCTGATTTATCGGGGCGTTTACGCCCCGCAAATCAGAAGGTGCGGAGAAGGTAGGAGGGAAGAGGCAGGAGGTTCGGAAGCCGCTTCGCGGTTTGTATTTATAGACGAAAAACGTGCACACCCACTTGCAGGGACGGCCATTGGCCGTCCGTCGGGTTACGCGCAAAATTAACGGATGCCCAATGGGCATCCCTACAGATTGGCGGTAACGGGTAACACGGCGCAAGGCGAGACGGTCAGGGACATTGTCGCCTTGCTCGCTTGGAGCGCTTCGCAATGCTCTGTGTCCCTTTCTGCAAATGCACCGCCTGCCCCGTCCGCGGCGGCACATTTGCCGTTTAAATTTCGCAACGACAGAGTAACTTTTTGAGAGAATATTATTTCCCTCGTTGCGGAATTTTTATAATGAGGCGCGTCAGCGCCCACCGTATAGAAAGATGGGAAGCCCCGCATGCTTTTTTCGGCTTTAAAATATGGTTAAGCCCTGCGGGCATTTATTAGAAAATCATACGGCAAAGGGAAATATGTGCCTTTTTCTGCATATTTTCCGTTTGCCGCATGATTAAACGGCGCGGTGCGCCGTGCTACCCGTTACCGTCAATTCTATAAAATCAAATCGCGAAGCGATTTCCGAACCTCCTCCCTCTTCCCTCCTACCTTTTACCTAACTTCCGATTTATCGGCAACGCCGATAAATCGGAAGTTGAAAAGGGAGATTTTATGAAAAGTGATTCCTATAAAAAAACATTGGAAACTTTGCCCTCTGCGCGGCAGCTGAAATGGCAGCGATACGGCTATTACGGTATGATCGCCTACGGCATGAATACCATGACCGGCGCGGAATGGGGCAACGGCTACACGCCGCCGGATACTTTTTGGCCCGAGCAGCTGGATACCGACGTCTGGGCGGCGTTTGCCAAGCAGGCGGGCATGTCCGCCCTCGTGCTGACCGCCAAGCATTATGACGGTTTCTGCCTGTGGCAGACGGAGATGACGGATTATTCTTTGAAAAGTTGCGCAAATTGGCGGGACGGCAAGGGGGATATTGTCGCCGATCTCGCCGCCTCCTGCCGCAAAGCCGGATTGGGCTTCGGGCTGTATGTCGCGCCGTGGGACAAGCACGCGCCGACCTACGGTACCGGCAAACCATACGATGATTTCTTTTGCGGACTTCTGACGGAGCTTTTGACAAAATACGGCGATATTTTTGAGATCTGGCTGGACCCTCGCGTCGGCGCCGGCGTAAACGGGACGATGCAGGATTTTGATCTTATTCGGTATTATACGCTGATTCGTTCCCTGCAGCCGGATTGTGTGATCGCCGGGCTGGGACCCGATGTGCGATGGAACGGCGGAAATAAATTTGTCGCCCGCAAAAGCGAATGGAGCGTTGTGCCCGCGCGCCTGTATAACGGCGATAAAAAGCTGGAGCTGCAATCGCCTGATTTGGGCAGTCGGCGGGTCATCCGGCAGGATTCGGATTTTATGTGGTATCCGCTGGAGGTCAGCGTGCCGATGCGCGATGGCTGGTTTTGGAAAAAGGACGACAGCTACAGCGCCAAAACCAAGGATAAGCTGTGGAAGCTGTATCTGGAATCGGTGGGGCATAACGCCAATTTCATGCTGGGGATCTGTCCCGACAGACAGGGAAAATTTCACGAGGTGGATACATCGATCCTGAAAAATTTCGCAAAGGATCTGCATCTGCATTTCGGCTATAATCTATTGACGGAAAGCGGTGCTGTCACGCCGTCAAGCGAGCTGAGCGAGGTTTACGGCATTCAGAATGTGTTGCATACCGGCGATGGCTTTTGGATGCCGTCTGCAGAGGAGAAACGCCCCTATATCGATCTGCATTTTGAAAAGCCCGAGCTGTTCGACAAGCTGACGATCTGTGAAAATATCCGCAACGGGCAGCGCATCGAAGCGTTTGAAGTATATATCAAGGACAGGAAAGGAAAACTGCGCCCTGCCTATCTCGGCGCGACCGTAGGGAACCGGCAGATCTGTCCGCTGCGTACCAGTGAGTCTGCGGATATTCGCATTGTTTTTACCGAATTTCGCGATACGCCGCAAATTTCCTATCTCGCTGTGAATTGATTTTTATTCCGTCGCAGTCTCCGGCGTACAGCATATCGCGGTAAATAGCGGGGTAGAGGTGTATGCGAACCGGTACCCCTCGGCATCGCAGCTTTGATCGCCGGACGTGAAATACGCCTCCGCGCGGTCAGTTCCCAATTGTTTCACAATATCGGCGCAAATATTCAAAGGAAGCCCTGTGAAGGCGGCAATGGCGGCCGTCTGTGCAGCAGCGGCTTCCTCTGTTGTTATATGACTGTCAGCGGTGAATATAAGTTCCAGCTTGCGGGGGATCTGATAGCTGTCTGTGCTGACGGTAAGCAAATATGCGACGCCGCTTTCCGTTAACGGAAAAGCGTAGTATGTGTCGTCACGCAGCAGCATGGTCGTTCGGTCAACTTCATATTTCCCTAAATGCTCAAAATCTCTGAGCATGGCAAAGACGTCCCGCTTTCGGTATTTTCCGCAGCCTGCCAGCGTAAGACACAGCAGCGCCAGCATGCCGCAGATCAGTCTTTTTTGCATTCCATCACTTCCCTTGGAATTTATATGCCTGACGGCTGTTTGTTATGCCCGGCGGTGTTTCGCCGGCAGAAGAAACTTTTTGTTCAATTTAACGACAAGCGGTTTTGGTTAAACTGCCTTGTATGATTTCTGAAAACTTGTGCAAAACACACAACAAAAAGCAACATTAATGCGAAAAATGTCTATCATATTTGTTTTTTCTCTCTTTTTTCTGCAATATGCTTGAAAAAATGTTGTAAATTGTGTAGAATAAGAGGACGGCAATAGTAATAATGCATAAATAATATCCGTTTTGGCTGTAAAAGTTTCATAACCTGCCGGAGTTTTCAATCTTTTTTCAAGCTTTTGGCGCTACCGTATATGCGGAGGAACTTTGCCGTATGTGAAAATCCCAATTTACAATAATACAGGGGGTCCATTTATGTCCAACAGACTTTATCAGAGCATCATTCACCAGATGAAAGATGCCATTCACTGCCGTATCGGCGTCGTTGATGAGACCGGCACCGTGATTTCCTGCAGTGAGCTTGGCAGGATCGGCGAAGTCATGCCCTATTCCCTTGCAGAGGCGTTTGCCGTCAGCGCACCCGTCGTGATCGGCGACTGTGTGTTCCATTCCTTTGGCTCTCCGGTACATCCCGAGTACGCCGTATTTGTTGAGAACAGCGAGCCCGAGGCGGGAAATTTTGCCGCTGTGCTTGCCATTGCGCTGGCCAACGTTAAGCAGTACTATGATGAGAAATATGATAAACGCAATTTTATTAAGAATGTGCTTTTGGACAATATTCTGCCCGGTGACGTTTATCTGAAGGCGAAGGAACTGCATTTCAACGATTCCGCGACCCGCGTTGTTCTGCTGCTCCGTATGACCGAAAAGACCGACGTCATGGTCTACGACCTTGTTCAGGAGATCTTCCCCGAGAAGAATCGGGATTTTATCATCAATATCAACGAGCATGACATTGCCATCGTCAAGGAAGTTCGCGCGAATGTGGACACCAAGGACCTTGACAAGCTCGCCCGTTCCGTGGTGGATTCTCTTGGCACCGATCTGTATGCCAAGGTGCTGGTGGGCATCGGCACCGTCGCCACCGGCATTAAGGACCTTGCCCGCTCCTTTAAGGAGGCGCAGGTCGCCCTGGAGGTCGGCAAGGTGTTCGACACGGAAAAGACCATTGTGAACTATGACAATCTGGGTATTGCCAGATTGATCTATCAGCTGCCCACCACCCTTTGTGAAATGTTCCTCAAGGAGATTTTCAGACGCGGTTCCATCGACTCTCTGGACGGCGAGACGCTGTTCACCATTCAGAAGTTCTTCGAGAATAACCTCAATGTTTCCGAGACCTCGAGAAAGCTCTTCGTACACAGAAATACACTTGTTTACAGACTTGAAAAAATCAGAAAGCTTACAGGACTCGATCTTCGCGAGTTTGATGACGCGATCGTTTTCAAAGTCGCGCTTATGGTCAAGAAGTATCTTGATTCCAGCCCTGCAAAGTTCTGATGATTTCCGTCGGATTCGGAGTTTATCATGATTCAATTTAAGAATGTTTCCAAGACCTACAAAAACGGCACCAAGGCGCTGCAGAACGTCAGTATTGATATTCAGGACGGCGAGTTCGTTTTTGTGCTGGGCGCATCCGGCGCCGGCAAGAGTACTTTCTTAAAGCTGATGATGCGGGAAGAAGTACCCTCCGCCGGTGAGGTCATCATCAACGGGTATAATTTAAATACCATTCCGAAACGCAAAATTCCCTATTTCAGAAGGACACTGGGAATCGTGTTTCAGGATTTCCGGCTGATCCCCAATATGCGCGTTTACGATAACGTGGCGTTTGCCATGCGCGTGATCGGCGCAAAGGAGAAGGAGATCAGCAAACGCGTGGCGTATGTGCTGAGCCTCGTGGGGCTGTCTTCCAAGGCAAAGGCGCTGCCCAACCAGCTTTCCGGCGGCGAACAGCAGCGTGTGGCGCTGGCGCGCGCGCTGGCAAACGACGCGGATATTATCATCGCCGACGAACCGACGGGGAATATCGACCCGGAGATGTCCTACGAGATCGTGGATCTGCTCAATCATATCAACGCGAACGGGACAACGGTTATTATGGTCACGCATGAGCATGCGCTTGTCAAACAGTTCCCCGGCAAACGGATCATTACGATCCGCTCCGGCAGCGTGGTGTCCGATACCGCGAAAGGCGACCGGCCGCTGGAGCCTGCCGAGAAAGCAGCGCCCAGACCGGAGCTGCAAAGCAATTACTATGACGTTCCTGGTGAGAGTGCGGACGTAGAGCATTTTTTGCGTACTTACGGCACCGACGAGGAGTTGTTGGCGGAGGAGCATCTGACGGAATTGGACGTTGGAGAGATTCCCACCGGCAAGGAGCGGTTCAGCGACCCGATGTTTACCTCCGGTATCAATATCGGTGAGGCTTATAACGATATTTTCCCAGAGGAACCTGCCGCGCAGACGCCCGCGGCGGACGATACAAAAACCGATGTGATTCGTTCCGGCGGCTTCACGTTTGGTGCGGAGAAAACGAACGGAGGCGATGAAGAATGAAATCCTCGAGCTTACGTTACCTTACAAAAGAGGGCTTCCGTACCGTCCTCGTCAACCGGCTGATGTCCGTCGCCTCGGTGACGGTACTGATGTCCTGCCTGACGATCATCGGCGTGGCGGCATTGATTTTCTTCAATATTAACGCCGTGCTGGACAGCGTCGAGACGCAGAATATCGTTATGGTTTATGTTGCGGACGACGCTGCGCAGGCAGATGTGCAGATGCTGGGCACCCGGCTCAGTACCATGGAGAATATCTCCGGCTGTGAGTTCGTCCCCAAGGAGGAGGGCTTTCAAGCGATCCTTGCCAATCTCGGCGATGACGCGCAGGTTATGCAGGATATGGATTCCTCTTTCCTGCCTGACGCATACCGCGTGACGGTGGACGATCTGTCCCAGTTTAAAACGACAGTGGCGAATATCCGCTCGCTGGAACATATTGAATCTGTCCGTGAAAACAGTGATCTCGCCAATCGGCTGACGAAGATCAGGGACGCGGTCACCTACGCCTGCGTCGGCATGATCGTGCTGCTGTTCGTCGTGGCGGTGTTTATTATCGCCAATACCGTCCGTATCACCATGTTCTCCAGAAAGTTGGAGATCAGCATTATGAAAGCGGTGGGCGCGACGAATAACTTTATCCGCTGGCCGTTTGTCATCGAGGGCATCGTCCTCGGTTTTATCTCCGCCATTGTGGCGGAAGGGGTGCTGTACCTGCTGTACCTGCTGGCGGGCGTGTCTTTCTCCAGCGTGTTTGTGATTTTCAACAGTACCATCGTGCCCTTCAGTGATTATGCGCTTTGGTTGTTCCTCGCCTTTGCATGTATCGGCGTGTTTACCGGTATGTTCGGCAGCGTGATCTCCATGGGCAAGTATCTCAAGGAACAGGGGAGTGTTGTCAGTGTTGAAGAGTAAGAAACGGCTCTTTTCCGTATTCAGTGCAATCGTTGCCGCGGCGCTGCTGTTTACCTCCGTGGCTTTCCCCGTAACAGGCGCCAGCACTGATGAGCAGATCGCGGCGCTGCGGGAGAAAAATAAAGAATTGCAATCGCAGATTGAAGCAGCAGAGGAGAAAATGGCGGCGATCAAGTCCGATATTAACAGTCGACAGGAATATGCCGACGAGTTGAGCGGGCAGATCGCGGATCTGCAAACCCAAATCGACGTCCTCGATCAGAGTATCGACGCCTTACAGGTGAAGATCGATGCGTTGCTGGTGGATATTGAGGAGAAAAATAATATCATCGCCTCGCTGGAAAAACAGGTCGCCGAGGCGGAAAATAAGGTTGCGGAATGTAATGACCGCATCACTGCGACCTATGACCGCTTGAAAGAGCGGTTGCGCAGCATTTATGTCAACGGACGTGTATCCGAGCTGGAATTGCTGCTGTCCTCCGATGATTTTGCCACGTATCTCGCCAGTCTGGAACTGATGAACAGCATGGCAAAGCATGACGATGCGTTGATCAAATCCATCGAAGCGGATATTCGCGATCTGCGCGCCTTGCAGGACGCGTTGGAGGCGGATAAGCTGAAAGTGGAGGAGTCCCGCGTCGCGCTGGAGGAAGCGAAATCCGATCTGGAAGCCAATCAGGCGGAAATTGAGGAAAATAAAGCGGTCGTCGCCGGCGCGCAACAGGCGATCCGGGATAAATGGTCGGAGGTGCAGGCCGTTATCAATGAACTGGACGCGCAGAGCGATTCCTATAAAGCGTTGGTCAATTCCTATCAAAAACAGATGGCGGAAGCCGCCGATGAGATCGAGGATTTACTGCGCCGCCAGTCGCAGCAGGGCTCCATCTCCTACGGCACCGGCGAGATTTCCGGCGCGGGCTTTGTTTGGCCCTTGCAGTACAGCGGCGTGTACACCACCACCGAATACGGGCAGAACGGGCACGGCGGTCTGGATATTACCTGTAACGGCGCCAGCCAGTTGAATAAAGAAATCGTCGCGGTCGCCGACGGCGTTGTCACCACCGCCACATGCCACTGGAGCTACGGTAACTATATCGTGATCGACCACGGCAATGGCTTGTCAACGCTGTATGCCCACTGTAATAATATCTATGTTTCCGTCGGGCAGCGGGTCTCGCAGGGCGAGGCGATCGGCATCGTCGGTAATACCGGTTATTCCTTCGGCGCGCATGTGCACTTCGAGGTACACGTCAACGGCGCAAGGCGAAATCCGAGAAATTATCTTTGATAATACTTTTTTAAAGCTCCACCGCATATATTTGTGCGGTGGAGCTTTATTATGTTTGCGTTTGTTGAACTGACGCCGCAGCGGTTGACGCGAAAAAAAAGCTTTATGACCGAGCTGTACGCCGTTGTCAACCGAAAGCCGGTTTATAAAATTATAACGAATAAAAAATATATAGCCGAAGAAAGCGACGCGCAAAGCATGCTCTCAGAACGCTTTGGCGGACGGATATTGCTACCGCAGGGGATTTCTGCGCCACCGCAGATCAGGCGCACTATGGGCGGTAAAACGGCGTATTTGCGGGAGATTCTGTCGCTGTCCGCCGCGCGGCTGGTATCCGCCGCGTTCGGCAGGGCGGGGTATATCGGCATTGTCGACCCCTTCGGCAGGTTTGCGCGATATCTGCACTGCTTCTTGCCGGTTGCCGCTAAGCTATCCGTCGTCAGCCTGCGGCAGGATATTTACGCGCCGCTGTTGGAGGAGATTTATCATACAACAGGCGCCGCACTGCTTTTAAATAATGACGTCGCGGGTGTGGATGCTTGTGATGCGGTGATCGTTGCCGAACCGGGCTTGAATCAGCGGATTTCACATCCTCCGGTGATTGCCGCCTATGGAGAGCAAAATGACTGGATCGGGCTTGGCGTCGTCGATACGTGCATCGCCGTGCCGGAGGGAATATCACCGCTGGACTTTGCTTTTGCGCTGACTGCGTTTAACGGTGTTCCCGCTGCGCCGGCAAGCCGGTTTGTGTATAACGGCAGGGAAATCGGTCAACAAGCGGCTGTGGAATTAATGACAATTAAGCGAGTGTAATTTTGTGTTTTTTGTATATATAACCAAAAACGCCTGTTTCGGTTTATTTTTATCGAAAAAGGCTTGCAAAAAAGGCGAAAAATGGTTAAAATATCATCGTATCAAAATACAAATAAACTCATTGGAGGAATTCAAATGTCAGTTAAAGTTGCGATTAACGGCTTCGGCAGAATCGGCCGTCTTGCGTTCCGTCAGATGTTCGGCGCAGAGGGCTACGACGTCGTTGCGATCAACGATCTTACCAAGCCTTCCATGCTTGCGAACCTGCTGAAGTATGATACCGCGCAGGGCGGTTACTGCGGCAGAATCGGCGAGGGCCTTCACACGGTTTCCGCTGATGACGAAGCAGGCACCATCACTGTTGACGGCAAGACGCTTAAGATCTATGCTGAGAAGGACGCAAAGGATCTGCCTTGGGGCGAGATCGGCGTTGACGTTGTTCTCGAGTGCACAGGCTTCTACTGCTCCAAGGAGAAGTCCCAGGCGCATATCGACGCAGGCGCAAAGAAGGTCGTTATTTCCGCGCCCGCAGGCAAGGATCTGAAGACCATTGTTTTCAGCGTAAACGAAAAGACCCTGACTGCCGACGATCAGATCATCTCCGCAGCCTCCTGCACCACCAACTGCCTTGCTCCCATGGCGAAGGCGCTGAATGATTACGCGCCCGTACAGAGCGGTATCATGAGCACCATTCACGCTTACACCGGCGATCAGATGATCCTTGACGGCCCCCACAGAAAGGGCGACATGAGAAGAGCCCGCGCAGGCGCTGCCAACATCGTTCCCAACAGCACCGGCGCCGCAAAGGCAATCGGTCTTGTTATCCCCGAGCTGAACGGCAAGCTGATCGGTTCCGCACAGCGTGTTCCCGTGCCGACAGGCTCCACCACGATCCTGACCGCTGTTGTCAAGGGCGAGAATGTGACCGCTGAGGGCATCAACGCTGCAATGAAGGCGGCTGCTTCCGAGTCCTTTGGTTATAACGAGGATCCCATCGTTTCCTCCGATGTTATCGGTATGCGTTACGGCTCCCTGTTTGACGCAACCCAGACCATGGTTTGCGATCTCGGCGACGGTCTGTATGAGGTTCAGGTTGTTTCCTGGTACGACAATGAGAACTCCTACACCAGCCAGATGGTCAGAACCATCAAGTATTTTGCTGAGCTTTAATTCAGACAATCATATGGGGGACAGACGCAAGTCTGTCCCCCATTTTCATAGGTGATCAAATGATAATTACTGCGCATGCGGGGTGCGACGGCACGCCGCCCAATTCCGTTGAGTTTTTACAATACGCGTTTGCGTCAAAGGCAGACGCGATCGAGGTTGATGTGCGTACGGACGGTAAAACGCTGGTGCTCTCCCATGACGATGATTTTGCCGCGCCGGTGTCTCTGCGGCAGGCTTTTGAAATGCTGAAGCTTTTTCCGGGTAAGCTGATGAACTGTGATTTAAAACAGGACGGGCTCGATGTGCCGGTATATGACTTGGCAGTTGCCTGCGGGGTGGAGCGGCAACTGATTTACACCGGCAGTGTGAATCGGGAACTATTTGTAAAAGGGAAGTGTGTTCTGCCTTTCGTGCGGTGGTATGCCAATATCGACGTGCTGCGCCCCGGCATTTGGGCGGTCATCGATCCGCTGTCCGATGCGCAAAAGCTGCCGTATCTGCTGGAGGTTTTGCATGCCGTGCATGCGTACGCATGTTGCGGTATCAATTGGCATTACGCGCTCACCGCGCTTGTTGCCGACGCCGCGCGGGAAAACAATATCGGTATGTCGGTTTGGACAATCGACGACCCCGCCGTCATGCGGGATTTTTTGATGTCGGCGCCGGATAATATTACTACAAACCGCGTACAGCTCATGATGGAAATGATCGCCGAATATCGTAACGCGTGAGAATATCGCCGACCTGAGATCAAAACTGCTTTATCGGTAGCTTGCCGATAAAGCAGTTTTTCGATTATTCACCGAACATTTCCGCAATTTCCCGGTTAATACTGTCCTCGCAGGAACGCATGGCGTCTATAGTGTCGGCAAAGAGCTTATCCGGCTCCCAACCGAGGTTTGCCGCGCCGTCCAAAATCACGTCCCGGGAGCAGCCCGCGGCAAACTTTTTGTCTTTAAACTTCTTTTTGAGGCTTTTAACCTCCATGTCCGATACGCTTTTTGACGGGCGCATCCTTGCCGCCGCACCGATCAGTCCTGTCAGCTCGTCCGCCGCATAGAGGACCTTTTCCATCTCGTGCTTCGGTTCAATGTCTACAGTCAGCTTCCACCCGTGGGAACAAACGCTGTAAATGACGTCCTCCGATACGCCGTGCGCGCGCAGCAGCTCCGGCGCTTTGATGCAGTGCTGATCGGGATATAACTCAAAGTCAACGTCGTGGAGAATGCCTACGACCTCCCAATGCTCCGCCTCGTCGCCGTAGCCCAATTGCTCTGCATACCAGCGCAGCACACCGCCGACCGTCAGCCCGTGCAGGATATGGAACCGTTCCTTGTTATATTCGCGTAAAATTTGAATCGCATCCGCTCTGCTCGTCATTATAAGCACCTCACTTCAACATATCTGCCATGGAATACATACCGCTTTCTTTATCCGCAAGAAATGCCGCCGCGTTCAGCGCGCCCACGGCAAAAATATCGCGAGAGCGAGCGGAGTGACTGATCGTAATGATCTCGTCGCGTCCCGCAAAAATGATCTCGTGTTCGCCGACGATCGTGCCGCCGCGGATCGCATGCATGCCGATCTCCTTGTGATCGCGCTGCTGCCGGCGGCTCTCGCGTTCATAGACGTATTCGGGCGTGAAATCCAGCCCGCGCTCTACGGCTTTTGCAAGGGATTTTGCGGTGCCGCTGGGCGCGTCCAGCTTGCGGTTGTGGTGCGCTTCGACAATCTCGACGTCAAAATCGTTGCCCAGCAGCCTTGCCGCAGTCTCAGCAAGCTGCGACAATACGTTAACGCCGATGGACATATTCGCGCTTCTGAAAACCGCAACCGTCTGCGCTGCGGCAGCGATCATGGTTTCTTGCTCCGGGCTGTAGCCGGTGGTGGCCAGTACAACGGGGGTATTGGTCCTTACCGCGTAATCCAGCATTGCCGCAAGCCCTGAGGGGTTGGAAAAATCTATAATGACGTCCCCGGACACCGCCAATTCGGCAAAGGAGGCGAATACGGGAATTCCGTCGGCGCGCGGCGCGTCGACCAGATCAACGCCTGCCGCGATTTGCAAATCGGCTCGTTCTGCGGCAATATTGACAATGGCATTACCCATGCGCCCGTGAATACCGCTTAATATCACTTTCAGCATACATCATACTTCCTTTCAAAAACAGCCTGCCCGACGGGCAGGCTGAAACTGTTCTGTTTAAACAAGATTGTGTTTTGCGAGTGTGGCGCGCAGCTGCGCTGCCGCCTGATCGCTCAGGTTCGTCAGCGGCAAACGGCATTCGCCCACGTTCCAACCCATCATATTCAGCGCCGCCTTGACGGGAATGGGGTTGACGTCGATGAACAGATCTTTGCACAGATCGAAATATTCCAATTGAAGCTGTCTTGCCTTTTCGATATTGCCGTTCAGATATTCCATGACCATATCGTGGGTCGCCTTGGGCGCGACGTGCGACAGCACGGAAATAACGCCTTTGCCGCCCAGCGCGGTGATCGCGAGGATCTGATCGTCGTTGCCGGAGTAGATATTCAGCGCGTCGCCGCAAAGCGCCGCAGTCTCTGCCACCAGCGAAATGTTGCCGCTGGCTTCCTTGGTGGCGTTGATCATCGGATGCTCCGACAGCGCCTGATATGTAGCCGGTTGAATGGTGACGCCGGTGCGGCTGGGGACATTGTACAGAATGATCGGCGTGCTGACGTTGTCGGCAACCGTTGTGTAATGCTTTACAAGCCCTGCCTGCGAGGTTTTATTGTAATAGGGGGTGACCATCAAAAGACCGTCAACGCCGTATTTTTCCGCTTCGTTGGACAGCTTGATGGCGTAAGCGGTATCGTTGCTGCCGGTACCCGCGATGACGGGCACTCTGCCGCCTACGACGTCCACCGCAAACTTGATCGCCTCGCTATGCTCCTCATGGGGCATGCACGGGCTTTCGCCGGAGGTGCCGCAGATCACGACCGCGTCGGTGCCGTTGTCGATCTGATAATCGATCAGCTCCTTGAGCTTGGGGTAATTGATTTTATTTTCCTCGGTAAAGGGGGTGATAATGGCGACTGCCGCGCCGACAAATATAGGCTTTTTCATAATTGATTACTCCTTGTGGTCAATATAGCCCTCCGCACAGAGCAGCTCCGCCATCAGAACGGCGCCGCCTGCCGCACCGCGCAGGGTGTTGTGGGAAAGGCAAACAAACTTGTAGTCATACTGGGTATCCTCGCGCAGTCTGCCGGTATGGATCGCCATGCCTTTATCAAGGTCGCGGCAGAGCTTTGTCTGAGGCATATCGTTTTCTTCGTAATAGTTGATGAACTGTTTGGGCGCCATGGGCAGGTCGAGCGCCTGCGGTCTGCCGCTGAAATTTTTCCAGCATGCAAGCACCTGCTCCTTGGTGGGTTTGTTTTCAAAGCGGACAAAGACTGCCGCCATATGCCCGTCAGTTACGGGCACACGCAGGCACTGCGCGGTAAAGTTGGGCCGTGCGGCAGGTACGATCTTGCCGTCCTTGACCTCGCCCCAAATTTTGAGGGGCTCCTTCTCGCTCTTTTCTTCCTCACCGCCGATATAGGGGTTGACGTTATCGATCATTTCGGGCCACCGCTCAAAGGTCTTGCCTGCGCCGGAAATCGCCTGATAGGTGCAGACAAGCACGTCCTTAACGCCGAAGGCTTTGTCGAGCGGGTAAAGCGCGGGAACATAGCTTTGCAGGGAGCAGTTGGATTTTACGGAGATAAAGCCGCGCTTCGTGCCCAACCGCTTTCGCTGCGCCTCGATGACCTTGGCGTGATCCGCGTTGATTTCGGGAATGATCATAGGCACGTCGTCCGTAAAGCGGTTTGCGCTGTTGTTGGACATGACCGGGCATTCCGCCAGTGCATACTTCTGCTCCAACGCCTTGGTTTCGTCTTTGGAAAGGTTGACGGCGCAGAATACGAAGTCGACTTCTTTTGCGATCTCGTCCACGTCGGTCTCGGCGTCCTTAACAATGATGTCCTTGAATTTCTCGGGCATGGGCGTTTTCATCGCCCAGCGGTCGCCGACAGCCTCCGCGTAAGGTTTTCCTGCGGAACGGCCTGACGCGGCAAGCACTTTGACGTCAAACCACGGGTGATTTTCAAGGATCGTCAGGAATCTCTGCCCTACCATGCCCGTGGCGCCGATCACACCCACATTGTATTTCTCCATAAAACAATACCTCCGTATATCTAAAAACCTCTTGTTTTTAATCAATTTTGATAGTATAATGTTAATCTGAAAGTACCTCTGTACTTTTATACGCATATTAAAAATATGATACCACTAAATATATTTAAAGTCAAATAATTTTTGAAATTTACGGTGATAAATATGAATAAGTCGGATTTTTGGTACGATCTGCCTGAAACGCTGATCGCGCAGGACCCCATTGAACCCCGCGACGCGTCCCGCCTGATGATCGTGGACAGAAAAACAGGAGCGCTGCAGCACCAACATTTTTATGATATTATTGATGAACTGCGCCCTACGGACTGTCTCGTGGTCAACGACACCAAGGTTATGCCCGCCCGTCTGTACGGTATTAAAGAGGAAACCGGCGCAAAGGTGGAATTTCTGCTGTTATCCGCCAAGGGCGGCGACATATGGGAATGCCTCTGCGGGCCCGGTAAGCGGGCGAAGGAGGGGACGAAATTTGTTTTTGGCGACGGTTTGATGACCGCCGAGGTGCTTACCGTGTTGGAGAACGGCAATCGGCTTGTGAAATTCTGCTATGACGGCGTTTTTTATGAGGTACTGGACAAAATCGGGGAAATGCCTTTGCCGCACTATATCACCCACAAATTGAAAGATAAAAACCGCTATCAGACCGTCTATGCCAATGAGACCGGTTCCGCCGCCGCGCCCACCGCAGGGCTGCATTTTACCCCCGAACTGCTGCAAAAGGTGCAGGAGAAAGGCGTGAAGCTTGCCCGTGTGACCCTGCATGTGGGGCTGGGAACGTTCCGCCCGGTCAAGGAGGAGAAGATCGAGGATCACAAAATGCATTCGGAATATTATGTCGTGACCCCCGAGGCTGCCGCGGTCATTAACGCAACAAAACGCAGCGGCGGGAGAATCATCGCCGTGGGGACGACCAGCTGTCGTACGCTGGAATCCGCAGCCAACGCAGACGGTATGCTGGAGGCAAAAGCGGAAAATACCGGTATTTTTATCTATCCCGGCTACAAGTTTAAATGCATTGACGGGTTGATCACCAACTTCCATCTGCCGGAAAGCACGCTGGTGATGCTGGTCTCCGCTTTCAGCAGCCGGGAGATCGTTTTGCATGCCTATCAGGAGGCGATCAAAGCACAGTACCGGTTTTTTTCTTTCGGTGACGCGATGTTTTTGCGATAAAATTTCCAAAAAAGCAAAATAGATTAACTGCTTAAAAAAGTTGAAAAAAATTAAAAAAAGGTGTTGACAAATCGTTCCCGATGTAGTAATATAAACAAGTCGCAAGACGAAAGCCGTAAGGCAAGTCGAGGGAGCATAGCTCAGCTGGGAGAGCACCTGCCTTACAAGCAGGGGGTCACAGGTTCGAGCCCTGTTGTTCCCACCATCTTATGGCCCGGTAGTTCAGCTGGTTAGAACGCTAGACTGTAACGGTAGAGGTCGACGTTTCGAGCCCGTTCCT
>JAFVBH010000081.1 GCA_017480115.1 Clostridia bacterium
GTAAATCGTGCCTTTTCCCAATATTTTCCGTTTGCCGCATGATTAAATGGCAAATGTGCCGCCGCGTCCGGCGGACGGGGCAGGCGGTGCATTTGCAGGAAGGGACACAGAGCATTGCGAAGCGCTCCAAGCGAGCAATGCGACAATGTCCCTGACCGTCTCGCAGTGCGCCGTGCTACCTGTTACCGCAAATTTGTAGGGATGCCCATTGGGCATCCGTTGATTTTGCGCATAACCCGGCGGACGGACGATGGCCGTTCCTACAGGATGGTATGCCCACCTTTTTATAAAACCAAATCGCAAAGCGATTTCCGAACCTTTTCCCTTTTTCCTTTTCCATTTTCCCTATAAAATCCAACCGCGAAACGATTTCCGAAATTCCGCATTCCGAATCCCACATTAAAAATCCCTCGCGCGTTCATCCAAAACACGCGAGGGATTTTTTCGTTAAATCTGTTCTGCGATGGAATAAATCAGATCGCGGGACTTCTCCCAGCCGAGACAGGGGTCGGTGATCGACTTGCCGTAAACACCGCCGCCGATCTTTTGGCAGCCGTCCTCTATGTAACTTTCGATCATAAAGCCCTTGACCAGCTTTTTAATGTCACCCGAATGCCGGGTTGCGTGCAGCACCTCATTGCAGATGCGCACCTGCTCCAGATACTGTTTATTGGAATTGGAATGGTTGCAGTCCACGATCACAGCGGGGTTTTGCAGATTCCTCGCGGCGTACATGTCGGAAAGCTGCTGCAAATCCTCATAGTGATAATTTTGATGCGCGGTACCGTACCTGTCCACGCTGCCGCGCAGGATCGCGTGGCACAGCGGGTTGCCGGTGGTTTCGACCTCCCAGCCTCTGTAGATGAACATATGGGAGCTTTGCGCCGCAACGATAGAATTCATCATCACGCCCAAATCGCCGCCGGTGGGGTTTTTCATGCCGACGGGAACGGTAATGCCGCTGGAGACCAGCCGATGCTCCTGATTTTCCGACGACCGGGCGCCGATAGCGACATACGCCAGCAGATCGTCCAGATAACGATAATTCTGCACATAGAGCATTTCGTCCGCGCAGCTCATGCCGTAATCGTCAATCGCCTTGGCGTGCAGCGCACGGATCGCAATGATCCCTTGCAGCATATCGGGCTTTTTATCGGGATCGGGCTGATGCAGCATGCCCTTATAGCCCTCGCCCGTGGTACGTGGCTTGCCGGTATAGATACGGGGGATAATGACGATTTTATCCTTCACTTCCTCCTGCACCTTGGCAATCCGCTCGATATAATCCAGCACTGCGTCCTCACGGTCGGCGCTGCAAGGGCCGATGACCAGCACCAGCTTATCGCTCTTCCCGGAAAATACGTCCGCGATCTCCGAATCGCGCTGCGCTTTGATCTTCGCCGCCTTTTCCGTCAGCGGGAATTCCTTTTTGATCTCCATGGGGATCGGCAGCTTTCTGAGAAAATTCATAGACATACGCAACACTTCCTAAATTTCACTTTTTATCCATTTAAAATCAGAACTTAATTTTCGGATTGTTCTTCGCGACACCCGTATGCCAGATGTTGTTCGCATAGTCACGGATCGAGCGATCAGCGGCAAAGATACCGGAACCGGCGATATTCATCAGCGACATGCGGTTCCAGCGATCGCGGTCAAGATACAGCGTCTCCGCTTTTTTCTGCGCGGCGCGGTAATCCGCGAAATCCGCCAACGCCATATACGGGTCGCTGTTTATCAGGCTGCCGGTGATCTCGGGGAATTTTTTGCCGTTGACGCCTCGTTCAAGAAAATCAATGACCGCTTTCAATTCAGGATTGTTGACATAGTAATCTCTGGGATAATAGCCGCCGTGCTTGAGCGCGTCCACCTCCTCGGTATTCATACCGAAGATGATGATATTGTCCGCGCCCACGGATTCAAAGATCTCCACATTCGCGCCGTCCATGGTACCGAGCGTCACCGCGCCGTTCATCATAAATTTCATATTGCTGGTGCCGCTGGCCTCGGTACCCGCAAGGGAAATCTGCTCGCTGATCTCCGCCGAGGGGATCAGCAGCTCCGCAGCCGTCACACAGTAATCCTCAAAGAAATAGACCTTCATATACCGGCTGACCACGGGATCACTGTTGATCATATCAGAGATCGCGCAGATCAGGCTGATGATCTTCTTCGCCATAAAATAACCGGACGCCGCTTTCGCGCCGAAGATATAGGTATGGGGAACGTAATTGCCGTTGGGATTGTTCTTGATCTCCAAATATTTGGCGAGGATCTGCAGAACGTTCATCTGCTGCCGCTTGTACTCATGCAGACGCTTGACCTGAATATCAAAGATGGAGGACGGATCCAGCGTTACGCCGGATACGCGCTTGATATACTTGGCGGTACGCTCCTTGTTCTCCAGCTTTACGCGCTCCAATTCCGCAAGGAACGCGGCGTCGCCGGCAAAGCCCTCCAAATTTTTCAACTCGGCGGCATTGTATACAAAGCCCTCACCGATGCTGTCGGTAATCAGCTTGGACAGCCCGGGATTGGACTGGCACAGCCAGCGCCGGTGGGCGATACCGTTGGTCACGTTGGTGAACTTATCGGGAGTAAGTCTGTAATAATCGTTAAAGATCGTATCCTTAATAATATCGCTGTGCAGCGCAGATACGCCGTTGACGCTGTGGCAGGCGGCAACGCAAAGGTTCGCCATCTTCACGATGCCGTGGGAGATGATCGCTGTACGCTCCACATAATCCGCGTCGCCCGTGCAGTTCCACACATAGGCGCGATAGCGGTTGTCGATCTCCTTGATGATCTGGTAAATGCGGGGCAGGAGCCGCTGCACAAGATCCTCCGTCCAGCACTCCAGCGCCTCTTTCATAACGGTGTGGTTGGTGTAAGCGACGGTCTTTGTCACAAGATTCCATGCCTCGTCCCAGCCGTAGCCGCATTCGTCCAGCATAATGCGCATCAGCTCGGGAATGCAGAGGGTGGGGTGGGTATCGTTGATATGGATCGCGTTCTTCTCCGGCAGGTTCTCCAGCGTGCCGAACATATGCAAATGGTGCCGGATAATATCCTGAATAGACGCCGAAACAAGGAAATATTGCTGCTTCAGGCGCAGGCTCTTGCCCTCGGGGTGGTTATCGGCGGGATAGAGGATCTTGCTGATGACCTCCGCCATGGCGTTCTCCTCCACTGCGCGCAGATAGTCGCCCTCGTTGAATTTCGCCATGTCCAGCCCGGGCGCTTTTGCCGACCAAAGACGCAGCAGGCTCACACCCTTGCCGTCCTTACCGGCAACGAACATATCATAAGGCACCGCCTTGATGATATTGCCGCCGCGCACCTCTACATGGTGATAATCGCCGTCCCAGCTCTCGTCCACATAGCCGCCCAACTGCACGTTGACCGCGCTTTCGGGCTTTTCAACCAGCCAAACGTCGCCGCCGGGCAGCCAATTGTCGGGCAGCTCGGTCTGCCAGCCGTCCACGATCTTCTGCTTGAAAATACCGTATTCATAAAGAATGGAATAGCCTCTGCCGTGTACGCCCTGTGTCGCCATTGCGTCCAAATAGCAGGCGGCAAGTCTGCCCAGACCGCCGTTGCCCAGACCGGCGTCCGGCTCGCAGTCGTACAGACGCTCCAGACTGATGCCGTAATCCTTCAGCGCAGAAGCGAAGGTACTTGTCAGATTCAAATTATAAAGGGTATTCTTCAGAGAACGCCCCATCAAAAATTCCATCGAAAGATAATAAACGCGCTTTGCGCCCGCCTTGTCCGCAGCGGCGGAAAAATCCCGTCTGCCCGCAGCCATCATATCGCGGACGATCATGGAAACCGCTCTGTAGTAATGCTCAAAATTCGCATTTTCCACGGATACGCCGAAGAAATGCGAGAGCTTGGACTCGATTAATTCCTTTGCTTGCTTTTTCGTCATTTTGTAATTCATGTAATACCTCCGGTTTTTGCAGGTTGTTACAAAAAATAAACAGCCGATTTTTGTGCATACTCCCAAAAAAGGGTGGGTCTTTCTCCCCGTTATGATATGCAATTGGTTGTATTATATCATATTTTACGCCGTTACTCAATAGAAAGTTACAAAATATTACACAAAAGATGGGATGAATTCTGATTTATCGCAGGAAGAACGTCACACGATCCTGTAGGGATGCCCAGTGGGCATCCGTCGATTTTGCGCGTAACCTGGCGGATGGCCAATGGCCATCCCTACAAATTTGCGAAAACGGGTAGCACGGCGCACTGCGAGACGGTCAGGGACATTGTCGCCTTGCTCGCTTGGAACGCTTCGCAATGCTCTGTGTCCCTTCCTGCAAATGCACCGCCTGCCCCGTGTGCCCATTTTGCGGCTATAAATCCAACCGCGAAGCGGTTCCACAATCATTCATCATTCACTGTTCATCATTCATTAAATTCTGATTTAGCTGCGCAAATGGGTACACGCGCTTGTAGGGACGCCCAGTGGGCGTCCGCCGGGTTATGCGCAAAATCAACGGACGGCCGATGGCCGTCCCTACAGGATTGTGCGCCCATCTTTCTATAAATCCAAATCGCGAAGCGATTTCCGAACCTCCTACCTCTTCCCTCCTACCTTCTATCTAAATTCTGGTTTGCGGGGCGTAAACGCCCCGCAAATCAGAATTTATAGTTGCCATTTTGTCGAATTTGTGCTAAAATGAGGATAATTATTGATAATATGTTGAGGAGACGCTTATGAAGAACTATTTTAAAAGGATATTCTCCCAAACAAAGCCGTGGGAACTTGTATTGTGGTGGATTTTTCGGTGCCTGATGATTGCCGGGATTTTCCTGCCGCTGTTCCCCTCGCTGATGGCAAAGCTGCCCACGACCCGCAGCGCGATCCCCTTCGCCCAGAATCTTTTACAGATGGGCGCCAATACCGTGGCGATGTTTTTGTGGGAGATTTTCATGATGTTCCCGGAAAAATCCTATGTCCGGCAGATTCCGGCGTATGTGCAAAATGTATCTGTGCCGTTCGTTTTTGCAACGGCGTTCTGCGGCGCATATTTAAATATGTACTATTCGCTGTGGTGGTGGGATTCTTTCCTGCACACGCTTGGCGCGTTTATCGGCGTATTTGCAGGCTATGAATTTGTTTGCGCCATTCAAAAGCGGGATAAGTGCAAGCTCAATCTGTCCATTGCGCTGTTTGCGTCGTTTGCGTTCTGCTTTGTATTCGGCGTTGCGTGGGAACTGTTTGCATTTACATACGATCAAATCGCGCTTGGCGACAGCCAGCATTGGAGCGCCGCGCTGGCGCATGAGGGCTACAGAACGCTGTTCCCCGCCCGCGATCCGGAACGCTTTGCACTGATGGACACCATGGGCGACACCGTCTGCAATACGTTGGGCGCGGTGCTCGGCTATATCGTTTTGCGCATTTACCCCTACAACCACAGGGGCGCGCGCGATCTGAACAAAAAATTCGCAGAACAATAACGGCGAACGTTGAGGGATAGAATATAAAATTGCACATAACGGGCAGTCGGAACTAAAAATATGCCGGTGGCATATTTTTAGTTCCGACCGAAGCGGCTATGCCGCGAGGGCTCTTTCCCGGAAATCCGCATAAGCCCCAACGGACTACAGGATTGCTCGCCCGTTTTATCTATAAAATCCAACTGCGGAGCGGTTCCGAAATTCCGCATTCCGCCTTACACTTTCCGAATTAAAAAGGTTGTGCGGTTTATTTTTTGAATAATTTCTTGACTTCCGGCTGCTTTTTTGAAGCAACCGGAATTTTATATACCTGCGCCGAGCCTTTTTTGCGTTTGCCGACAAGGGTCAATTCATCGCGCTTATGCAGCTGACAATAATCCCGATTTACTACAAAACTCTTGTGCGGACACAAAAACGTCGCGTCGGGCAGATTCAGCTTCCAAAACTCCATCTTTTCCCGCGCATTGTACGCGTCTCCGTCGGTCACCAGACGCGTATGCCGATTTTCGATCTCAATAAACATAATATCCTGCAGCCGCACGTTGACCGTGCATTCCCGCGACGGATCGTAGAACGACACCGTGTCCGGCGCGTCGCCGCTTGCCGCGTCCATGGCGATATACAGACGCTGCATATCCATCGGTTTGGGCAAATACCAAAACGCCCCCAGCGCGAACGCATCGTCCAGATGCGTGTCATGCTCCGACATTAAAATAAGCTTTGCGCGCAGATAGCTTTCATGCAAAAGCTTACAGGTCTCCATGTCAAAATGGTCCACATCGATAAAAATAAGGTCAAACAGACTGCGCTCCCGCTGCAGCATTTTACTATCCGCATAGGTATAGATCAGGGCGGCGTGTCCGTGGTCAAGACAATAATCCCGCAGATTTTGCGCAAGCAGCGCGCTGAAATCCTGCGTCACATCAAGGATTGCGATATTCAAAAAAGACACCTCACATTATGTCACAGCAGAAAAAGCGAACAGCAAACAAAGCCGAACCTCATTCAGCTGTTTTTCAGTATTATAATAAATATGTATGCAGACGCAGGGAGCCGTTTATGGCTCCCCTTTGCCCGATGCTGTTTTCAATCTATGCGCGATTGAAAACAAAGGATTGAATTAAAAATAAATCGACGAAGTTTCGTTATATTTTGTATCTGTGGTTTTCAAAAATACAAGATACGGCTTCTCTGCGTAATGTTCACAAATCACACGGTAATAATAACCGTGGGGAACAGTTGCAGACACAGAAAAATTATCATAACTTGAGTTATCGTACAAATCAGAATAACAATATGCCGAATAGTTGACCCAAGTACCGTTGATCAATCTTTGCAGCTTGATATAGGTAAACCCGCATTTTGTAACATCAGAGGCGCACAATGTCGAAGCAGTAATTTCCAGTTTTGTGCTTGTCTTTGCTAGGCCCAACGATGAAGAAATAATTAATGTCGATGAGCTTGATGCGGCTTCAATATCGTAAATGCCGGTCACCGATTCGATTACTTCTTCTGCTTCAGCAAGAGACACGTCTTCATCGAGCAATTCCCCGGCAGAAGCGCCTGTGACTAAAATCGATGATACGGTTAAGACAGTAAGAAGAATACATAGGATTCTCTTCACTTATGAATAACTCCTTTATTTTATGGTTTCCGCAAACGCAATGGTTTGCTCAAGAGATAAAGGAACTGCTATTGTATATTGAGTGAAACCGTCTTGATACACGATCGTATAGCTGCCATTTAAATTGTCCAATATATAAACAATCATACCGTTAACATCTATAGTCGAAGATACAGAAGAGGTATCATAAAAATTATGCGGTGTAATATAATCGGTTGTATATTGTTCAATATAAATATTACCCGACTGCTTTTTTAATAAATACATAATATTTACGCCATCAAAAAGTTCAGATTCTTTGTAGGTAATATCTGTAATTTCACATTTATTTGACAACATAACCTCCGGCAGTTTGACCGGTGAAATACCGTGTTCCGCCAGCGCCTCCGGAAGATCGGCGCCGTACGGAACCTTGTCCGTGTCGTCCGTCTTATCGCGGTTAAAATCGATCTTGATCCCGTCCTCATTGACACGCACGGCGCCGCCGAACAAATCAAAATCAAAGATATACGCGGAAGCGGTAATCGCGCCGACAATCAGCAGCGCGGCGATCACCGCCGCAAGCAACAGCCTTGAAATACGATGCTTTTTAATTGTTGTCTCCTTGGAAGTTTTTCCGGCATTTTCCTCGGAAGCTTCCTCGGACTTTTCCGTCGGCACCACCGCCCTTTCGGGAGTCGCAGACTCCATGTCGTCCAGAATGCTGAAGCACAAATCGATCAGTTCGAAATCAGCCTCGCCTTCCGGCTTTTTCAACTCATCATCAATAATACGTTCCAATTCGCTTCTTGACAAATCAAGAGAAGTGTCGTTTAAGACTCTTTTGAATTCATCAGTGCTAATCATTTCTTTACCTCTCATATATATAGTCTCGAAAAATACAAAATGTGACAAAAAAAGTTGCAAAAAAATCGAATTTTTTCAAGTTTTACAACTCTGGCTCCATTTCCTGCTGCACTTTCTTCGTTATATCCAGCTTGATACGGTACACCATTGCCCGTGCCGCGTCATACGAGATTTCCATCAGTGCAGCCGCGTCCTTGATCGTATAATGATGCTCATGCACCAGCGTAAAAAGAAGCCGCTTTTTCGGCGGCAACTCGTTGAGTATTTTATTTATGATCTGCTGTTGCCGTTTCTCGCTGACATGCGGATCGTATATAAACTCAGTCGCCATATCCGGGCGGTTGTCAAGGTGCTCGGCATCGTACGACAGGATATGTGATCTTGAAAACTCCACGCCGTTATTATAATCCACAACAATATTTCTTACAACGCGCGCGAGCCAGTGACCGGGATTTTCCAGCTGCTTGCCTTTCAGCAGCGCCTCCAGCAGTACGGTAAACGCCTCCTGCATACAGTCGTCAACAAAATCTGTTTTATATAGCTTTTGACGGCAGAAACATCTTAAATTCCCTTCATATTTCAGAAAGATTTCTGCGGCATATTGGCTTACATCTTGCAAAACAATTGCCTCCGTTTCCATTTATTTTCAGGTAAAAACCATACGTATGTTATAGGTTTGCATGGCGTCGTCCGTAACGATCAGCGTACCGAACGCCTCGCCAGTCAGGCGCACGGGAATCAGATAATTATGCTGCCCGTTTGTGCCTCCGGTCTCATAAACCGGATAGTTCGTGCCGTCCAGTAAAAACCGAAGCTCCGTCGCGTGATCCAAAAACTCGGCTTTGCACCGGATCATGGTACAGGTGCGCGCGAATTTAACTTCGGAGAGCGTCAGCCCGTCTGATGTGACGCCGGGATAGGTATGCGTAACCGTGTCGGCTTGCATGGAAAAACTTGCGGTACAAGTATCCGTATGATACCGCAGCCTGCAATCTCTGAGATCCACGTCCTCTAATGTGTTAAAGACAAGCAACGTGTATGACTGCCCGCCGCCCAAGACCTTGCCGACTATGCGTTCCCCAAAGAACGTCCACGCGTCATACTCATTGACGCCGGAGCAAAGCCGGAAATCACGCGCGGCAAATGTTGCATGCTTATCCACGCCCGTTAGTTTAATATACAGCCGCAAACCGTCAAAATAATATCCCGCAACAAACATGGTATCGCCAAGCGGAAGCCCGACGTCCGCGAACGGATCTTCGTCTATCACTTGCAGCACCGCCGTATCCATACTGTCCGGGATCGATATTGTACTTAAAATACCCGCATAATCAATGTGCGTCATGATAAGGCAAACGCCTGTCAACAGAATTGCGCCAAAAACAACCGCTGCGACGACAAGAACGCTCACCTTTTTCACAGACATATCCGGCAATGACCTTTCATGCAGATTTCTGTAAAATTATAGCACCGTATATTGTTTTATGTCAATATTTCAAGAATTTTTTTGCCGATTTTTTCGCATTTTTATACAAAAAATGCGAAAAAATCGGCAAATCTGCCTCCAAAGCCTGCATTTTCTTTCCCCGCATGTCGATAATGCCCCTGTTTTTCTGTATGTATCTGAACGCACGAAGTTTTTATGACGAAATATCTCGCTTCGCTCGATGTGCAATAATTTGCAGACGCAAATTGTGAAATATTCGGCTTATGCCGAATGTAAAATGAATTTTTCCCACATTCGCGCAGCGAATATTTCATGTGCGCAACACATTTCACACGTCGGAGACGTATTTCACTTGCCCGGAGGGCAAATTTCGTTGAAAACGACAAATTCCTGCCGGAATTTGTCGTTTTCTGGTGCCGGAAGCGGTGGGTCGAACCCGCACGGTATCGCTACCACTGGATTTTGAGTTTTTGAACGAATCGGGCGATGTGTGGTCTTTGAAAAATTTGGAGGGCGGTCGATGCCCGTCTCTGAAACCGTTGCTGCATAAAAGTTTGTGGGCAAAATCGAAAAAAGAGTTTGTGGCGCTTGCCTTCGCGGGCGGTCGCTCAAAAAATACGTTTTTCGGCACATCGGAGGTCGATAAACGAGAGGTAAAAGCAGAATTGATCATCTGTGCATTGACAAAATTCAAAACTGAAAGAAGATTAATTGAAATGGCAAGAAAAAAACTGGAACAGCGTTTCCGCAGATATCCAGATGTTGTAACAATCCCTGAATTTTGTCAAATGCTCGGCGGAATCGGCGACGGCACTGCGAGCCGGCAGGCGAGACCAGCGACACTTAAATTACATCAAGCGACATAAAAAATCGTTGTATCTCGACTTGTTCCTTTCCGGCAAGTTGAACGATTATCTTGCCGATCTGAACGAACGTGCGGAAGAAATGTATTCCCAACTTGTAAGGCAAATCGCGCAGCAAGAGGGGGTGACCGAAACGCTGAAAGTTAAGAATCAGATGCATTGGGTACAGCAGATGATCACCATTTCTGAACGCGCAAGAAAAAATGTCAATGCAGAGTTGGTATTTATATAAGAAACATCCATTCTTTTTGAATGAGGTCATCCTGTACAGATAAAGAATTTATATATCAATTCATCAGTTTTTTTGTACCAGCAAAATGAAAAACGCCGGAAATTTTACCGATTATTTAATCAAAATGTTATGCGCGGACCAAAAAGCAGCCCACCCGGTAATGTGTACCGGGTGGCTGCTGAATAATGATTGTCGTTCTTTATCTGCGGAATAACGTCCGGAAGAAATACGCAATATTGTGGAAAATACGGATGAAGAAGCCAAAGAAGCCCGTATGATGCTTGCCGCAATATTTGCAGACACCGTTGCCTTTCATCTGTTGACCGCACATATCGCACCTGCCGTCGTTGTTGCCGTCTCTGTGCTCAAGCGCGGTGCCTTCGGCTGTTCTGGTGTCGGTTTCGCCGCAGCCGTGGTCGCAGACTGCTGTTTCGGTGCCGTTTACGCCGCACTTTGCGTCCTTGTTATAGACGTAATTGGTGAAGCTGTGCGTTAGCGCGGTGCCTTCGGCTGTCCGGGTATCGGTCTCGCCGCAGCCATGATCACAGAGGGCAGTTTCAGTACCGTCTACGCCGCACTTCGCGTCCTTGTTATAGACGTAATTGGAGAAGATGTGCGTCAGTGCAGTGCCTTCGGCGGTCCGGGTGTTGGTCTCGCCGCAGCCATGATCGCAGACAGCCGTTTCGGTGCCGTCAACACCGCACTTTGCGTCGTTGTTGTAGACGTAATTTGTGAAGCTGTGCGTCAGCGCAGTGTCTTCGGCGATTCTGGTATCGGTCTCTCCGCAGCTGTGGTCGCAGACAGCCGTTTCGGTGCCGTCTACGCCGCACTTTGCGTCGTTGTTGTAGACGTAATTCGTGAAGCTGTGCGTCAGCGCAGTGCCTTCGAGTACAACCTTTTTGCTCTCTTCAAAGTCATCGTCGTCGCAGGAATAGACTGCTGTATAAATAATTACTGTGTCCTCTGTACAGGTTGCTTCATTTTCTTCGACGCTTACTTCAACATCTTCCGTTTCCGTTACACCGTCACCGGGGCAGATAAGTACAGCCTTTGCCTCGGAATAATCCTCCGACCATTCAAAATGATCAAATTGAAAATCGTGCGCGATCTCTGTTCCGGCGGCTTCTCTTGTGTCTTTTTTTCCGCAGCCGTGGTCGCAGATTGCGGTCTCTGTGCCGTTTTTGCCGTGCGTCGCGTCGTTATTGAAGGTATAGTTCGTGAAGCTGTGACCGGTTGCCGGAATTGTGACTTTTTTGGAGTCCTCAAAATCAAAATTATCTTCACTGTATTGCACAGTGTAAACGATGCTGCCGTCCGTTTCGCAGTCCGGATCCGTTTCGGAAATATCCGCCGACAGAAATTGTTCCATTGTGTTTTTGCAAACAGAACACCGGAAGGTCAGCGTTACTCCGCTGTAATCGTCCGCCCACTCAGCCTGTTCAAACTGGTAATCATGCCCTGTGGGCGGGATGAATACCTGTTTTGTTTCATAGTAATCATCGTCATCGCTGCTGTACTGCACGCTGTAAAGGATCTCGGTTGCGGTTTCGCAATCGCCTTCCGTTTCTTCAACTTCCACGTCCAGCGGCTCTGCAATCGTCGCTTCGTCCGCCGAGCATTTCAGAATTGCGCTGGCGCTGCTGTAATCCTCCGACCAATCGAAACGAATGAACACGCTGTAATCATGCACATGGTTGCTTTCCCACTGCGCCGTTAACGTTGCGTCTCCGTTTCCGGCGGTAAAGACGGTGCCGTCATCGCTCAGGGTGCCTTCGCCCTCAAGCTCCCAACCGGCAAATTTAAGCCCCTCTTTGGTCGGCGCTGTAAGGGCGGCGCTTGTTGCTTTGTAGTGCGCGCTTTCCGCTCCGGCAGTGTAAAGGGTCAGTTCCGTTTCCCCGTCGTAGTCGCCGCCGTCCGGATCAATCGTGATCGTGTGCGGCACGTAGACCGTTACCGCCTTGGTCGCCGTCGTGACGGCGTGCGCGGGATGCTCGCTGTTGATGGTGGCAATCAGATTTACAGTATAGTCTTTTGCGTCATGCGGCTTGCTGAAGAACGCCCTTGCGATAAACGCGCCGGGTAAAGAGGATGACGTGTCCACGCGATAGACCTCCGCGCGGTCGTCGTCCGTCTGAACACTCGGCGCAACAGTCCACGCGTCGCCGTTCTGATCCAAAATACCGCTGAGGGTGTAACCGTTGATTTTTCCGCTCAGCCAATAATTGTTTAGAACGCCGTTTGCTCCGATCACAATGACGTCTGCGCCGTTGGAAAAGTTCATTTCCTGCGGATATAACGCGTCCGCCGCAAACGCCACCGGCATGGAAAGCGTCAGCATCAGAATTGCGAGCAGAATACTCAAGAGTCGTTTTGATTGTTTCATGGGATACCTCCGGGATTTCTTTTTGTTTGCAGTTAGCAGACGCTAACTATTATACATGACATCCCGGTTTTGTCAAGTGCTTTTCCGAAAAAATAGATCGACAGAATAAAAGATGAAAAAATGTGGCGCAAATCAAGATGGATACTTGAAAATCTTAAAAGGTCGGTATATAATAGTAGTTAGCTTCAGCTAACATCAATGTCGATGAATATTTTCTGTCCCTGTTTTTCCTTTTGATGAATGCGAAACAGGATGTACTCCCATGCGAGATGGTTATTTTGGACAAAAACGTAAACAAAGAGAAACAAACGGTCTATGAAAGCGATATCTCCGACGCACGGTGGATCGCCTATGATCTACCGGGGAACGTCGGCTGGATTCTGTATTTTGTCGGCGTGATTCTTGTCTTTGTAAAAAGACCCGTATTCATGGAATCGCAGATTATGTTGCCGCTCATGGTCGTGGCAAGCATCCCCGCGCTTCTTATGGCGGTCGGAATCGTGGAACTCATCAGTGAACGCATCAAAAAGCTCGACAGGATCCTGCCACGCGTTCGTCTGCTCAGGGGCTTCGGCGCGCTGACGCTGGGCGGCGTGACGGGAACTGTGATTGCGATAATCATGTTGATATGCGCTGCTGCAATTGGAACCGGCGAACTGCTCTATGTATGGCTCATGCTGACAGGCGGCATCCTGTGCGGCGTGTTTGCGGGGCTGTTGTTTCGGCGATACAAGAGGAAATGAGGTGTGTCAGATGATCGTAATTCAACTGATTTTATACTGCCTGCTCTTTACCGGAATGGTGAAATTCGCTGTTCGCGGCGGCGCGATTAACGGTCTGTACTTTTACCCGAAGCCGGTGCAAGAACGGGCGATCGAAATCGGGCTTACAGACGCAAATACCGTAAAACGCAAAAGAACACGCTTTATGATTTTGTTCTATGTTGTTATGCTTGCGGCGCTGTTGCTGATGATCGGGCTTTGGAACGGCGTTCGCGATTTTAAGACAGCTTATCTGCAAGCGCTTCTGTTTTTGGAGGTCATGAACTGGTACGACGGCGTCGTGATCGACAGGCTATGGGTCGGTCACAGCAAATTTTGGCTCTTGCCCGGCGCGGAGGATATCCCCTTTGTGCAGACGTGGCCGCAGGTGCTGAAGAAACGAGGCATTCTCACACTGATATGGATCGCAGGCGCGGCGATCGTTGCGGGGCTGGTCGTTTTGATCTTTTGACGAGGAGGTTTTCCCATGAACTGGATGATCTTTTTGATAGAGGCAATTGTATTTCTTGGGCTGTTCACGTTGATGGTGATACTGCCGGCAAAGAAAAATCCCGCCGTGGGCGTTCATAATTATCCCAAAGAGATTCAAGAGGAATATTTCAAGACGCATGAGCGGGTCGAAACCGCGCCGCTGTCCCAACGGACGGTGCTCGTCAAGTCGCTTGGAGTTTTGATTTTTGTTGCGATACTTGCGTTCGGTGCATGGCTGTGCGGTGCAAAAGGATTCTGGAAGGGCTTTCTTTACGCTGTGCTGATGTTTGCGCTTGTCGGCGCGTATGACACGTTCTTTCTTGACTGGGTGCTGTTCGCGCGTCTGCCGATGTTCCGGCTTCCCGGAACGGAGCATATGGACGAAGCCTATGCGCAAAAATGGTTTCACGTCAAAGGGATGCTGTTCCCCGGCTCTCTGTTTGCACTGATCATCGGCGTGTTGACCGGGCTGATTGCTATAATGTTTTAACCATAATTCCGAGAGGAGACAGAAAACATGCGTACATATAACGATATTGGAATCGAAAGCAAATTGGACCGGTCGAGAATCCGAAAGCTGTTTATCATCGGGATTTTCGCTGCCTGCATGGTGCTTGCAGGAGATATGCTCCTTGGCTGGGGCGTTCATGACGCCTCGGTATCGGGTATGGAGGGCTTTCTTTCCGCCTATACGAACTTATCGGATGCGAGAATATTCTGGTCCGCTATGTGCGGCTTTGTCGGCATCCCGTTAGAAGCCCTGTGTTATTTCGGTGTTTATCGGCTGATTGCGCCGTATTCCGAGAAGCTCGCCCACACCTACCGCAGCGGCATTCTCGGCGTGCTGGCATTCGCGGGCTGCGGGGTGCATGTACCCTGCCTTGCCGCTGTCTATGTGTATAAATATTTTGTGCGGATCAGCCCGGAAACCGCGTTAAACGTATGCTTGAAATTCGGCCTTTACTTTCTGCTTCCCGGAATGCTTGTATTCTTTATATTTTGGATCATTCAGCATATTGCGCACATTCGGGCGTTTGTTAAGGGAAATACGCCATATCCGAAATGGTGTTGGATTTTCTGCCCTGCCGTTGGTATGGCGATCACCATGCTGCTGAAATTCACGCCGGAAACTGCGCTTCGGAACGCCATAACCGCAGGCTGGATCAGTATTGGCAATCTGTGGATGTTCATAGGTTTGCTGATCATGATGAAGAAAGCGAAACAGGCGAGGTAAGAATCATGTCGGTCAAATATAAAATCATCCGATGGTTTCTGAAAACAACCGGATTCAAAAATCGGGGAACCATGAGTGCGGATGAGATTATTGCGCTGAAGAAGGAAAAGAATGCCAAGGTCGGAATTCCAAAGCTGAAAGATGCCACGATGCAGATTATGCAGATTGATGTCTGTGGCTTTCCTGTGCTGAAAATGACGCATCGCGGAAAAGCAGAGAACGCGAACCTTTTCATCACGGGCGGCGGGATGGTCAGCGCGCCGCAGCCCGGTATGGTGAAGCGCGCTCTGCGTTTTGCAAAGGAAACAGGATTGGACGTTTACTTCCCTTATTATCCGCTCTGCACAGACTACCCTTTAACCAAGGCATATGAGATGATTCTGGCAACCTATCAGACCATGTTGACGGAATATGATGCGGATAACATCTCGCTTCTGGGAGGCTCCTCCGGCGGCAATCTGGCGCTTGGGATGATCGCCTATATGAATGCCACAGGGAGTACGCTTCCCAAACCCGGCTATCTTGTTGCGCTGTCCCCCGGCGCCTGCGCGGTAACGGAAGCGGAAGAGAAACACATCAATGAACTGGACGAAAAGGATTTTTTGGTTTCAGCCTCCTATATCCGAACGGCAGCGGAGGTCATGCGGCATGGGAGCGACGATGTGCCGGACTATATGATTTTTCTCCAAAACGGAGATTATACCGGATGTCCGAAAACCACCTTTTTCTACGGCACGGATGAGGTGCTGTACGCTTTAGCGCCTTCCTTCGATGCGGCGATGAACCGGTATGGCGTCCCGCATGAGATGATTGTCGGCGAGGGGATGTTCCATTGCTATCCGCTCTTCCCTATCGTGAAAGAGGGCAAGAACGGGTGGAAACAGCTCATCGAAACAGTGAAACGAAACGCTTGAAAAGGAGGCGTTGAGGGCATGAAATACATAGGGATGCCGATGGGCATGTGGTGGCTTCTAAAATGGTCATTTCAAAAGAATATGGTGACGGTTCTCGGATTCAAAGAATCCGCCGCAGCTCAAATCACAAAAAAGGCAAAACCGAAATATAAGGAAATCATTGCAAAGCTGCCGGAATTTGAAAAGAGCGACCGTTTCAAGATGAATCTTGTCAACTGCGCTATGTTTGCCGCGTTCTATTTGCATATACCGGAAAAGCCGACGCTTATGCAGGCGACCGATTTTTACGGAAAAGCGATGATGACCGGCGCAGTACGGTGGTTTTGCCGCATGAGCGAAAAACAAAAATTCTCCGAAAAAGATATACAAAATATGAAAGACACCGCAGCGTTCAAAGCCGCCGACCGCAATCCGTATTCGTGGAATATGGACTATTTTCCCTATGCGGACGGTAGCGGGTATGAGGCGCGGTTTACAAAGTGCGGTATTTGTACGCTGATGCGGGAGCTTGGTATCTATGAGGTCGTGCCCGCCATGTGCCGCCTTGATTACACAATGAGCGAGGCAGGCGGCGCGTCCGAGTTTGTCCGGGAATATACCTTGGCTTCCGGCGGACCGTACTGCGACTGCGGGTACAAGAAGAAAGGTAAGGTGAAGTGATTTATGGAATTTAAGGAGTTTGGAAAGGCGGACGTCAAAACCTTAATGCTGCTTCCCGGAACCGCCTGCGACTATCAGACGAATTTCGGGTCCGTGCTGGACGCCCTGGCGCAGAAATATCATTTAATCTGCGTCAACTACGACGGCTTTGACGGCAGTGACCTGATTTTTCCCGATATGATCACGGTGACCGGAAAGATCGAGCAATACATCAAAGAAAACTTTGACGGCAGAATCGACGGCGCGATCGGTTCTTCTCTTGGCAGCAGCTTTGTCGGGCAGATGATCCAGCGGCAGAACGTGCATCTCGATCACGGTATTTTCGGAAGCCCCGATCTCGACCAAAGCGGCAAATTCAGCGCGTGGCTGCAATCAAAACTGATGGTGCCGCTTCTGACCAGCTTTACAAAGGGCGAGAAGAAGAAAGCGAAGACGCGGGAAAAAATCAAGAGCTTCTTTGAAATGAACGACGAGACCGCGGACAAGTTTATGGCATGCTTTGAGAAATTCTCTCCGAAGTCCATCAAAAATGAGTATTACACGGATCTGCTCACTTGGCTTCAGGACGACATCCATGTGGAGCACACAAAAGTTCACTTCATCTATGCAAACAAGATGGGAGAGAAATATTTGAAGCGGTATAAAAAGTATTTCCATGACCCGGAAATCCGTGAATTTGATATGCAGCATGAACAGTGGCTGTTCGGCGAGGAGAAATACGCCATCCCTGTGCTGAAAGCGATTGATGAGTTTATGGAAGGATAGAATGTAAATGCTTTTAACAATATTTTTGGCAACTATTTTTTGCTCAGCAGTCACAATCATGCTTTTATCGGCGGTGGCATTTATTCAAAACGAGAAGTTTTTCTCATCTGCGCCCAAGGAAGCGCAGAAGGTCATAAAGCCACGAGAGCAAGAGCTGTTTTACGGCGCCAGAGCAATCGGCTGGACGCTGATGGTGTTTGCGATCCTGATGATACTGGGAGTGGGCATTATCGCGATCTGGGACGGTTTCAGAAGCGGATATACATTCCGGCAGTTCTTTTTGCGGTTTGTGTTGATATTTACCATTTACAAGGTCTATGATATGATCTGCTTTGACTACTTACTGCTGATGAAGTTCAGATTCTTCCAGTATTACTATCCCGAGACGGAAAGCGTATATTCGGGCAGAAAGTACGGCTATAACATCAAAAGCCAGCTATTAAAGCTGCTGGTCATATTCCCTGCGGCGTCCGCGCTTGCGGCGTGGATCTGTACATTGTTCTGAGAAAGGAAACAAAGCACGATGAAATATGTGGGAATTTACTGGAGCCTGTTCGCTCCTATGATAAAAAGGAGCATTACAAAGCGATTCGATCAAGAGCTTGCGGATATTTCCATCAAACGAGGAAAGTCGGAATACAGGCGGCTGCTCTCCCGCGCCGACGACCTTGGTCCCGGCAATCCAATGGCGATGAACGCCTATTTCGCTTACGTCTTTGCTGCGGCATGGCTCGGTTCCGGGAAAAAGATATCTCCTGCCGAAATGGGAGAAGTGATGACAGACGTTCTTACATCCTCGCTTCTGCGCACCGTCTTCGGCATGACAGACCTCAACAAAAAGCCGAAGAAATGGTACAAGGACATGAAAAAGTATGAGGCGTGGTATGAGAAGAACGGAAAGGATTATCCCGTCAACTGGGTCGTGAACTTTGATGAAACTCTTCATACCGAGGCCAGCTACTATTACTTCACCCGTTGTCCAATCTGCGAGTTCTGCGAAAGAGAAGGAATCGAGGAACTGATGCCTGCACTCTGCGCCACAGACGAGGTGATGTTCCGGCTCCAGCACGGCATGCTCCATCGAGAGCACACCATCGCAAACGGTGACGGTGTCTGCGATTATTGGGTCACGGGAGATAAGGAGGCTTTGGAATGAAATACCACATAGAAAAGAACACGGTGCAGGAAACGCTGATTATCCCGCTCTACGCCCGAAAGGTATGCTCCGAACACTATCCGTACCTGTTTCAGGATGTCACGGCCGTGCGCATCTGCGATATGCTGGACTATGATTTCGATTCGCAAAAGAAAAAGATGGAATCGGCGGTCGGGCTGTTCGGCGCGTTGGAGGTCGGACAGCGGCATTATGATTTGATGTGTGAGGTCGAGGATTACCTGAAAGCGCACCCCAAAGCGGCTGTCGTCAATCTTGGCTGCGGTCTGGACGACACCTTCCGTAAGGTGGATAACGGAACCTGTCACGGTTTTAACATCGATCTGCCGGATGTGATCGCCGTCAGAAACGAGCTGCTCCCTGCACGGGAAAGGGAAAAGAATATTGCCTGCAACTTGAATGACTATAGCTGGATGGACGAGATCGATCCCGAAAACGGCGCGGTTTTTTATGCTGCGGGCGTGTTCTACTACTTCAAAACAGACGATGTGAAGAAGCTGGTTTCCGAAATGGCGAAGCGGTTTCCCGGCGCGGTCCTCGCTTTTGATGCCTGCAACCGGCGCGGCGCGAAGATGATGACAAAGACCTGGCTGAAAGAGGCGGGCATTACGGATGTGGACGCGCTGTTCTCTCTTGAGGACGCCTCCGTCATCAAGGGCTGGAGCGAAAATATTTCCGCCGTTTCCACCCGCAGCTATATGCGCGGATACCGGGATATTTACAATGCCGTTCGCCCCCTGCATCGGTTGCTGATGAAATTCTGCGACAGCAAGGTGAATATGAACATTGTAAAGGTAGAAACAATAAAACAAGAAGAAGGATAACGGTATGGTTTGGTCAAGAACAATTTTGGACGGTATTTTACTGTGCCTGATATTTAATCTTACGATTGCGATACTATGGATCTTCGTTCCTGGCGCGTTCAGCAAAATGCTGCCAAAGGAGATTCGCCTTGCTGCGCCGCCGAGAAAGAAGAAGGAAGTCGTCATTCTGGCATCGGTATTGTATCCGCTGTATATTCTGGTTTTTGCCTATATGATCGTCAGCGCGCATATGGCAGGCGTGACAGGATTTTGGCATCTGTTTTGGACGGGATATATCGAGATGTTTTGGATCAATCTGGGCGACTTCTTTGGATTGGACTGGTGGTATCGTGGAGCCATCAAGGACAAGATCATGATTCCCGGTACGGAGCATTGCAAGGCGTGGGAAACAAAGGAATGGATGAAGACGCTGGGGATTCCGGAACACCTGATTGGCTGGCCGCTTGTGGTATGCCCGCTGGTTGGCCTCATCGTGGCGGGAATCAGCACGTGGATTTATTAACTTGTTAAAGGAGAGAAAAGCATGAGCAGAAAAGATGAGATCAAATCCGCCTATCGGAGTCTTGGCAAGGCGCACGGCATTTATGACGGACAAATGCTCGGCACAACGCGCATCGGTCGCTTTATGCTGAAACACGTTTGGCAAATGACACGCGAGGACGCGCTGGAATATCAGGCTTTGTCGTTTGAAGCGATTCCGGCGGACTTTGCGGGGAAGCTTTTAGAAGTGCCGGTTGGTACGGGCGTGCTCTCCATGCCGGTTTTTCAGACGCTGGCCGACGCGGATATCACCTGTCTTGACTATTCCGAAAAAATGATGGCGACCGCCGAGGCGCGGGCAAAGGAGATGAATATTCAAAACGTCTGCTTTCAGCAGGGCGACGTGGGAAATCTGCCCTTTCCCGACGAAACCTTTGACGTTGTGGTGTCCTTAAACGGCTTTCATGCTTTCCCCGACAAGGAAGCGGCATATAAAGAGACGTTCCGTGTGCTAAAACCGGGCGGTATCTTTACGGGCTGCTTCTATATAAAAGATGCGAATGCCCATACCGATAAAATCATCCGCAGGCTCTACATTAAGGCAGGCTTTTTCACGCCGCCGTTTGAAACGGTGGAAAGCCTGCAAAAACGCTTGTCCACCATGTACAGCGAGGCGACCGTGCGAAATGTGGAGAGCATCGCGGTATTTCAGTGCAGGAAATGATTCAATTTGACAAAAAAATCAAATCGGCTTTAAATGATAGAGAGGATACAAAAGAAATGACAGAAAACAAACCGGATTACGCAAACTGGATGCCAAAGGGTATGGTGGCGGCCGCCGCCGCAGGAACCGGTGCACTGCTCACAGCGGATATTGCCGCGCATATCGTATCGAAAGGTAATCGCACGACAGCTGCAACAACAGTATGCACGGCTTTGACTTTGGGAACAGCGGCGTGTGCGGTCACAACGGGATATTTCTACGCCCTGCGCAAAGTGTTTGATTATAACGGGAAAAGGAAGCTTTCTAAACAGATCATCGACGGAATTGCGGATTATGTGACACTTCCCGACGGCGGCACGGGTTTGGACGTCGGTTGCGGCAGCGGCGCGCTGACGATTGCATGCGCCAAGCGGAATCCAAACGCCGAAATCATTGGCGTCGATCATTGGGGATCTGAATATCGCGATTTTACAAAAGAAAGGTGCGAACAAAACGCGGCTGCGGAAGGCGTTTCCAACGTGCGTTTCCAAAAGGGCGACGCCGTGAAGCTGGATTTTCCCGATGAGACCTTTGACCTTGTGACCAGCAACTATGTCTATCATAACATTACCGGCAAGAATAAACAGCAGCTTTTGCTCGAGACGCTGCGCGTGCTGAAAAAGGGCGGCGCCTTTGCCATCCACGACCTCATGTCCAAGGCGAGATACGGGGATATGGACGCTTTCGTTTCAAAGCTGAAAGCAATGGGTTATGAAGACGTTCGGCTGATCGATACGTCAGACGGCAGTTTCATGAGCCGTAAAGAAGCCATGCTGCTCGGTCTTGGCGGGTCTACGCTGCTGGTCGGGAAAAAGTGATTTTATGTCCGTCAAAAGGTTTACTCGCACTGCTTGAAAAACTGAGATAATCAGTTACGGTAATCACTGACCGCAAACGGTGATTGCTAAAAAAATGGGAGAAAAGCCATGCCAACGGATAAAACCGAGAGCCGCAATCGCATCCTTCCCGCCGCTAGGCAGGAGTTTCTGAAAAAGGGCTTTCAGGATGCATCCACGCGCGCTATCGTGGCGCGGGCGGGCATATGATCCCGCAGTATTACGGCAGTATCGTTTCTGTGCTGATTATAGGTATCGGCTTGTTTTTTCTTTCAGTGAAAAATGGCGTTTGTCGCCGTGTGACCGAATCCGCAGTGTGGAGCATTTAGATCACAGTATAAAAAAGGAAGGAGCGGCGTCATGTCCGCTCCTTGTTTGTTATCATACCACCTCCGACGGTTTTTCTTGACGCGGTTGTTTCTGTTTGCATATCTGCTTTTTCTCTATATTGTATAATTCTGTTCCTCTACACGAATACGGCGGCGGTCATAGCGTTCGTTTTCGATTTTCCGACGGCTTCAAAATCCGTATCGGCGTAATAATCGGTTTCGTGCAAGTAGCCGCGCAGCTTGATATACGCCTTTTTCAGTATTTCGGCTACGGTCTTTGGGCTGCACTGGTGAAAGACGGCAATATCCGTGTTCATCATCGGTTTGCGCTTTGCAAGAATCTTATGACCATCTTTATCTTTTGTAAGGATAAGCGTCCCGTAACAATCCACACAGAAGCCGCAGGATTCGGCGATCATCATTCGTTCCTTGAGAGACAAACGCTCAAACGCGCCCCACAGCGCATGGTCCCGCATATCAAGAAATAACTTCTGTTCCGGCGTGGGATCGAACGATTCGACCCATTCCTCCTCGGTTTCATTGCCTTCGGCGTCAGCAACGGGCTTTGTAAGAGTCACCATGTGTGAATTCAGATCGGCGGCAAGCAAAATCTCTTTCGCGTGCTTTTCGGTCAAGTGAATTTCCTCGGCTACCACCGTAAGCCGCTGTTCATAGGGCAGATCAGCGTTTTTCTTGTATACGCCCATCGTTTTCTTTACGCGCCGGTGTTGCTTGTCATTTTGAATGGTATAACCGGGAATCAACAGAGGAAGCTCGTCAAAAATGGCCCGCTTGACTTCGTGTTCTTTGTATTTCATAAAATGATTGCCGACGGCGGGGTCATATTTCTGCAGCGCTTCATAAAGCCCCATGGCGAACGCGATCTTCAGATCCTCAAGCCCGGAAAACAAATAATTCTCCGCCATCTGCGCCTGACACTTCTCCGTCATGGTATGCTCGTAGAAGTGCAGGATCCAGAGGTAATATATTTTATCTCCGGTTTCCTTGTATAACCGCGCAAGCTCGTCGTAGCCGGGGAATTCCTCCGGAGCAGATTCACAGAAGAACATCCGATGCGTTATGAAGGTATCGACCTCCGCGTCGTCTTCAAGCGGTTCAGAGAAATACTCTTCCTCCGTGATCAGGTCTTCGTCTTCCTCGTCTTTGTCCTTTTCTTCTTCGTCCTTGGTATCTTCGTCATCCACGTCATAATCATAATAACGGGAATATCTGTCGTATCTGTACAATTTCTTCTCCTTATGCCGGTACCACAGGGGTATTCCTTAAAAACTCCTCAGTTTCTTTGTAAAGGGTTTTTCTTTCCAAATCCTTTTTGTATTGTGTGAGTGTGTAATCGGTTTCTGTTAGCGCAAGTGTGAGATGATTCTGCGTTAAAAGCGTCGCTGCCGCCGCGAACTCCGGTGTGATCGTACCTCGATTCTTTTCCGTTCGGATACACTCGGTCCGCTTTTTGCAAATAACCTTAAACGGATCGCCGTCTGCCTTTTCCGGCGAACCGTTCTGTTTCGCGTATTGCTTGCAGGAAAGCTGCTTTTCATCATGGAAATGCGGGCTTAACCCGGTGCAGTATTTCTGGATATTTTTATCCGTTTTTAAAAACGGCTTTTTGCAAACCAGACACAGCCGTGGATAATGTCCGATCATCAAGCTCTCGAAAAGCTCGGTGATGATCAACTCCGTATAGGTTTTGAATTGTATCATCTTGCCGGAATAGAACTTGCCATCGCTCTCTGTAGATATATACGGCGTATAGGTAACGTTCGGCTGCAGAGCGGCGTCCAAACGGAACTCCAAAAAGGCAAGCGAAAACAGAAAATCGGAATCATGGTTATCACAATTGGAATACATATCGGCAATACGTCGGATTTTTTCATATATCTGCGGTATTTCATCAAAGAGAGTGGCGTAAAAGGTCAAGAGTCCGTAAATACGCTCCGCCGCCTCCGCTGCGTGAAGCTGCTGCACGTTTGCCGGAGCGTATTCCGGTATCGTTGACGTTTGTAAGAAATTCGCATCGATACCATAGCCTTTATCCTTAAGAAAACGCTGTGTAAGCAATATATTACTTGCCGAAAACGAATCCCGTATTTCATCCCGGTCAAGATAATCAAAAGGTTTTATGCCTTTCAGGATATCCACGGTGGCGAGGATCGCTTCACAGGCTTTCGGCAGCGTTTCCTCAAGGTTCTGATGGCGCGTTACCGCATTGAGCCCTTCAAGAATCGAGAGATACGGCGCTTCAAGGCGCTGTTCTGTCTTTCCTGGCTTGTAAAACTCCAACAAGCTGCAACAATAGGAACAGAGTATATCTGTCTTTCCGGCAAAGTATATGTTTTTATCGGCAAATATGGCTTCCAACGGGTAAAACATAGGCGGTCCTTTCTTCTTGTTACGGGAATCGATTTTGACTGTTACGGCATTTCTCCACTTTTTGAAAAATCGGGGGATAAAGTATATGGGGAGGAAAACAGCGGTTCTTTCAGAATATGCCGCGCGACACCCTGAATCCCATTCCGGTTGTTACGGGAATCGAAATCTGCTGTTACGAAATTTCTCCCAATTTTCAAAAATCGGGGGATAAAATATATGGGGAGAGGAAAACGGGTCAGCAATCTTTTAAAATGTGCCGCACAACCCCTTGAATGCGAACGATGTTTTTCTCAACCAACTTTCCGGGGTATCGTTCCTCGTTTGCATAGGCAAGAATCGGTTGCCCGTTTTCGTAAAATCCCCGTAACCGCTTGATCTGTGTTTCACCCTCGTTGTCTAACGCGGCGACAATATCGCCCTCGTTCGGTTCGGCGTCGCTCTCAATAAAAAGCGTATCGCCGGAATCAATTCCGACATCCTTCATGGAATCCCCCGCAGCGGTAATGGATACAAGATTCTTTTCCGGGAAGTAAAATGGAGACAACATATTGAACGCGATGATATGCTGTTCCTCTACCGTACCGGCTCCGCAGGAACCGATATTATCCAGCGCGAGGCACTTGGTGGAATTGTACTGAATTTTATCCTCCAAGTTCAGCGTGATCACGCCGTCCTCATAGTGGAGCCTCTGCTGCCGGGAAAGGTCTTTCAAGTATCGGTGAACGATGCCCGTTGAAAGCTGAAATACCGCAGCGATCTGCGCTACGGTCGGCTGATTTTGATGTTCGGTGATGTATTCCGTTAAATATTTCAGAATGGTTTCCATGCGCTCATAGTTTTTCGGTCTTGCCATAATCAAGCTCCTCAAACACTGATAGTAGAATAAAATATTTCAGTAATTAAAGAATAACATGGAACATTTGTTTTGTCAATAGATGGATATAAAAAATCTCGCAGTAATCCGAAGCACTGCGGGATTTTGTTTTTGAAATACATACCCCTGCAAGAGCCGTAAAATTATACCGTTATCGAATAGGATTTATCTAAACGACCAACGTATCACGAAAACAATTTCCACTCGATTTCGGTACAAAAACACGGATGTCGATCCGATGAAAAAGCGGCAAAAACAGGGGGCTTGAAAAAAATCAGAAAAAATGGAGGTGAAAAAACTATGCCGAGGAAGAAAAGCGAAACCCATCTGTGGTTTGCGCAGGGCGATAACACGATTCAGGTCGAAAGCTTTGACAAGAAGCTGAATGACCTGATCCGAAAGCTGAAAGCCGACGTTCCCAATGCCGTTTGCGTATACGCCGACGGAGATGACGGCGCTTTACGCTGCGAAGTGAAACGGGCGAATCTGTCCTTCCGTATGATCCGCCCTATGTCGGACAAATGCCGACAAGCGCATTCAGAAAATGGGAAGCGCCACGCAGATAATCTGAAACACAGTAAAACACAGAGAGGATGATGTTTATGAAGAAGAATCCCATGGGCAGGGAGTATGCCCGAAAAAAGTGCTACCGCTGCTACCAAAATCACGGTAGCAGAAGTAGCAGTAAAAATTATTATACACGAAAGGGGGATGCAAAATGAAGTCTGAGGATATTCCATTCATTCCGCCGTATCTTAACAAGGACGGCTGGCTCTGTTATCTGAAAGTAGAGAAAAACGGCGAAACCTCTCCAATACGGCTTTGCAACTTCATCCCATATATCGCCGCGCAGCGCATTGTGGATGACGGCGCGGGGACAAAGGTGCAGCTTGAGATCGGCGCGTTTGACGCGCAGGGCAAACCGATGGAACCGATGACCGTGCCGGGTGAAAAGTTCTATACCTTAGACTGGCTCAATGAAAAATGGGGCTTTGAATATTATCTGGAAGTCGGGAACGGCTTGAAAGAACACGTCCGGCACTTTCTACAAACAACTGCGCACCGTGCCGAGAAAACGACAATTTACGCCGTGACAGGATGGAAGCAGATCGGAAGCTGTTGGCAGTTTCTGATGCCAGGAGATGAGAAGAATACTGTAAAACTGGAAGGTCGATGTAACAACTACGAATTTAACCGAAACGATTCACTTGAAAATGTGATCGCAACAATGGCATTGCCATATGCTGTCGCGCCGAAGGAAATTATGTTCCCTCTGGTGGCTTTCGCGTTCCTCTCACCGCTCAATTCGTTTCTTCGCAAAGCCCAATATGAACCCAAAACAGTGCTAATGCTTTGTGGAAAGACCGGCTCAAAAAAGAGTACGCTCGCCGCATTGGTCTGTTCCTTTTTCGGAAAGTTTTCCACAACGGAGTTGCCTTTGTCATTCCGAGATACAGCGAACAGTATCATCCGTCAGAGTTTCGCGCTGAAAGATGTGTTGACCGTGATCGATGACTATCACCCTAGCACGGGTCGAGACGCTTCACAGATGAACACCAGCGCGCAGGCGATTTTCCGCGCCTACGGCAACCGCACGGGACGCGGCAGACTGAACGCCAATTCCGAGTTGATGACTGATCGTTATCCGCAGGGCAACGCGATCATTACGGCGGAGTTCCCGCCGGACGTGGGCGAAAGCGGCACAGCAAGATTTATCATGTTGGAGATCGGAACAGAGGATGTGAACAACGAAGAATTGACACATTATCAGCAGCTTGCTGCTAACGGTGTTCTTTCTTCCTGTATGTATCAGTACACCGAATGGATCAAAGAAAAGCTCTTGTGTGAAAAAACAGAAGACGCTTTCGCAAAATACCTTGCCGATTTCTGTAAGGAATGCAGAAAGGAACTGACCGAAAAAGGAAAACAAAATCAAATAACTTTACGCGACCGACTGCTGGACGATATGGTTTCCCTGCACGTCGGCTTTTCTTTTTTCTGTGATTTTTTACTGGACAAAAACTGCATCATGCCGGAAGCAAAGCCCGCAATGTTAGAGGAATTTGACGCCGTGATTTTTACCGTCGCCGCAAAACAGCAGAGTCAGACGGAACAGGAACAGCCGACGCATAAGTTCATTCGTAAACTCAACGCCCTGCTTGAAAGCGGGTGTGTTTCCATCGGGAATAGAAATCTGCGACCGGAATATCCGATCATCGAGCCAAATAATCTGATTGGTTATGAGGATGACGATTACTATTATCTAAACAAATCGCTCTCACATAAAGCCGTCAAAAGATTATGCGACGAACAAGGTGAGGGCTTCGCAATTCCCGAACGTGGACTGTTAAAGGCGCTGGAAAATGAGGGCTTTCTTATCTGTGATGAGGACGGAAAGCATACCCGAAATGTGAAAATCGGGACGAAAGTCAGACACCTGATGGTGATCTCCAAAGCGAAGTTCAACGAGGTGCTTGCCGATGAACGCTGAAGCCAGAAAATTTTTTATTTCGGACGGTATCAGATACGGTATTGTCTTAGCAAAGGCGACGTTCAACGAGGTGCTTGCCGATGAACGCTGAGATCAGAAACCTATTTATTTCGGACGGTATCAGATACGGTATTGTCTTAGCTTAGCTTAGCAAGCATTGGATATTTCATGAAAAATATCCGCTTGTCAGGGGCTATCTCTGTCAGCGCCCCTGAAACCCTTGCCGGAAAGGAGGAAAAATCGTGAGAAAAAGACGCTCGAAAAAAGAGAAAATCTTTACCGTACCGATCCAGTTTTATGTGACGCCGAAGCAAAAAGAGAAGCTGGATCGCGCTGCGGAAAAGGCAGATATCACGCTTTCGGAATGCCTGCGGCGGATGATCGACAAGTTGAAAATCGTCGAATTGCCGCCGATGGATTTTCCGAAATTGATCGTTGAATTGCGAAAAATCGGAACGAATCTGAATCAGATTGCCCGTGCGTTAAACGCTAAAAATTATTTTATTCCCGACGAGTTGACCGCAGCAATCGACGGTCTGAACGAAACCGAAAACAAAATTTATGAAGCGTTTACACCCGGAAAGGGGGCGTAAAAATGGCGACGACAAAAATCTGGCCGATCAAAAAAGGACGGCTCAGCGGGGTCATTGAATACGTTACGAACTTGGAAAAAACCGACGAGAGCAGACTTAATCCCGAAGAGCGCGAGGCGCTTTACGCTGTGGCAAATTATGTGACCGATGAAATCAAAACCGAAGAAAAAAAGTTTGTCACCTGTATTAACCTGACTGAAGGAAGAGAGTTGGAGCAGATGACGCTGACGAAGAAACGTTTCAATAAGACCGGCGGAATTCTCGCGCACCACGCCTATCAGAGCTTCGCGCCCGGAGAGGTTACGCCGGACGTCGCGCACGAAATCAGCGTGAGGCTGGCGAAAGAAATGTGGGGGTGCGGGTCTCCGGTGGAGACCTCTGATTGCAAATGCAATCAGAAGCACCGACCGAGCCGGCAGGCGAGACACGATTTTGAAATCATTGTCGCCACCCATATAAATTCGGACTGTGTCCACTCACATTTTCTACTGAACTCAGTGGCGTTTACGGACGGACACAAGTATAACGGCTGCAGAGAAAATTATGAGCGTTTCAAAAAAACATCCGACCGTCTCTGCCGCGAATACAGTCTCTCCGTGATTGAAAACCCGCAGTACGGACGCACGAAAAGCTACAAGTATTACAACGATGAAAAGCTCGGCAAAATGACAAAGGATCAGTTTATCAAGCGTGATATTGATGAGTGCATCGCCGTATCTCTGACCGGGAAACAGTTCTTTTATCTGATGAAGCAGCGCGGGTATGCGTTCAATTTTAACTGCAAATATCCCACGATCTCACACCCCGCCTTTCAGCGTCCGCGTCGGCTGAATACGCTCGGCGATCAGTACACAGCACAGAGCATTCAAGAGCGGCTGCACGACCGATGGACGCCGCGCGTATTCCAATTCCCGGAGCAGGAAGATCCGGCATATCACTTCTTCATTGACGAAAAAGACCCGATGCACTTCGTCTACGAATTTGATCGCTTGGATACGCTCTATGTTCATTTCGTACACGGTCTGACAATCGTAAAGAACCGTCCCGACACCAACAGAGAAGTCGCCCGATATCTGCACGACGAACTGGTCAAATTCGATATGCGCGTGGAGGAACAAAACCTTTTGCTGGACAAAGGGCTGCGTACCGACGACGATGTGACGCGTTACAAACAGGAATGTGAGAATGACATACACGACCTGACCGAAGCGCGAAACACGCTTCGTAACGCACTCAAGCGCGCCGTCCGCGCAGAAGATCAGGAGAAACGGATCGAGCTAAGCGCGGATATCCGCAGATGCTCCGAAGCGTTAGATCGGCTGCGTAAAAACGTAAAAATCTGCGACCGTATCCTGATGAAAAAGCCCGACATCGAGCAGCGTATGCGGGAAATCAGAGAGATTTCCGAGCAGAAACGGTATATCCCGGAGGTCGCCGCAAGACAGAACACAAAAACAAAATCGCGCGATGTTGCAAGATAAGAAAAGGAGAATATATAGGCGAACAAAACAATCAAGGTTATGACCGTAACCATATTTACTTACACTTTTTTAAGTGTCATAACCTCCATCTTTTAAGAAAACAAATTCAAAAATTTTAAATTATGGAGGAAATTTCTATGACCGTAAATTTTAACGGTTATATGCAGAATATGTGCATTGACCGTATGCTCATTGAGCCGATTCCGAACAATCCGTTCCAGCCTCACGATGACGATACGATGGAAATGCTGACGGAAAGCATTCGGGAATTCGGCGTGCTTGACCCGATTATGGTGCGAGAGATCGACAAAAATCACAATCATTATCAAATGATTTCCGGCAGACGCAGATTGGAAGTGTGCCATCGATTGGGAATCAATCAGATTCCCGTTCGGGTGGTAAACGTATCGGAAGATGAGGCGATTATTGCAATGGTGGAAGCAAACTTATGTCAGCGTTCTGACCTGCTGCCGAGCGAAAAAGCGGCGGCGTACAAAATGCGTCTGAACGCGATGAAGCGGCAGGGCTATCGGACGGATTTGGACGCGGACGGAACTTTGTCCCAAGTCGGTACAAAGTTAAATTCGGGAACAGAATTGAGTAAAACATCGGAGGATAGCCGTACTCAGATTTATCGCTATATCCGCCTGAATGAGTTGATTCCCGATCTCAAACAGTTGGTGGATGAAAGACGCATCGCTCTCGGTCCGGCAGTAGAGCTTTCGTATTTGCCGGAAGAAGCGCAGAGAGCGGTGTTCGCGTATTACTCTGACAATGAAGTAACCCCCTCATATTCACAGGCAAATCAGATGAAGAAAAGCTATAACGAGGGAACGCTCACGCCCGTAACATTGACGCAGATTTTAGACCAGCCGAAAGCGAATCAAGTGGAAATGTTTCACATCCCCGCCAAACGCATCCGCCCGTTTTTTAAGCCGAATATGTCAATGCAAAAGGTACAGGACGAGATCGTGAAAGCGCTGGAATACTACGGAAAATACAAAGAACGCCAAAGAAGAAACCGCGACGCGCGATAAAAAATTCAATTAACGAGCGTATTATGGCAATTATATACACTTATTTGACATACTGCGCCATAAATCTCGAATCAAAGAGAGGTTTATATTATTGAAAGAAACTGAGTATTATAAAATGTTGTTCAAGGAATACCCCGATGTAGTTGACGTCCGGCAGCTTTGTCAAATGCTTGGAGGTATCGGAGTAAAAACTGCGTATAGACTGCTGAAAAGCGGTAAAATTAAAAGTCTTTGTATTGGCAAGGGATATAAAATTCCGAAAATATTTGTGTTGGAATATCTGGCATCGACCTCGGGAAAATCCTATGCGTAAAACTTTTCACACATTTGCCATTGGCCCGGGTTTGTGTTATACGGCTCGTGTCAATGACAGATGGGAATGCTGCTGAATTTAAGGAGGTATCAAATAAATGATAGCAGGATATCTGAGAGAAAGAGATGGGCACTATCACATCGTGCTCAGCTACACGAACAAGAACGGCAAACGACATACGCCGTCAAAAACCACGGGACTTCCTATCAAAGGGAACAAAAAGCGCGCAAATGAATTGCTGCAAAGAGCCATTTTTGAAAAAGAGGAGGAGTTGAAGCTTCAGCTTCTCGGACAGAGCAGCCAATCAGATGAAATGTATGCGACAATGACCTTTACAAAATTTCTCGCTGACTGGCTTGCCATGATGAAAGGCAGCGTGGAGATCACAACTTTTTCCGCCTATCAGATGGCGATCAAGAAAAAGATCATTCCGTATTTTGACGACCATTACCCCGGTCTTTTGCTTCAGAAGGTTACGCCGAAGCACATTCAGGATTATTACACCTATGAGATGGAGGTCAATCATCTTTCCACAAACACGGTCATCCATCGTCACGCCAATATTCGTAAAGCACTGCAATATGCCTTTCGCATCGGTGCAATTCCCAGCAATCCCGCAGATAGAATTGAACGCCCGAAAAAAGGACGATATCAAGCTGAAACCTACAATTCAGAAGAGTTGAATCGACTGTTTGAAGAAGTCAAAGGTAATATTCTGGAGCTGGGTGTAATTCTTGCCGCATTCTACAGACTCCGCCGTAGCGAAGCTGTTGGGCTAAAATGGAGCGCCATCGATTTCGAACGAAAAACAATTACGATTAACCATACGGTGACGCAAACGATGGTAGACGGTAAAACCGAATTAATTCAAAGGAATCGGACGAAAACAAAATTGAGCTGTCGCGCATTGCCGTTGGTTCCGCAGTTTGAGGAACTTTTACTGAATCTGCGGGAAAAACAGAAGCTCAATCGAAAGCTTTGCGGAAATTGCTATTGCAAGGACTATCTCGCATATGTTTACGTCAACGATATGGGAGAATTGGTTCGTCCCTGTTATTTGACACAGTCGTTTCCCGAATTTCTGAAAAAGCATGGATTGAAGGTCATTCGTTTCCACGACTTGCGACATTCCTGCGCAAGTCTGCTCTATGCCAACGGTGTTGCAATGAAAGATATTCAGGAATGGCTTGACCACAGTGACATCGCAACCACGTCCAATATTTACACTCATCTGGACTACAGCTCAAAGGTCGCATCTGCACAGGCGATCATTCAACACTTCCCGGCATAATCGGAGGTCGATTGCGAAAATACCATAGCAAAAAGCAACGATTTTGAGACAAATGAAAAATCCGGGAGCCCTTGCTGCATAAGGGCTCCCAAACGATGGTGCCGGAAGCGGGGGTCGAACCCGCACGGTATCGCTACCACTGGATTTTGAGTCCAGCACGTCTGCCAATTCCATCATTCCGGCATATTAATTGTTTTCAGAATTTTCATGCCACGCGGTGCGTTCCGATTTCATCACACCAGCATGCATTTGTTTTACTGACTTATTATATACTGTTGCCGCAAATTTTTCAATAGTTCTAAGAAAAAAATTTATTATATTTAGAAATGAAGTCCGCCGCACACAGACTGCATGCGGCAGACCACCAAAATTTCAACCTTACTGCTCGGTATTTTCTCCGGGCGCATTGATGCCCTGCTGCGGCGCCTGGGTATTCGGGGCATAATAACCGTTCTGCGCAGACGCTTGATACCCGGGATTGTAACCACCCTGCTGGGGCTGATAGCCATAGGGCGCCTGATAGATCGGCTGCTGCGGAACACCGTCGGGACCGACGTATCTTGCGTCGCCGAATGCAAGAATCAGCATAAAGATAAACTCAAAGAAAATCAGACCAACGCCAAAGCCCGTGCTCTTGCCAAACGCCTTTGCCAGCTTTAATTGCAGCAGGATCAAAACCACAAGATTCACAAGCGGGATAAGCAATAAAAGGAATAAAATACCTTTTCCCCACGCAATGTCAAACAGATCATAGATATTCAGAATCGGAATGATCGCGTGCCAACCGGGTTTTCCGGCTTTCTGAAAAACCTTATACATTGCGATGAGGGAAAGGATCGAGACCAGCGCAGCGGAAATACTGAGAACAATTCCGTAAACACCGACAAATAAACTCGCATAGCCTGCTACGGCACTGCTGCCGTAATCGCCGAAATCATACAAAAAATCGTAATCCATAAAAATCACCTTTCTTAAATTTCAGAGTCAATACTTTATTTTTATAGTAGCAAACACACATCAGTTTGTCAATTTTTTTAAACGGCAAACTGTGGACACAGACCTGTCACTGCACGGGCTCAAATTTCTCCGCAATCGCATGATTATGCGTATAAGACGCGCCGGTCAGATTGAGCAGCACGATCTGATCGTCAATACTGCGCAAATATGTGGTATACGCTACCGTGGCTCCGTAATAGGTCATAGAGAAATCTACTTTGTAATAGGATTCCCCGGCAAGCGTTACCGCCTCAATCTGTGCGTCTGCAATATCATTATCAATATCTTCCTCGTCGAATACCTCTTCAATGCCCCGAAGATAATCGATCAAATACGATTGCTCGTCCTCCGGCGACAAATCGGATTGCGGGGCGATATTCACAACCGCCACCGCCAGCGAATCGCCCGTTTGACTGATCAGATACAGATCGCATACGGTTGTGCCGCCGTCGTCATAGGAATCGTAATACTCCTGATCCGCTTCCACATAACCTGCCGGCAGAACAAATTTGAGATTCGCCCATGTGTTGGTATAGACGTCGCCCGAAAGTCCCTCAACGCGCACTGACGGTTCGGAAGACGCGTCATTACCCTCCTGTGCATCGCTCGGCAGACGCGTGACCGCCGGCAGATCGGATTTGGGGACATTTGCAAAATCGGAAAGGTCGTTCATTTTGAGCGCCACACTGTTCAGCACCGAGCGGGTGACTGCCCAGTTGCCAAGACCCAAAACCACGGAACAAAGCACCGCGATCAAAATAATCGTGCTGTTTTTCATTCTTTTTTTGCCCGGTTGTGCCGCTGATACCGGCTGTTCGGGCATACCGTAGGGTACAGATGCCGCTTGCACAACGGGCTGTGCGTCCACAGGTGCGGTATTTTGACCGTCTATGACCGTCGGCGCGGCTGTCTGCGCATGATCGGGCAATTCTGCTCCGCAATTGGTACAGAATTTTACAGAATCCTCTGCGGGCGTACCGCAGCTACTGCATGTTTTCATAATGACGCCTCCATCAAAATATATTACGTTTATTATAAATGGAATATATAATAATGTCAATATCACAGTTTCCGATCTACATACAAAATACGCAAGAAAATATCTTTACAAACAATAAAATTCGCGCTATTATTATTAGGATAAGTTACAAATACTAAGGCGTGAATTTATGGCGAATGAGACAGCGCAGCCGTCCGGCAAGGGCGGCGCAAAATCAAAGGCTTTGAAAGCCGCGTTTCCCTATACGATCCCGATCATGACCGGCTTTTTATTCTTAGGTTTCACCTATGGCGTGCAAATGAACGTCAACGGCTTTTCCTTTGTATACCCGATGTTGATGAGTATGACGATTTTTGCCGGCTCTATGGAATTTGTCGCCGTCGGTCTGCTGCTGCAAAAATTTGACCCGATCAACGCCTTTTTCCTGACGATGATCATTAACGCGCGGCATTTGTTCTACGGCATTTCCATGCTGGACAAATACCGCCATACGGGACTGAAAAAATATTATCTGATTTTCGGGCTGTGCGACGAGAGTTTCTCTATCAACTACACCGCCCAGATCCCCGCAGATGTGGACGACGGCTGGTTCATGTTTTTCGTGACGCTGCTGAATCAGCTGTACTGGGTCACAGGCTCGACGCTGGGCGGCATTCTCGGTTCTCTGTTCCCGTTCAATACCGATGGATTGGACTTTGTGATGACGGCAATGTTTGTGGTTATTTTCCTCAATCAGTGGATGCAGGAGAAAAACCACGTCAGCTCGATCTTGGGGCTTGTCCTGCCGACGATATGCCTGGTGATCTTCAAGGCGGATCATTTTATCATTCCGTCCATGATCGCCCTGTTGGTCGCGCTGACCTTGTTAAGAAAACCGTTGGAGAAAAAGGAGGCGGCAATATGACGATCCCGCAGCAAATCATTACGGTGGCTATGATCGTCCTTGGCACGATGCTGACGCGTTTTCTGCCCTTTCTTGTTTTTCGCTCGGATAAACCCACGCCAAAATACATACAGTATCTCGGGAAAGTACTGCCCGCGGCGGTATTCGGTCTGCTGGTGATTTACTGTCTGAAAAACGTCAGTATTTTTTCTGGCAGTCACGGTCTGCCGGAGCTGATCGCGATCCTTGTCGTTATTGGTCTGCATCTGTGGAGAAAGCAGATGCTGTTATCCATTGCCGGCGGCACGATCTGCTATATGATGCTGGTGCAGTTGGTTTTTAAATAAATTCTGATTTATCGGCTTCGCCGATAAATCAGAATTTAAAAAGCATCTATATCAGCATTGCCGATATAGATGCTTTTTTCAAATCACATAATTTCCCACATCGGGGTCTTGGATCAGATCCGCGAGGGTATATTTTTTCAGGAAATTCTCCGTCAGCTCGTTCAGTTCCATCCACATTTTTAACGTGCGGCAGTCGCTCGCCTGCGTACAGCTGTTATTCGCATTGGTCAGACACGCCACCGGCGCGAGGGATTTTTCCGTTGCCCGTAAAATCTCGTAAACCGAATAATCCTCCGGCGCGCGGTTCAGTCGGTAGCCGCCGCCTTTGCCGTGCAGCGACGCAAGTAACCCGGCTTTGGAAAGCGCGGACATAATCCCCTCCAAATATTTCAGCGAGATCTCCTGCCGTTCGGCAGTCTCCTTCAACGGCGTAAACTCCCCGCTGTCATGCTCCGCCAAATCGATCATCACGCGCAGCGCATAGCGTCCCTTGGTTGAAATCATTCCGCATTCCTCATTCCTGCATTTTATTTAACAAATCGTGCCGCCGCCCAGCACGTAGCCGCCGTCGTCATACAGCACCGCCGCCTGTCCTTTTGTGACGGCGCGGACGGGCGTATCAAACACGATATGCACCCTGCCGTCGGCGGTCACGTTGACGGTCGCGTCCTTTTCCGCCTGTTTGTAGCGGATGCGCGCCTTTGCCCGAAGATTTTTCGGCGGGGTATCGTAGGCGATCCAGTTAAAATCCTCAGCAAACAGCTCTCGGGTAAACAAATCCTCGTCGCTGCCGACAATGATCGTATTTTCCTCGGGCAAAATTCCCGTCACATAGACCGGCTCCGGCATGGCAAGTCCGATGCCCCTGCGCTGCCCCATGGTATAATGGATGATCCCGTGGTGGCGACCCAATATGTTGCCGTTTTTGTCCTTAATATCGCCTTCGGGGTAAATTTTCCCCGTCAGATTCTGCAACACCGCGGCGTAATCGCCGTCGGGCACAAAGCAGATGTCCTGACTGTCCTTTTTATCGGCGTTGATCAACCCGAGCCGCGCCGCAATGTCGCGGGTCTCGGTTTTTTGCATGTTCCCCAGCGGGAACACCGTATGCCGCAGCTGCTCCTGCGTCAGCGAATACAAAACGTAGCTCTGATCCTTGGAGGGATCCGCCGCCTTTTTCAGCAGCATTCTGCCGTTTTTTTCCTCAATGGAGGCGTAATGCCCGGTGACGATATAATCGCAGTCCAGCGCCTGCGCGCGCCTGTACAGACTTTCAAATTTCAGATAGCGGTTGCAGTCGATACACGGGTTCGGCGTTCTGCCGGTCTCGTACGCGCGAATAAACGGATCGATGACCTTGGCGCGGAAATCATCGGTAAAATTGAACACATAATAGGGAAAGCCCAGCTTAAACGCCACCGCGCGGGCGTCCTCGGTATCCTCAACGGAGCAGCAGCTTTTTTCTCGCGGGATCGCCGCCTCTTCGTTTGTAAACAGACGCATGGTGACGCCGATGCAGTCGTAGCCCGCCTGCTTCATCAGGTATGCCGCCACGGAGGAATCTACCCCGCCGCTCATGGCGATCAGCGCCTTGCTCATTCGCCCAGCCTCAGCATTTCATTCACGCACCGCACCGCGTCGCGGATCAGGTCGTCCGGCATGACGATCTCCTCCGCGCCGTATTGCAGCATATTGTAAATATCGGCAAGGGTGGTCAGCTGCATATTATGGCAGACGCAGTCCTTCGACAGCGGATAGAACCGCTTCTCGGGCGCGGACATCTGCAAATGGGTCAGCACGCTGTTTTCCGTGCCGATGATAAACTCCCGGTTGTCGCTCTGTTCCGCATAGGAGATGATCCCCGTGGTGCTGCCGATATAATCCGCTTCCTTGACCACCTCGGGACGGCATTCGGGGTGCATCAGCACCAGCGCGCCCGGGTGCGCCGCGCGTGCCGCCTTGACGTCGTCCGCCGTGACGCGCAGATGGGTCGGGCAGCCGCCGTTCATCATCATGATATTTTTCTCCGGCACTTGCTGCTTGACCCAGGTGCCAAGGTTGCAGTCGGGCAGGAAGAAAATATTCGGATTTTCAATATTTTTTACGATCTTTACCGCCGAGGAGGAGGTCACGCACACGTCGCAGACGGCTTTCGTCTCCGCGGTGCTGTTGACGTAGACCACAAAGCAGTAATCGGGATATTTTTTACGCAGCGCCAGCACCAGTTCCTTATCCGCCTGTTCCGCCAGCGGGCAGATCGCGCCGCTGTTGGCAAGATAGACGTGCTTCTGCGGCGAAAGCAGCTTGACCGTCTCCGCCATAAAACGCACACCGCACATCAGCACCCGCTCCTCGGGCACGTCCTGCGCCTTAACGCTCAGGCCGAAGGAATCGCCGGTATAGTCCGCGATCTCCAAAATATCGTTGGACTGATAGGTATGCGCAAGGATACAAACGCCCTTTTCTTTTTTCAGCCTGAGGATCTCGTCCTGCATTTCTCTGATTTTCATTCCGCTTTACACTCCATTATACTTTCTCCGGTAGTCATTGACGGCGGCTTTGACGGCGTCCTCCGCGAGGACGGAACAATGCAGCTTTTCCTCCGGCAGCCCGCCCAGCACCTCGGCGATCTGCGCGTTTTTCAGCGCCAGCGCCTCAGCAAGGGTTCTGCCCTTGAGCAATTCAGAGGTCACGGAGCCTGCGGCAATGGCGACGCTGCACCCGTAGGTCTCGCAGCGCACGTCGGTTATTTTGCCGTCCGCCACTTTGAGATACAGCTTCATAATATCGCCGCACCGGTCGGTGCCAGCCTCCCCCACCGCGTCGGGCGCGTCCATCGCGCCGGCATTGCGGGGATTGAGAAAATGCTCCATCAAAACGTCGTTATACAGCGCCATGCGTCCTCCTGTCAATCAAAGAAAAACGGTCGTTTGCCGATTTCACAATCGTGCCATACGGGGGAAAGCGACCGCAGTCGCGCGACGATTTCCGTAACGCTTTGCACGATATGCGCCGCCTGCGCGTCGGTGATCTCCTCGCCGATCGTCAGCCGCAGAGAGCCGCGGGAAACCTCCTCCGGCAGCCCGAGACTGCGCAGCACGTGGCTGGCGTCATGGGAACCGGACGCGCACGCCGAGCCGGAGGACGCGGCGATTCCCGCGTGATCCAACAGCAGCAGCAGCGGCTCGCCCTCGATGCCCTCAAAGCACATGTTAATGTTATTCGGCAACCGCTTGTCCCGGTCGCCGTTCAGCGCGCAGTGGGGCACGTTTTCTTTGATCCCGTCAATGATCCTGTTACGTATAATTGTAAGCTTTTCGCGGTATTTGTCAATATGTTCCTGCGATTCTTTCAGCGCGGCAGCCATACCGACAACGGCGGGAAGATTTTCCGTCCCCGCCCGTTTGCCCCGTTCCTGCCCGCCGCCTTCGAGAACGGCGTGCAGCTCGACGCCCCGTTTCACATACAGAAAACCGACGCCCTTGGGACCGTGGAATTTATGCGCGGACGCCGACAGCATATCGATGTTCTGCGCCTGCACATCAAGCGGGATATGTCCCGCCGCCTGCACCGCGTCGGTGTGAAAGACAACGCCTTTTTCGCGGCAAATCGCGCCGATCTCCGCGATCGGCTGGAGCGTCCCGATCTCATTATTGGCTGTCATGACCGATACCAGACAGGTATCCTCCCGAATCGCCTGATCCACCGCCATGGGCGCGATCAAGCCGTCGCGATCCGGCTGCAACAGCGTGACGGAAAATCCCTGCCGTTCCAGCTTATCCAGCACGCGCAGTACGGCGTGATGCTCAAAAGCAGTCGAGACGATATGCTTTTTCCCGATTTTCGCGCCGTTCCACGCGGCGGAAAGAAGCGCCTGATTGTCGGCTTCCGTTCCGCCGGAGGTAAAGGTGATCTCCCGCGGGGAGCAGCCGATCACGGCGGCGATCGCCTCCCGCGCCTGCCACAGCGCCTCCGCCGCCCGCTGTCCCGGCGTATGGGGACTGGACGGATTGGCGAAAACGTCCGTAAAAAAGGGCAGCATCGCATCCAGCGCCCTTTGGCTCATTTTTGTCGTCGCGGCATTGTCAGCGTAAATATACATGCAAAAACCTCAAACAGGGGCTGTGAAAACAGCCCCGTAATTAACAAAAATAAAAAATGAATGATGAATAATGAATAATTGCGGACGGGTTCCACCCGTACCCGATGATAGAAAAATCAGATCAAACATTGCGAATATTGATCGTTTTTTCAAAGATGAAGGTAATCGGGTTTGTTCCGTTTATGCGCATCTATCATGGCGGTTGCTTGCAACCGCGCCGAAATCATTCACCGTTCATTTTTCATCATTCATTAAAATCTGATTTGCGGGGCATAAACGCCCCGACAAATCAGATTTTATTTAATCTGCAAACAGTGCGGTGGAAAGATACCGATCGCCGGAATCGGGCAGCAGCACCACGATGGTCTTGCCCTCGTTTTCGGGACGCTTGGCAACCTCGATCGCTGCCCAGAGCGCTGCGCCGGAGCTGATGCCGGTGAGGATACCTTCCGCCTTGCCGGTCAATTTACCGGTCGTAAAAGCGTCGTCGTTATCCACCTTGATAATCTCATCATAAATCGATGTATTCAGCACGTCGGGCACGAAGCCCGCGCCGATGCCCTGAATTTTATGGGAGCCGGGTGCGCCGCCGGAAAGCACGGGGGAGGCGGACGGCTCAACGGCAACGACCTTAACCTCCGGTTTTTTGGATTTCAGATATTCGCCAACACCTGTTACCGTACCGCCGGTACCGACGCCTGCCACGAATATATCAACAGCGCCCTCGGTGTCATTCCAGATTTCCGGACCCGTGGTTGCCAAATGCGCCGCAGGGTTCGCGGGGTTTACAAACTGTCCGGGAATAAAGCTGTCGGGAATCTCTTTGGCAAGCTCCTCCGCCTTTGCGATGGCGCCTTTCATGCCTTTCGCGCCCTCGGTAAGTACAAGCTCCGCGCCGTAGGCTTTCATTAACTGTCTGCGCTCGACGGACATAGTCTCGGGCATGACGATGATAATGCGATAACCTCTCGCGGTCGCCACAGACGCCAAACCGATACCGGTATTGCCGGAGGTCGGCTCGATAATCACGGAACCGGCTTTCAAAAGACCGCGCGCCTCAGCGTCATCGATCATTGCCTTTGCAATACGATCTTTAACAGAACCGGCGGGGTTAAAATATTCCAGCTTGGCAAGCAGCGTGGCTTTCAGCCCCAACTGCTTTTCGATATTGGCAAGCTCCAGAAGCGGCGTATTGCCGATCAGTTGATCTGCGGATTTGTAGACGGACATATTGGATAACTCCTTTATAATGAATTACTGAATCGCTTTAAACGCCTCGTCAAGATCGGTGATAATATCGTCGATATGCTCGGTACCGATAGAGAGACGAATGGTATTGGGTTTAATACCCTGATCGAGCTGTTCTGCTTCGGTCAGCTCGGCATGGGTGGTAGAGGCGGGATGGATCACGAGGGACTTGACGTCCGCCACATTAGCAAGCAGGGAGAACAACTGCAGATTGTCGATAAAAGCCTGCGCTTTCTTCGCGTCGCCTTTAATCTCAAAGGTGAAAATGGAACCGCCGCCGTTGGGGAAATACTTTTTGTAAAGCGCCTGCTGGGCGGGATCGTCGGTGATGGACGGGTGATGCACGGCTTCTACCAGCGGCTGATTTTTTAGATATTCGGCAACCTTGATCGCATTTTCCACGTGACGCTCTACGCGCAGGGAAAGCGTCTCAAGCCCCTGCAGGAAGAAGAACGAATGGAACGGGGACAGGGTTGCGCCGGTATCACGCAGCAGAATCGCGCGGATTCTCGTGACGAACGCAGCGGGACCGACCGCATCATAGAAGCTGATGCCGTGATAGCTGGGGTTGGGTTCAACAAGACCGGGGAATTTGCCGGCAGCTTTCCAGTCGAATGTGCCGCCGTCCACGATCACGCCGCCGATGGTGGTGCCGTGACCGCCGATGAACTTGGTCGCGGAATGGACGACCACGTCCGCGCCGTACTCGATGGGTCTGACAAGATAGGGCGTCGCGAAGGTGTTGTCGATGATCAGCGGGAGATTATGCGCATGGGCAATTCCGGCGATCTTCTCAATATCAACAACATCGGAATTGGGGTTGCCGAGGGTTTCAATAAAGACAAGCTTGGTGTTCTCCTGAATCGCGTTCTCGATCTCCTCAAAGTTGTTAGGATCGACGAACGTCGTGGTTACGCCGTATGCGGGCAGCGTGTGCTGCAGCAGGTTGAACGTACCGCCGTAAATATTCTTTGCGGCAACAACATGATCACCGGCGAAAGTGATATTTTCAATCGCATAGGTGATCGCGGCAGCACCGGAAGCAACCGCCAAAGCGGCAACACCGCCTTCAAGCGCCGCAATGCGCTGCTCAAACACATCGGAAGTGGGGTTGGTCAGGCGGGAATAAATATTGCCTGCGTCGCGAAGCCCAAAACGATCCGCCGCATGCTGGCTGTTGTGAAAAACGAAAGAAGAAGTCTGATAAATAGGAACCGCTCTCGCATCCGTAACGGGATCCGCATGCTCCTGGCCAACGTGTAACTGAAGGGTTTCAAATTTATAATTTCTGCTCATGATAAAATTTCCTTTCTGATATTGAATTAAAAAAGATTGTTAAATAGCTCTTAAAAATCAACATCGGCACATTCGTCCGAACCGGAAATTTGCCCGTATGAGCTTCTCAAAACCGCCCTGCATTTTATTACCTACCAATCCTGTGGGTTGATAGTATAATAACATGTTATACCTATAAAGTCAATAGGATTCTCAATATTTTTTTATAAACCGTGATTAAAAAACAGAATTTATAATATCTGTCCATTGTTCGATCAGTTTTTCCAGAGAAAAGGCAGCATTGGCAGGGCTTGTAGATGGAAGTCGTGTTGCGGAAATGCCCAGCGCCGGATACGTATACTTCATATATAAGTCATATGCCTTGCCGCCGTTCGTGAAGATTTTATTTCCGATGTTACCGCACGCCAGGATCGGACGCAAATCCGTTACCGTTACATCTCGAATCGAGGCGTCGCTGGAGCCTATAATCACGCAGGATTCCACAACATCATATAATGCAATATGATTTCTGTGCAGAAACTCCGCTTTTTCCTGTACGGTCACAGGGACATCTGTTCGCTTAACAGCCGCAATCACTTTCCAAAAGCGATTTTGCGGGTGTCCGTAATAAAAATTTTGTTCCCTTGATTTTACCGAGGGGAAACTGCCTAAAATCAGTATATCCGAATTTTCATCATATATCGGTCCGAAGCCATGATGCAGCAGTACCGGTACGTTATTTCCGCGTTCTTCTTGCACTCTACGTTCATCTCCCCAAAGCGACGTCGCGCCTTAAAAAATTTGTTTCAGCAAAGCCTGCGGATACAGACAGTTTTCCGCATGAAATTTTTCAACAAACAAGCTCTGTGCAAAGAAAAAGGAACTTACCTTACGGCAAGTTCCTTTGAATCAATCTAAAAGATCAATTACTTCGTCTTCTTGGAAGCTACGAAAGCAGCACCAGCGAGAACAACAAGAGCAGCAGCAACAGCTACGCCAGCATCACCGGTCTTGGGAACGGAAGTGCCGGGCTTCGTGGTCGCAGCAGGCTTGGTGGGCTCGTCGTTAGAAGTGGTGGGCTCAGCAGGCTCATCAGAGGGCTGGGGAGCGTCTGTAACAACGGGCTCCTCGCCAACGATAGTAACGCTGCCGGCAGCTGCTGCGGGCTCGTCAACACCGTCAATGTCGTTGTCGAAAACAGCAACATTAAGAGCACCCTTGTCGCCGATGTCGCCGATTACCTTAAAGGTAACGGTGGTAAGCGTAAGAGAATCAACAGTAGCAGCCTCATAGTAGTTGATCGCTACAGTTGCGCCGCCTTCTGCCTCGCCGCCGATAGCAGAACCCTCTTCGCCGAGGACTGCATTCTTCTGGCCCTGATAGTCAAGAACAGCCTTATCCCATGTAATAAGGAATACGCCGCTCGTAAGACCCTTAGCGCCATTCAGCGTTACGCTTACTTCGATGGTGTCGCCCACTTTTGCGGTTGCGGGAGCACTAATGGAGAGAGAAGCGCCAGCAGCAAACGCTGTTGCAGCAACTGTGCTCATAAGTGCGAGAGCAACAACAAAAACGAGAACTTTCTTCGCAAGTTTCATTTTTAGAACCTTCCTTTGAATTTTTTTATATAAAGAGCACAGATGCTCATTTATATACACAGGGTGAAATCAATACCACTCTCAGTATTATATCGTATGGTACTGTATTCGTCAAGAGTAATATGCAAAATTTTACATATCACTTTCACGGCTGAAAGCGAAATTCTCACTATCAACGCAATCATTGTATCATAGCATGCCCAAAATGTCAAACTGTTTTTGCCTGCTCGATGCATATAAAACAACGAAAAACAAATACTAAATTTGTTGAGTTTCGACAATTACGCATTCTGTCAACTATATTTTGTGCCGCCTGTTAGAGGCGATACAAGGAAAAAATTAAGTATCCGTTATTGCCGGAAGCGGCGGCAAACCGCCGCTTCACAGGAAAAATTTATCTATTGAACAGACCGCCCACAAGCCCTTTCAGGGTGTTGCCGATACCGCTCAGGAAATTATTCGCCGAGCTGTTGCTGCCGGTGGTGGAGGGAATCTCCACGGGATCGCCGTCATACTTATCGGGCAGCGTGGCGGGCGCCTCCGTAGTGGACGCCACCTCAAGACCGGGCACGACGTAGTTAAAGTCGCTGTACTTTACGGTATCCGTACGATACGCGGTACCGACCTTATACTTGCCGGCAACCGTATCGGTCACGGTCTCGCCCTTTGCGTTCACATAGGACAGGGTGTTGCTGCCGAAGGATCTGTTGCTGATCTTGGAAAGCATAATCTGTCCCCAAACATCGAACTTATAGCCGATGCTCATATCGATATTTTCGATATTACCGCTCTGCACATCAACGATCGCGTTCAGCGTGCAGCCAGTGTAGGTGATTCTGTAGTTAAAGTCGGTATTTCTTGCGTTATACCAAGTCTTTTCGTCATTCTCCAGCTTTTCATTCATGTCCTCGCGGTCAACCACGGGGAAGATGCAAGAGGTCAGAGAATCTGTACCCTCGACGTCAATTTCATCATTTAAAACAATGGTAATGTAGTACTTGTCGCTTTCCGACAGTACGCAGGTGGCGGACTTGATGATACCGTCGTTGGTCAGGTCGCAGAGATACAGCTTCTCCAGCGCCTCCACGGTGTCAGCGGAGAAATTCCGCGTCTTTGCCTTTTTCTTCTTGGTCAGTTCCGTCTTAAAGGGATTTCTGAGGACAGTGCGGATCCAGGAACCGCCGATGTCCACATTGCTGTCCTTGATCTCCTGATATTCCTTCAGATTATAGCCTGCTTCCTTGACATATGCAAGTCTGACAGCCTCGGTATACGCCATCAGAACTTCAAACGGCGTACGGGGCTTGTAAAGCAAATCTTCGGGCGTATAGCCGGCAAGTCTGGCAGCCATTCTGAGAATGATTCTCGCGTCGGCGGCGTCGATTCTGCCGCTGTCGTTGATGTCAGCAGCCTCGGTGCCCGCCTGATCCAGATTACGCTCCAGCTTCGCAGCATAGCGCAGCGCGGTACGGGCGTCGGCAGAGGTAACTCTGCCGTCACTGTCGATGTCGCCGGGATAATTCATATAGCTGGCGATCTCCAGACCGTGCGCCTTAGCATAGCTCTCGGCGTATGTATCTTTCCAGCAGTAGATCTCCGCGTACTTGGCGTTGCCGCCGTCATTGAACAGATAGAATGCGTTAGGACCGATCTCCTGCACGGAGGCAGGTACACGCACTGTGGTCGTATCCTTGCAATCAAGGAACGCATAGCTGGCGATCTTGGTAACGGTATTGGGAACCAGAACGAGATCGGCAGTGCCGTTATACTTTACCAGTAAGGTGCCGAAAACGACAAAATCTCCGGCATAGCCCGCCAGCCACTTGGTACCGTCGAACGCCATATAGCCGCAATTATCGATGGAACCGGCAACGTTGATCTGCGACAGATTGGTGCAGCCGTAGAACGCGAAATCACCGATGGTGGAGGTACGCAGCGGGATCGACACAGACTCGAGCGCAGTGTTCTCAAAGAACGCGCCGGTAGCGATCGCGGAGGTGGAAACGGGAATTTTTACATCTTTCGCCGCGCCCTTATAGCCGATCAGCATATTAAAGCCGGTGGGGGAAGACGCGAAAACAAAGTCGGTGGGATAATTCTGATACCAAGGGGTATCGGTAAAGGCTTTCAGACCCACGTAATCCAGCGTGCCGGAGAAGGTCACGCGGGAAAGCGCGGTACAGCCGCTGAACGCGTTGTTGCCGATGGACTTCACGCTTGCCGGAATGGTGACGCCGGTCAGCCCGGTGCAGCCCTTAAACGCGTTATCCGCAATTGAAGTTGTTCCGTCGGGTATTACATATTCTCCCTGTGCCGCCGCAGGATCCACCGCGGAAAGCACAGCGTCGTCGGCAGCAAACGCCGCCAGCGAGAACGTCCCCATTGCGACACAAAGCGCAAGCACAACGGAGACGATCTTAAATGTGAAATGTGTATGATTTCCCATTTCAAAACTTCCTTCCGTTTATATTTCGGAGTAATTGAATTTACAACAGGGCAGACTATACCCGTTGTAGTATACAACTGAATTATACAACCAAACCCCAATGTATGTCAACATTTTTAAAAAAAATTTAACATGGAAAGATATGAAAAAATCACCTTTTTCGCTTTTCGACGGAAAAAGGTGATTTTTTGTATGTTGTTCCATAACGGATTTATCCGAAAATTTTCACGATCCGTTCGACTGCCTCCCGCGTGCGCGCAGCGTCGCCGAATGCTGTCAAGCGGAAATATCCCTCGCCTGCGGGACCGAAGCCGGAGCCGGGCGTGCCCACGACGTTCGCCTCGTGCAGCAGCCTGTCAAAAAATTCCCATGATGTCAGCCCATCGGGCGTATGCAGCCAAATATAAGGGGAATCTACGCCGCCGTAGACCGCGAAACCGATTTTTTTCAAGCCGTTGTATATTACGTCAGCATTTTTTCTGTAATAATCGATGGTTGCACGCACCTGCAGCTTGCCCGCCTCGGAATAAACCGCCTCCGCGCCGCGCTGGGTGATATAGGATACACCGTTGAATTTGGTCGCCTGCCGCCTTGCCCAAAGCTGATTCAGCTCCACACCGTTCACCTTCAACGCATGGGGAACGACGGTATAGGCGCATCGCGCGCCGGTAAAGCCCGCGGTTTTGGAAAAGCTGCGAAACTCAATAGCGCAGGTCTCGGCGCCCGGCAGTTCAAAGATACTGTGGGGTTTATCCTCACCGGTAATATAAGCTTCATAGGCGGAATCATAGAGAATCACGCTGCCGTTTGCGTTGGCATAATCCACCCATGCCTGCAGTTGCGTTTTTGTGATCGCCATACCCGTGGGATTATTGGGAAAACAGAGATAGATAATATCCACATGCCGGTCGGGCAACGCGGGAAGAAAATCATTCTCCGCAGTGCAGGGCATATAATGAAAATTGCTCCATCTGCCGCTGTCCAGCAGATCGCCGGAGCGCCCCGCCATGACGTTGGTATCGATGTAAACGGGATATAACGGATCACAGACGGCGACGACGTTATCCACGCTGAATATATCGCCGATATTACCGCAATCGCTCTTGGCGCCGTCGCTGACAAAAATCTCATCATCGGCAAGCTGCACGCCCCGGACGGCGTAATCATGCCGGTTAATCGCGCTGCGCAGGAAATCATACCCGTACTCCGGCGGGTAACCGCGAAACCCCTCGGCAGTGGTCTGCTCCTCCACCGCTTTTTTCATCGCGTCCGTCACCGCAAGCGGCAGCGGACGGGTCACGTCCCCGATCCCGAGGCGGATAATATCCGCCGCAGGATTGGCTTCTTTATAAGCGGCGACCTTTTTCGCAATGTCGGAAAACAAATAGTTATTCCGAATTTTCAGAAAGTTTTCATTGATTTTCATGCTTTGCTCACCTTTCCCAAATCATATTCGCCGGTAAATACCGTTTCCGCCGGACCGGTCATATACACATTGTTATCCGCCGACGACCAGTTGATATACAGCACGCCGCCCAGCAGATTGACCTTTATATCCGTATCCTGCTTACAATATCCGTTTAAAATACTGGCAACCACCGCGGCGCAGGTACCCGTGCCGCAGGCAAGCGTCTCGCCGGAGCCACGCTCCCACACCCGCATGTCCAGCTCCTTATCATTTATAATATGGATAAACTCCGTGTTGATTCGGTCGGGGAATTTGGGGTGATGCTCGTACTGCACGCCCACCTTCTCGATCTCCAGCGTTTGCACATCGTCCACATACACCACGCAATGAGGATTGCCCATGGACACCAGCGTCACCGGCACTGTCTCGCCGCAAACCTCCAGCGGCACAGCCACCGCCCGCGCACCGTCATACAGAGCGGGAATCTCAGCAGGGGTCAGAATCGGCGCGCCCATATTCACGCGGGCGCCGGTCATATTACCGTCGCTGTCGGTAATGGCAGTGATATATTTAATACCGCTCAACGTCTCGACGGAGATCTCTTTTTTGCGGGCGATCCCCGCGTCATAGGCAAGTTTTGCCACGCAACGCACGCCGTTGCCGCACATTTTCCCGCGGGAACCATCGGCATTATACATATCCATTTTACAATCCGCGACGTCAGACGGATCGACGCAGATCAAGCCGTCGCCGCCAATCCCGAAATGCCGGTCGCTGACGGCGATCGCGGTCTTTTCTCTGTCGGGCACGGTTTCCGCAAAGCAATTAACATACACGTAGTCGTTGCCCGCGCCATGCATTTTTATAAATTTCATCTGTATAAATCCCCCTTTATGCGTATATAACAGCGGTTTTTTCTGCATATTATACATCACACAAAGAGGGATTTTGTTAATATTTTATGAACATTCCGAAATGATCAAAGATTTTCCGATGAGAGAGCCGCAGTCTGCGCATCTTTGGCGTCGATCCCCTTTTTGCGCAGGATCAGCACAGGGATAAAAATCAACAGGGAAACGATTGCCGCAGCCAGAAACATCGACGCGCCGGGCGCCTCTGTTGTAATACCGTAGTCATTGACATACGGCACTGCCTCAAAATATTTAACCGTAAAATTACCGATCGTGGGACCGATCACCATGGGCAGCAGTACCATAAAGATCATACGGACACCCTGAAACAGCCCGACCTTATTTTCGGGGGTGAAGTCGCGCACCGCGGCGTTGAGCATAATCATCAACATGCCGTAGCCGATCAGCGTGGGAACGATGCACAGCAGGAATTTCAACAGCGTATCCGCAAAGAACGCAAGGAACAACCCCAACGCAAACAGCACCACTGATATAAGAATAAAGTTCTTTTTACCGAATTTATCCACCAGCTTGCCAATGCCGATAATCGCCGCAACCACCGCAATAACCGCCGCCAGCGCGATCACGATTTTCACCGGCGTCAGCGAGGCAAGCAACGATTCCAAATGGAAGCCCAGCCCATGCTGCAAATAAATAAAGATATAGGGGAAAAATACCTGCACCGCAATATTGAAGACCGCAGCGGACACAAGGGTGAGATAAAGTTTGGAATTTTCTTTTACCACGGAGGGACGGAAGCCGTAGATCAGCTCCGCAAAATAATTGTCGGTCGCCTTTTTCTCGCCGTTTAACGAATCTTTTAAGGAGAACAGACCGATCACACCGCACAGGCATACAAGAATGCCCAGCGCAATAAAGAACACATCATAGCCGATAGAAGAGATCATACCCGCCAGCCCCATAACGATCACCATGGCGGCAATTGGCATAATGGCAAGGATACTTTCCGCCGTACCGCGGTTGTAGATCGTCGTAACATCGGTGACCCAGGCGTTGAAGGCGGAATCGTTGGCGGTAGACCCCATGAACGTCATCACACAATCCATAACGATGACGATCGTTACCGTAGCGGAAAGAATTTTTACGGGATCGGACAGATGCAGCAGCGCAGCAGTGTTGTCCTTGGTAATAAAGCCGAACACCGCAACCGTCACGCCCCAGATCATATAACCGATGGAAATAAACATTTTTCGTTTACTTAAACGGTCGCTCAGCGCGCCCATAATAAAGGTCGTGATTACCGCCGTCGCCGCAGAGGCAGCCACCATGATATTGATCGCGGACATCACGCCGATGGAGCCGTCCACCGCCGCCTGCGACGCGTCGGCATACACAGAGTTAAACAGAAATGTATTAAAAAACATATTCTCCACATTCCACGCGACCTGTCCCATAAAACCGAACAGGATCATATTAAACAGGATCCTGCCGCCGATCTTATTTTTTGCCATTCAGCCCACTCCTTCATCAAACCGTCATTTGTCGAGTATTCGATTGCTGATTTTAGAATACCACATTCTTATATAAAAAGCAACAAAAACGGTCCGCTTTTAGAGGGTTGAACTAAGGGATTTTTGAAAGATATTGATTTTACAGGCATTTGCCAGATAGTCTTCAAGCGGAAATGACAATTTGATATCGGATATCGAGCCTGAGAGACTCTTATATCCATATTCCGCTTGAAGGAGGCAATTTATGATTAAAACAATCAAAGTTCAATATTCCACAAGATACACCGACAGAAGATACACAGAAGTGCCGAAGATCCAAATGGAAGGAAAATGACTTGAAACCATAGGCTTCTCTGTTGTAGACAAAGTTTCTGTTTCTTACCAAAATGGAGAAATCATCATTAGACAAATAGAGAAAGAATGAAAAAATACCGGAGAGGGCACTGTGCATCTCCGGTATCTCTTTTCATTGGAATTTTATCAACAGGTGTGTCATTCATTCTCTCTTAGCCTGTTCACGATACTGGTCTTACAGATCGTTTTATATGAAACGTCCGGAATGATCGCTGACAAAAGCAGCAGTATCGGTAAGCAAATGAGTATTGGCAGGAGCGTGAAATGGTAAGTGAAGAAGAACATCTCCCCGGCAACAGTTTGTGCAATAAAATAGCTCAGCAGAGAACCGAATACGAGTGAGCACGCTGCGGTCAGAACTGCATAGTATACACCCTCCCACGCAAGCATCTGTTTTAACTGTCTGCCTGTCATACCTACGGCATTCATCATGGCAAGCTCTTTCTTCCTGGATATAATGCCAGTCACCACCGAATTCATGAAGTTGAGTATTCCGATCAGAGCGAGAACTACCGCAAGTGTACCGCCAACCAGCTTTACCATTTTGAGAAAGTCATCATATTGCTCCATGTAAGTTTGCTTGCTCTTCAACATAATCCGAGAATCGCTACTATCTGTCATTACCCGAATCTGCGAATCCACCTCGTCAAACTTGTTTTCATCGGCATTTATCATGACAGATATCGCACTCTTGTTATCCGTCATACTAAAATATTCACTGTCAGGTATGATTACTTGTCCGCCAAGAAGGCTGTACCTCTGCGTTCCGAGCGCGTATGGGATGCTGCACCTTGCCATAACTTCATATACTTTCGTTATATCGTCAGACGAAGTCACCGTAAGCTTGTCGCCAACCTCGTAGAAATCATCCTCACCTTCTTCAATCTCTACGCCAAGAAGACCGGTAGCAACAAGGGCGTATTCCCCACTTTTGAATTTTTCCTCATCAAGTTCGCCTTCCATCGGTTCAAATACACGCAACAGATTAGCTGGTACACCGTAAATATCAGTCGGTATTTCACCATCAGCGGCAGCCGCGATTTCGCCGTATTTGTCTTTTTCCGCATATTTATCACAGAGAGTAGTTAGTCGCTCAAGCGGTTTCCCATCAAGTGAAAGACTTCCCCAACTGTAATACTGTCCTCCACATATAGCCGATTCCGTAAACAGTCTGAATATAATCAGCGGCATTCAGCTTTTTACGAAGTCTGGAGGCTGTGACAGACAAAGCATTTTCATCTACATAGTCCGCACCATCCGTCCATATCCTGTCAACAAGGAACTCTCTGGTGAGTGTCTGACCTTTATTCTCTATCAGAAGCCGGAGCAGCTTTTGTTCTGTTTTGCTGAGTTCAATGGTATTACCATTCTCATAGAATTCCATCCTGTCGAAGTCGAAAGAATAGATATCGTCAGTATAGCTGTTATTTAAGGATATATTCGACTTTCTCAGCACATTTTCTATTCTTGCGCGAAGAACCATAAGGCTGAACGGCTTCGTAATATAGTCATCTGCTCCAAGCGAAAGACCTGTCACTTCGTCGGTTTCAAGGTCATTTGCTGTAAGGATGATGACTGGAAGGTCAGATTCCCTGCGAATCTTTTTTAGAAGATCAAATCCGTTTCCATCAGGAAGGTTGATGTCGAGAATGATCAGATCCGTAGCTTCATCGCCGTTGTATTCCTGAAGAGTATAATACTGATGGAAAGTATACCCCTCATTCTTAAGTGCGAGAACGATACCGTTATTTAACGCCGTGTCATCCTCTATGATCGTAATATCCTTCATGTGCTGCTCCTTAAGCTTTCATTACTATCTTCAAACATAGGTATATTTACCAATTCCTGCAGCTTCTTTCGCAGGACATCCTTATCCGGCAGTTCCAATTGATACTGCGCCACCATCATAGGAGAAAGTGTCCGGCTCATGGCGTATTCGACCACTTCATCATTCTTGGATGCGCATAGCAACAAGCCCACGCTCGGATTTTCATCCGGCTTCTTGATTTGCCTATCCAGACCTTCCAGATAAAAATCCATCTTGGAGACATACTCCGGTTTGAATTTGCCTACCTTCAGCTCCATTGCCACAAGGCAGTGCAGATTGCGGTGGAAGAACAGCAAGTCGATCCGGTAATCCTCGCCACCAACCTGTATCGGGTATTCCTCCCCCACAAACGTGAAATCCTTTCCCAATTCGAGAATGAAATCACGCATTCCCTTGACCAGTGCTTTGCGGAAATCATTTTCATGAAAAGTGTCCGGAAGATCAAGAAATTCTACAACATAGGAATCAAGGAACGGATTCTGCTGTGACAACAGCGGTTCCGGCAGTAGTTTACTCTTGGAAAGCATGTACCGCTCATAATAGCCGCTGTCCATCTGCCGCTCAAGCTGTCTTGAACTGTACCGTTCCTTGACGGCAAGACGCATATAGAATTCTCGCTCCTCGTCGCTTTTGCTGCCGGACATGATAAGCAAATGGTTTGTCCAGCTCAATTGTGTCAGCAGTGCTGACACTTTTATTATTCGAAAATCACTCTGTTGTTATGTCCAAGCCGAGTTTTCTTATCTCTTTCTGTATGAATTCCTGTACATACATCTGCAGCTGCCATACGAAATATCCCTCGATGTCCAGTCCTTTGAAGTGTTCCTTCATTTCATCGGTCATGCCCCGCGTGCCATGCAGTCCTTCCACATAATAGTAGAGGGCATCCAGAAACTCATAAAATTCTTTATCCGACAGCAGCTCGTCCAGATAAGGCATCGTCCGTATCCGCTCCATGTCCGCCTGCGGATACATCTCCTTTGCCCGTTTCAGACATTCAACAGCCTGTTCGGACAAGCCCAACTCCTCGGTGTATCCCTTATTATAGGAACTGACACCCGTGAGCAGATAATCCACGGACACGTCAAAGAACTTCGCTATCCTGAGAACCACGTCCGCCGTCGGCTGCGTCTGCCCGCTTGCATACTGGCTGATCGTCTGCTGCCTCACGCCTACGGCTTCACCGAGCGCCTTATAGGTTGTGGAGTGGCCGTCCTTAGGATGGCTTTCAAGTATGCCCCGCAGCGTGGTAGGGAATATGTCATAATACCTGTCCGTATTCTGTTCCGGTTGTCTTGCCACTCCCTGCACCTCCGTCAATTTCGTTCTAACTGTACTTAGCGAAAACACTTGCAATCCACTTGTGTTTTCGCTGGAACTGTGATAAAGTAATTATAACAAGTGATACGAAACTTGTCAATATGGTAGAAACCCTTTCTTGCGAACGTTGGCCTGTCCATTTCTCGCAAGCCTTACGGGAGAAGACTATCCAAGGAAGGAGGCGATCGGGATGAGAAACCGACAAAAACAACGCGAACTGAGACGAAGCCAGAAAAAAGAGGAAATCATTGACAAAAGAAACGGCTGCGGCATCAAAGATTTAACAGCCTACAACGCAGTACTGCAAATCAAGACAAACGGCAAAGCAAACATTACACTAAGATGACCACCTGTGAAAATCTGAGGGAACTTTTCGAGGGTGGTATTTTTACGCCCAAATCTACAGAAACGGAGGTAATGAAGACTATGGAAAAGACAACCATGAGTGTGAAGGAACTGTCCTCGCAGATGGGCATTTCCCTGCCGAAAGCATATGAACTTGTCAAGACGCCGGGATTCCCGTCCATCCGCATTGGCACGAGAATCCTCATCCCGATTGACGCATTCCGGGAGTGGCTGGTCATCACTTCTAATAAAGAGGAATGACCGCCGCAAAATATCGAAGGAAGGAGGTGGAGAACTTGTCGGATATGAATGAATTTACATTTTGGCGAGCTTCATGCGTTCAAAATCCGAAGAACTGCTCCTACCCGGAGAAAGTTATCGTGCGGGATGCGGAATCGTTCAACGAGATGGCTCGTTTTGACCATGTGGCCGCCAAGTACAAAGACTGCTATCGGAGCAATGATACGTTCGAGGAATCAGAAGTCCAGTCCGGTGATGTGGATAACGATGATGTCCCGAACCCAGACGACTGGGTACTACGGGAAGACATCCATCGTATCTTCGAGGGCGTGCCGCATATCATTTCGGAAAGCAAGAATTACATGAAGCCGAAAGGTACGAAACCTCCGGCTCCCCGGTACCATGTTTTCTGGAAAGCCCTGATGGAGATGGACCCCGCAGCCTACGCCGCTTTCAAAGAGCGCCTGCATAAACATTTCCCGTTTTTAGACCCCAAGGCGCTGGATGCTGCGAGATACTTTGACGGTACGGAGAATCCGAACGCTGTGTTCTATCCCGGCACGATTACCATAAACGAGTTTATGGACAGGCTCGACGCGGAGGAACAGCCTTCCGCTGAAACGATAGCGGAGGGCACACGCAACAGCACGATGTTTCATTTCGCTGTCCGCAAGCTGAAGCGTTATGGCAACACCGAGGAAGCACGGGAGCTTTTCCGAAAGGAATCGGATAAATGCACACCGCCGCTTGACACAAAGGAACTTAACGGCATCTGGAAAAGCGCACTGAAATATTACGGTCGCATCAGACAGGAACCGGGATATGTTCCGCCGGAACAGTACAACGCTCCAAAAGAGCCGCAGTGGGAGCAGCCGATTCCATTTGAGGAAGTCACGCTGCCGGCGTTTCCGGTGGATGCACTTCCAAGCAGAGTACGTCCGTATGTTGAGGCGGTCGCAGAAACAACGCAGACACCCGTGGATATGGCGGCTACTGCCGCAATCGCGGTCATGGCAAGCTGTATGCAAGGAAAATACCTGGTGCAGGCAAAGGCTGACTGGACGGAGCCGACAAACCTGTATGCGCTGATCATAGCGGAGCCTTCGGAACGAAAATCCGCCGTCACAAGCCTGATGGTAAAGCCCGTCAATCTCTATGAAATGGAGTACAACAAACAGCACGCAGCGGCACTGGAGAAAAACAGGATGCAGAAACGGATTCTTGAAAAACGGCAGCGCGCCATCGAGGACAAAGTAGCCAAGTGCACTGCCGAGGAAAACGAACTGGATGCTATTGTTGACGAGATAGCACGATTCAAAGAATTATCGCCCATGCAGCTATATGTGGACGATGTGACGCCGGAGAAGTTGATATCCGTACTTGCGGAGCATGACGGTATCGCCTCTGTGATTTCCGCAGAAGGCGGCATATTCGACCAGCTTGCCGGAGGGATGTATTCCAAGGCTGTTAATATCGATGTGTTCCTTAAAGGACACGCCGGTGATTCAATCCGAATAGACCGAATTGGTAGGAACAGCGAAAGCGTAGAATCACCAGCATTGACGCTCCTGTTCGCAGTGCAGCCGAATGTGCTGTCCGGGCTGATGCAGAATAACACTTTTCGCGGCAGAGGTCTGACAGCAAGATTCCTCTATGCCATGCCGACTACCCACGTGGGCAGCAGGAAATATCGCACGGAGCCGATACCGAAGGAATCCGAGAAGCAGTATTACTCCCTGATTGGGAATCTGCTGGACGAGGACAGTAATCCGACAGCGAAATGCCCGGAGATCATTACTCTGTCTGAGGAGGCTGACAAAATGCTTGAAGCCTTTGCTACGGATCTGGAGCCGAAACTCAGAACGGAATATATTGACTTCTCTGACTGGGCAGGAAAGCTGTGCGGAGCAGTTGTCCGCATCAGCGGACTACTCTGCCGGGCAGAGAAAAACGGATGTTACGCATTCCTGCGTGAGCCGGAGCCGCCCGTGGTGGATGGCGCAACAATGCAAAGAGCCATCACACTTGGCCAATATTACACGGAACACGCAAAAGCCGCCTATCTGCTGATGGGCGCTGACCCAGTAGTCAAGCAGTGCAAATATGTGCTAAAAGCCATTCAGAATGCCGGACTTGCGGAACTTAGCAAGCGGGACATCATGCGCCTGTGCCGCAGTTTCAAAAAGGCGGAAGAGCTTCAGCCCGTGCTGGATAGGCTGTGTGAATACGGTTATCTGGCACTAAAGCCGAGTGAGATGAAAAATGGCGGCGGCAGACCCGCATCGCAGAGCTATCTGGTCAACCCGGCTGTGTTTACCTCATGACAGGCGGCAGAGGGATTTGTCCTTTCTGTCCTTTCTGTCACGGGGAGCAGATACAAAATGATATGTCCTTACCGTCACATATTCATATAGTTCCCCATTTTCATCATTTTCATTTCATTCATTTGATGAGTATGGGCAAATGGAACGCAGAATTTCATTCTTTGTGTATGGGACAAATGTGACAGAAAGGACGAAACCAAATCTCAAAGGAAGGAGGGGAACGACCATGACGCATTATCCGTCACTCAAGGAACTGAAAGCGGCGCTCGGCCGAGATTACAGCATCCGCACCATCGACTGGGAGAAATGCCTGTACCGGGATTTCGGCAACGGCTTCAATGTCGAGGTCAGCGGGTGCAGCCGCGCCAACCGCAAAGGCTGTGCCACGCTTTATCTCTGGTTCGGCGAACACGTATACGACTGTGTGCTTGTCAAGACCGTGCCGGATGTCGGGCGGAGCGCAGAGGCTATCGGCGAGGCTGTAGAGAATCTCTGTGAGTATGCGGGCAGCCTCATTGCCCACGGCTATGACAGCCGGGACAAACTTTTCAATCTCAAACACAACATTTAAGAAAGCGAGGATTTTAACATGAGCAATTATCCACTCAAAGTCAACAAGGTCAACTGGCGCTCCCTGGAGCCGCAGACTAACACCTATGTCACCGAGGACTACATCGCAGGCCATTACGATCTGTACCTTACCTCGGAGTACATCACGGACGAGCATAACAGCGTCCACAGATACTACCGCCTCCACGCCAACAAGCCGCACAGCATCGAGATGGCTCTCGCCTACGATGTCAAGTGCCCGTGCTGTGGCAGGAATGTACTGAAGCAGGTCGGAAGATGCAAGGATTACTACACGCTGGGACTTTACGAATGCCCGGTGTGCGACAGAAAGAATTAAGGAGGGTTACGACTATGACTACATTCAACGAGAAAAACCGCATTATCGGCACCGCAGAGTATGCCGCGAATTTCTGGAATGTCATGCGGGTAGACCGCTACGCCGTTGACAAAATCAACGACAGCAAGGATATCTCCACGGGAGGCTATGCCCTCCCGTCCGCAGCCGATGACAAGCTGAGAAAGGCGATCAGGCGCGAGAGCCTGTTCCGCAACA
>JAFVBH010000082.1 GCA_017480115.1 Clostridia bacterium
TGCCGGATGTCGGGCGGAGCGCAGAGGCTATCGGCGAGGCTGTAGAGAATCTCTGTGAGTATGCGGGCAGCCTCATTGCCCACGGCTATGACAGCCGGGACAAACTTTTCAATCTCAAAAACAACATTTAAGAAAGCGAGGATTTTATCATGAGCAACTATCCACTCAAAGTCAACAAGTTCAACTGGCGCTCCTTGGAGCCGCAGACCAACACCTGCTACACCGAGGACTACATCGCAGGCCATTACGACCTGTACCTCACCTCGGAGTACATCACGGACGAGCATAACAGCGTCCACAGATACTACCGCCTCCACACCAACAAACCGCACAGCATAGAGATGGCTCTCGCCTATGATGTCAAGTGCCCGCGCTGTGGCAGCCATGTACTGAAGCAGGTCGGAAGATGCAGGGATTACTACACGCTGGGACTTTACGAATGCCCGGTGTGCGACAGAAAAAAATAAGGAGGATCACTACTATGACTACATTCAATGAAAAGAACCATTTGATCGGCACAGCCGAATATGACACGAATTTTTGGAACGTCATGCGCGGAGACCGCTACGCCGCCGACAAGATCAGCGGCAGCAAGGATATCTCCACGGGAGGATACGCCCTCCCGACCGCAGCCGATGACAGGCTGAGAAAGGCGATCCGGCGCGAGAGCCTGTTCCGCAACATGGCAACGGTCGTAAAGGCGTACAACAGCGGGAGCCGCATCTTTGCCAAGGACTGCGATGACCTTGCGGAGTGGGTGCCGGAAAACGGCAGCATTCCCATCTATGACGGCGTGAACGATTTTACCCGCTATGCCGTGGAGATGCACAAGCTGGCGGTATTCGTAAAGCTTGATGACGATTTCGTCCACGATGCCACATTCGACATCGAGGACTATCTGACAGGCCGCCTTGCGAAGAACTTTGCCAGAGCCGAGGACAGGGGATTTATCACAGGCACGGGCGACTCTATGCCCAAGGGCATTCTCAGCCCGACCGATGGCGCAGAGGCCGGCGTTTACACCGACAGCATCACCTATGACGATGTGATTCGCCTGTTCTTTGCCCTTGATGATGAGTACCGTAAAAACGCCGTATGGCTGATGAACGATGATACCGCGCTGGCGCTGCGCCTTTTGAAAGACGAGGCGGGCAATCCCCTGTGGAACCAGGCAAGCGATACCATCCTCGGCAAGCGTGTGGTTATTTCCAATGATATGCCGTCAGCGGACGCCGGGGAAATGCCCATCGTGTTCGGCGATTTCAGCTACTACTGGATCATCGACCGAAGCCCCGTCAGTATCCAGACGCTCAAAGAGAAATTCGTCACGCTCGACCAGATCGGATACCTTGCGCTGGAGTTCCTTGACGGCAGGCTCATCCGCCGCGATGCGCTGCAGGCAATGAAAATCAATATCAAGGAATAAGGCTCCTGCGGACAGGTACGGCGGATTGCCGTCTGCCGTGCCTGCTTTACCCGCAGAATCAAACATTTCAAAGAACATATTACATCGGATTATACGATTTTCATAGCGGTTATTTTCGGTTGCGGGGTTAATTACCCCTTTGAATACGCTTTTTTTGCACACGAAGCCCCGCGCCGTTTTCCGCTTTGAAAAGCCGCAGAGATTAGACCGCCCCCTACCGGGCAGGAAGGAGGAACGCATGGATAAGAGGATAAAGCCCATTCGACTTTCTATCGGATGGAGAGACGATACGATTTATGTCATCGAGTACGCCACAAGTGAGAACGCCAAGGAAACGGCATACGAGAAGATAAAACGACTGATTATGAACGAACCGATAACTTTTGAGAAACAGGCGTCTTAAACCGCGAAATGGCTTGACTTCTTCACAGTAGTACGGGAATATGGAGTACCGCTTGAAGACTGTCGGGAAGGAGGTACGCATGAATACAAGCAGACAGTCTTCCGCTGTGAAGGAAGATAAGATAACAGCCCTCTACTGCCGTCTCTCGCGGGACGATGAGCTGCAGGGCGATTCCAACAGCATCAAGAACCAAAAGGCTATACTACAGAAGTACGCAGACGATAACGGTTTCCGCAACACATCCCTGTTCGTGGACGATGGTTACAGCGGTACGACCTTCGACAGGCCGGACTGGAACAGGCTCATGGAACTGGTGGATGACGGCAAGGTCGGCACGATCATTGTAAAGGATATGAGCCGCCTCGGTCGAGATTACCTGAAAGTCGGTATGTACACGGAGATGGTTTTCCCGAACGCCGATATCCGCTTCATCGCCATCAACAACGGCGTTGACAGCGACAATCAGGCAGAGAACGACATGACACCGTTCATCAATATTTTCAACGAGTTCTACGCCAAGGACACGAGCAGGAAGATACGAGCCGTTTTCAAGGCAAAGAGGCAGGCGGGAAAGCCGCTCTGCACAAATCTGCCATACGGATATGTCAAAGACCCGGAGGACAAGCTGCACTGGATCGTGGACGAAAAAGCCGCCAAGGTAGTTAGGGAGATTTTCCGGCTTTGCGTACAGGGCTACGGAGTGTCGCAGATTGCCAAGGAGATCACGAAGCGGCACATCATGAATCCGACCGCACACGCCAAGGCGAACGGGATAAACATTCCAGACAACAGAGACGGCGAGAACGATTATGTTTGGCGCGATAGCACGATTTCCCATATGCTCTCCCGCCCGGAATATCTCGGACACACGGTCAACTTCAAGACCTACCGCAAGTCCTACAAGCAGAAAAAGCAGCTTCACCATGACCCGTCCGAATGGCAGATTTTCAAGAACACGCACGAAGCTATCATTGACCAAGAAACCTATGACATCGTGCAGCGCATCCGGGATGGCAGACGCAGAGTTACTCCGATGGGCGAAATGCCCGCTTTATCCGGCATGGTGTTCTGCGCCGACTGCGGAGCGAAGATGTATCAGGTGCGCGGCAGGAATCTTCCACAGAGCGAGTATATGGTCTGCGCCACCTACCGCAAAAAGGGCAAGGAAATCTGCCCGTCACACCAGATACGCAACAGTGTCATCGAAAAGTACCTGCTTGCGGGTATCCGTGAGATTACTGGGTATGTACAGGCAAACGAGGAAGAGTTCGTGGAGATGATTACCAAGAAGTCCAGAGCCGAAGTAGACAGGAGCCTGCGTGACGGCAAGCGTGAACTGGAACAGTCACAGGCTCGAATCCGCAAACTGGATGAGATCATCCAGCGGCTCTACGAGGACAACATCGAGGGTAAGATTTCCGATGAGCGTTTTGCAAAGATGTCCGAGAACTATGAAGCGGAGCAGAAAACGCTCGAATCCCGTGTGACGGAGCTTCGCGGACAGATTTCCTCTCAGCAGGAAAGCAACGTGAATGTTGAACGTTTCCTCGCCTTGGTACGCAAATACACGAGCATCACAGAACTGACGCCGGAAATCATCCGGGAGTTCGTGGAGCGCGTCGAGATTTTCAAGCCGGAGCGGATAAACGGACACAAGGTACAGAAGATGCGCATCGTGTGGAACTGCATCGGCGAGTTCATGCCGCCGCAGCCAAAGAAAGACGAAAAAACAGCATAGCCGCACAATTCACGACTATGCCGTTTTTTTTCAGGGATTAAAAAATCCCTAAGTTGCCCCGCCCTTCAGCGAACCGTTTTATTTGCACCAATTGTTACTCAGCGAGCTTCGTAAACAACAGACAGACCGTCCTCTTTAACAGTGCGAAGCAGAATGTCGTGCAGCAGGATATTGCCGTCATCGGGCTTCTCAAGTCTCGCAGCATATCTCAGGATAATGCGAGCGTCAGAAGACTTAACATACTTGTCGCCGTTTGCATCAGCCTCAACGAGGTCAAGCTCATCGGGAGTATCAAGTCTTGCGCAGATACGCAGGGCAAGACGCGCGTCAGCGGAATTCACCTTACCGTTGCTGCTGACATCGCCGACAATACCGACAACATCGCCGTCGTTCTCGGTGGTGGACTCCTCAGGAGCTTCCGTCTCGGTCGCTTCGGGCTCTGTCTCTTCAGCGGCAGTGGTCTCTTCGCTCACGGGAGCGACAGTGGTCTCCTCCGCGGGAGCTTCCGTCTCGGTCACTTCGGGCTCTGTCTCTTCAGCGGTGGTGGGCTCTGCAGTAAGCGCCGCATTATCTGCAAAAGCGGAAATCATAACAACAGTAGCCATGCTGACAACAAGAACAATCGAAATAATGATCGCGAGAACATTCTTTGAACTCTTCTTCATTGTTTTTCCTCCGTTAAAAGTAAAATGCTTAAGTAGCATCAAAAACTCCGCTACTTCGAAATTATTTTACACCTGCGTCAACCAAAAGTCAAGAGATATATACTTGCCAATCCTTAGAAATATGGTAAATAATATATGAACTTTTTGGGAGAATGTACAAAAAAACAGGATTCGGCGCAATTCTGCCCGCAAAATAATCCGTATTTTCTTAGTCCTCCGAAGAGATCGACACCCCCGCAGGGACAAGATCCACGTCGGAATACCGCTTCATGCCGGTACCGGAGGGCAACAGCTTACCGATAATGACGCTCTCCTTCAGACCCAGCAGCTTATCCACCTTGCCCTTAATCGCGGCGTCGGTGAGTACGCGGGTAGTCTCTTGGAAGGACGCGGCGGACAGGAAGGATTCCGTAGCGAGAGACGCTTTGGTGATGCCCAGCAGGATCTGTTCGACCTGCGCGGGAACAAATTCCTCGCCGGTCTCAGCGCACTTGGCTTTTGCTTTTTCCTCCGCCTCTTTGACCTCGACACGGTCCACAACGGAGCCGACCAGCAGATCGGTGGAGCCTTCGGCAAGCACCTTGACCTTCTTGAGCATCTGCCGGACGATGATCTCGATATGCTTATCATTGATGTCAACGCCCTGTACGCGGTACACGCGCTGCACTTCACGGATCAGGTAATTCTGTACGGCGTCAACGCCCAGCACCTCCAGCACGTCGTGCGGGTTAAGGGAACCCTCGGTCAGGCAGGCGCCCTTCTCGATCTCCTGCCCCTCCTGCACGCAGATACGGTAGCCGTAGGGGATCAGATACTTCTCCTGCTCCTCCGGATTGGTCACGACCACATGGTTGCTCTTTTTGATCTCTTCAAAGGAAACAACGCCGGGAATACGGGAGATAATGGCAAGGGTCTTGGGTTTTCTGCCCTCAAACAGTTCTTCAACACGGGGAAGACCCTGTGTAATATCGGACGCAGAGGTAACGCCGCCGGTATGGAACGTACGCATGGTCAGCTGCGTACCGGGCTCACCGATGGACTGCGCGGCGAAGATACCCACCGCTTCACCGACGGTAACTGCGTTGTTGGTGGCAAGGTTAGAGCCGTAGCACTTGATGCAGACGCCGTGCTTTGCCTCACAGGTCAGCGGCGAACGGATCGTAACCTTCTTGAAGCCGGCGTTGACGACCTTTTCAGCGTCCTCGTCGGTCATCATATGCTCGTTGTCCATGACAAGATTGCCGTCCTCGTCATAGAGGTTATCCAGCAGATACCTGCCGATCAGTCGCTCGCTCAGCGGCTCGATAATGCCGTCGTCGTCGCCGGTAATATCGCTGACCTCTAAGCCGTGCTTACAGTGGCAGTCGTCCTCGCGGACAATGACCTGCTGCGCAACGTCCACCAGACGTCTGGTCAGATAACCGGAGTCGGCGGTACGAAGCGCCGTATCGGCAAGACCTTTACGGGCGCCGCGGGAGGAGATGAAGTATTCCAGCACGTTCAAGCCCTCACGGTAGTTGGCGCGAATGGGGATCTCAATGACCTTACCTGCGGTATTGGAGATCAGTCCGCGCATACCGGCAAGCTGGTTCATCTGCGACGCGCTGCCTCGCGCGCCGGAATCGACCATCATAAAGATGGGGTTATCCTTATCAAGGCTGGTGGAAATCGCGGAGGAAACCTTCTTTGTGCAGGCCTCCCACACGTCCACGGAGTGCTTGGAGCGATCCTTATCGCTGTAGAAACCTCTGCGGTAACCGGCGTTGATCTTATCGATCGCCTGCTCCGCTTCGGCGATATAGGCTTTCTTTGCCTCGGGAATGGTAGCGTCGCAGACGGCGACGGTAATACCGCTGATGGTGGAATACCGATAGCCCTGCGCCTTGACCGCATCCAGCACCTCGGAGGTCTTGTGAATGCCGTGTACCTTGATGCACTTATCGATGATCTTGCCCAGCGTCTTTTTCGTTACCAAAAATTCAACTTCCAGCTTAAAGGCGTTTTCAGGATCGGATCTGTCTACAAAGCCCAGATCCTGCGGGATGGGATTGTTAAAGATGATACGACCAAGGGTGGTCTCAACCAGTCTCGTTTGGTCAACGCCGTTGATCTTCTTGGTCATGCGTACGCGAATGGGCGCGTGAATATCCAGCTCGCCCTCGTCGTACGCCATGATCGCCTCGTCCACGCTGCGATACGCGCGGGTCGCGGTTTCGGGATTTTTGAAAGAACCCTTCGTCTCGTCGCGGACAAAGGTCAGGTAGTAGGAACCCAGCACCATGTCCTGCGTGGGCACGGTCACGGGCTTACCGTCGGCGGGCTTCAGCAGGTTGTTGGACGCCAGCATCAGGAAGCGGGCTTCCGCCTGCGCCTCCGCCGAGATCGGCACGTGTACCGCCATCTGATCGCCGTCGAAATCGGCGTTGAACGCGGTACATGCCAGCGGGTGCAGCTTGATGGCGCGACCCTCGACAAGCACAGGCTCAAACGCCTGAATGCCCAGTCTGTGCAGGGTCGGGGCGCGGTTCAGCAGAACGGGGTGATCCTTAATAACGACCTCCAGCGCGTCCCAAACGTCGGTACCCGCCTTATCGACCATCTTTCTGGCGCTCTTGATATTGTTGGACTTGCCCAGCTGGACAAGACGGCTCATAACGAAAGGTTTAAACAGCTCCAGCGCCATTTCCTTGGGCAGACCGCACTGATAAATTTTCAGTTCGGGGCCGACGACGATAACCGAACGGCCGGAATAGTCCACGCGCTTACCTAACAGGTTCTGACGGAAACGACCCTGCTTGCCCTTGAGCATATCGGACAGGGACTTAAGCGGACGGGAGTTGGAACCGGTGACCGGTCTGCCGCGTCTGCCGTTATCGATCAGCGCGTCCACAGCCTCCTGCAGCATGCGCTTTTCGTTGCGGATAATGATCTCGGGCGCGCCCAGCTCCAAAAGCTTTTTCAAGCGGTTATTTCTGTTGATCACGCGCCGATACAGCTCGTTCAGGTCGGAAGCGGCGAATCTGCCGCCCTCCAGCTGTACCATGGGGCGAATGTCTGGAGGAATGACCGGCACCACGTCAAGGATCATCCACTCGGGACGGTTGCCGGACATCTTAAACGCTTCGATAACCTCCAACCGCTTGAGCAGCCGGGACTTCTTCTGCCCGGACGCCTCGTTAAATTCCTCCTTGAGCTGATCGCAGAGCTTATCCACGTCGATCTCCGCCAGCAGCTCCTTGATCGCCTCGGCGCCCATGCCGGCGCGGAAAGAATCCGCGTCGTACTTCTCGATCATCTCGTCATATTCCACGTCGCTGATGATCTGATACTTATCAAGCGGCGTCTCACCGGGATCGATCACGATATATTTGGCGAAATAAAGCACCTTCTCCAAATCTCTGGGAGAAATATCCAGCACCAGACCGATGCGGGAGGGAATGCCCTTGAAATACCAAATGTGGGAGACGGGGCATGCCAGCTCGATATGGCCCATGCGCTCGCGGCGCACCTTGGCGCGGGTGATCTTCACGCCGCAACGCTCGCAGGTACGACCCTTGAAGCGGATGCGCTTATATTTGCCGCAGTGGCACTCCCAGTCCTTGGTGGGTCCGAAAATTCTCTCACAGAAAAGACCGTCGCGCTCGGGCTTCAGCGTTCTGTAGTTGATGGTTTCGGGCTTCTTGACCTCGCCGTAAGACCAGCTTCTGATGGTGTCCGGAGAAGCGAGACCTATCTGAATGGAATCAAAATTAAGTTCGTTATAATTGTTCTCGTTGAGCAAAACTTTTCCTTCTTTCTTTAAGCTGAACAGGTATCAATTCTGCCGTGACTGTTAAAAATCAGAATCATCATCGGACAGCGCGTCGTCGGTATAGCTGTCGGATATAAACTCATCGTCGCTGTCGTCATCATAATCGTCGAGGTAGTTGCCCTCCTCGTCCTGTAAGCCGTAGCCCTCGGCGTCGGCGGCGTCGTTGCTGACGGAGAACGCTTCCTCATCGGAGATGGGCGCGTCGCCGTCCTCTTCGCCGTCATAATCCTGCGTCAGGTCGATAATGTCATGATTTTCGTCAAGAACGTTGACGTCAAGTCCCAGCGCCTGCAGCTCTTTCAGAAGCACCTTAAAGGATTCGGGAATACCCGCCTTGGGCACGTTCAGTCCCTTGACGACCGCCTCATAGGTCTTGACACGACCGAGAACGTCGTCCGACTTGACCGTCAGAATCTCCTGCAGGGTGTATGCCGCGCCGTAGGCCTCCAGCGCCCAAACCTCCATTTCGCCGAAACGCTGGCCGCCGAACTGGGCTTTACCGCCCAAGGGCTGCTGGGTGACGAGGGAGTAGGGACCGGTGGAACGGGCGTGGATCTTATCGTCAACAAGGTGATGGAGCTTCAGGAAGTACATCACGCCGACGGTGACGGGATTATCGAACTTTCTGCCGGTTCTGCCGTCGTAAAGCGTACTCTTGCCGTCGGGGCTGACGCCTGCCTGCACCAGCGCTTCGCGAATATCCTCCTCATGCGCGCCGTCGAAAACGGGCGTCATGACGTGCCAGCCGAGAAGCCGCGCGGCATAACCGAGGTTGACCTCCAGCACCTGCCCGATATTCATTCGGGAGGGAACGCCCAACGGGTTCAGCACAATGTCAAGGGGCGTACCGTCCGCAAGGAAGGGCATATCCTCCTGCGGCAGGATACGGGAAACGACGCCCTTATTACCGTGACGGCCGGACATCTTATCGCCGACGGAGATCTTTCTCTTCTGCGCGATATACACGCGCACGACCTTATTCACGCCGGGGCTGAGCTCATCGCTGTTCTCGCGGGTGAATACCTCCACGTTGACGACAACGCCGTATTCGCCGTGGGGTACCTTCAGCGAGGTATCGCGCACTTCGCGCGCCTTTTCGCCGAAGATCGCGCGCAGCAGCCGCTCTTCTGCGGTCAGCTCAGTCTCGCCCTTGGGCGTGACCTTACCGACCCGAATATCGCCGCTGGTAACCTCCGCGTCGATGCGGATAATACCGTTTTCGTCCAAATCCTTCAACGCGTCGTCGCCGACGTTGGGAATATCCTTTGTAATATCCTCGGGGCCGAGCTTTGTATCTCTCGCCTCGGTGGAATATTCTTCAATATGAATGGAGGTGTACATATCCTCTTTCACGAGGCGTTCATTGATCAGAACCGCGTCCTCGTAGTTGTAGCCCTCCCAAGTCATAAAGCCGATCAGGGCGTTCTTGCCCAGCGCGATCTCGCCGCCGTCGGTGGCGGGACCGTCCGCAATGACCTGCCCGGCTTCCACGCGCTCGCCCGCGGAAACAATGGGACGCTGGTTCACGCAGGTGCCCTGGTTGGAGCGCATAAATTTAATAATATCGTAATGGTCGGTCGCGCCCTCGTCGGTACGTATCTCAACGAAATCCGCGCAGACCTTGGATACGACGCCGCTGCGCTTGGCAACGATCACAACGCCGGAATCCACCGCCGCCTTATATTCCATACCGGTGCCGACGAACGGCGCTTCGGTTTTCAGCAGCGGTACCGCCTGCTTCTGCATGTTCGAGCCCATCAGCGCGCGGTTCGCGTCGTCGTTCTCAAGGAACGGGATCATCGCGGTAGCGACGGAAACGACCATCTTGGGCGAAACGTCCATGTAATCGGGCACGGAGGGATCGACCTCGCGGAACTCGTCGCGGTAACGCACCGTGACGCGGTTCTTGGCGAAGCGGTTGTTCTCGTCCAGCGGCTCGTTCGCCTGCGCGACGAAGAACTCGTCCTCCACGTCGGCGGTCATGTAATCGACCTCGTCCAGCACCTGCCCGGTGGTCTTATCGACCCTGCGGAACGGCGCCTCAATGAAGCCGTATTTATTGATTCTTGCAAACGTGGCAAGGTAGGAGATCAGACCGATGTTCGGGCCTTCAGGGGTCTCGATGGGGCACATACGGCCGTAATGGCTGTAGTGAACGTCGCGCACCTCGAATCCGGCGCGGTCACGGGAAAGACCGCCGGGGCCCAGCGCGGAAATACGGCGCTTATGCGTCAGCTCCGCCAGCGGGTTGGACTGATCCATGAACTGCGAGAGCGGGGATGAACCGAAAAACTCACGCATCGCCGCCACAACGGGGCGGATATTGATCAGCGCCTGCGGGGTGACCTTTTCCGGCTCCTGCCCCTGCAGGGACATACGCTCGCGGATCACACGCTCCATACGCGCAAAGCCGATGCGGTACTGGTTCTGCAGCAGCTCGCCCACGCTGCGGACGCGGCGGTTGCCCAAATGGTCAATATCGTCGATATTGCCCACATCCTCCGCCAGGCAGTTGAGATAGCTGACCGACGCCATAATGTCGTCCACGGTGATGGTCTTGGGGATCAGCTCGCCGATGCGGGCGCGCAGCCCCTCCGCCAGCGCGTCCTTATCGTCGCCGCACGCCGCAAGCACCTCTTTCAGCACCTTGAACTTCACCTTTTCGTTCACGCCGAGGGCTTCCAGCTCCTCCTCGGTGAACATGGGCAGGTACGGCAGCGCGTCCACCATGCCGTTGGAAATGATCTTGACTTTTTTATCCTCCGCGCCCTCGGGAACGACGTACGCTTCGGTAACGCCCGCCTGCTCAATCTCGTAAGCCTTCGCCTTGGTGATCTTCTCGCCTGCGGCGGCAAGCAGCTCGCCGGTCTCGGGATCGACGATGTTCTCGGCAAGCACGTTGCCCTTCAGACGGTCGGAAATGGAAAGCTTCTTATTATATTTATATCTGCCGACACGGGAAAGATCGTATCTATGCTCGTCAAAAAGAAGAGCTTCCAGATGGGATTTTGCGGAATCCAGTGTGGGCGGCTCGCCGGGGCGAAGTTTTTTATACACTTCAAGCAGTGCTTCAGCGGAGTTCTGTGTCGTGTCCTTGTCAAGAGTCGCTCTGATGCGGTCGTCGTAGCCGAAAAACTCGTCGATCTGGGCGTTGGTATCCAGACCCAGCGCGCGGACGAACGTCGTGATGAGCAATTTTCTGTTCTTGTCGATCCGGACATAGAACAGGTCGTTTTGGTCGGATTCATATTCCAGCCACGCGCCGCGGTTGGGAATGACCGTGGTGTTAAACAGCTTTTTGCCGGTCTTATCGCGGGTCATGCCGTAATAAACGCCGGGAGAACGCACCAGCTGGGAGATGATGACGCGCTCGGCGCCGTTGATCACGAAGGTGCCGCTGTCGGTCATAATGGGGAAATCGCCCATATAGATCTCGTTTTCCTTGATCTCGCCCGTATCCTTATTTAATAAGGTCGCCCGTACGCGCATGGGAGCGGCGTAGGTCGCGTCGCGCTCCTTGCACTCCTTGACGGTGTACTTGGGCTTTTCGTCCATACGGTAATCGACAAAGCGAAGCACCAGCTTTCCGGAATAGTCCGTAATATCGGCGCTGTCGCGGAAAACCTCCTTCAGACCTTCGTCAAGGAACCACTGATAGGAATTTTTCTGCACCTCGATAAGATTGGGCATTTTCATGACCTCGTTGATCTTACCGAAGCTCATTCTTGTGGTTTTGCCCTGACTGACAGGTTTTACATTGACCATGTTACACATTCACTCCGATCCTGAATTTTCCGCTCGGGGACTGGGATCTGCCGCATTTTCCGCAAACAAACGCGGCAGCGGAAAATCCCCATGAGCGAGAATATCCATTATAATAGGGTATTTTATTTTACCAGCGTGTCAACAGCCTGTCAACACCCTTTGTAAAAAAAGTCAAGTACCTTTTAAAAATTTCTTCGCAACTGTGCCGGGCGTTTATATTTTCAGGTAGAAGGTAGGAGGGATGAGGCAGGAGGTTCGGAAATCGCTGCGCGATTTGAATCTATAGATGCAAAATGGGCACACGAGGTAGCACGGCGCACTGCGCCGTTTAATCATACGGCAAAACCGCAATACCTGGGTAAAGGCACGATTTCCCCTTTGCCGTATGATTTTCTAATAAATGCCCGTAGGGCTTAACCATGTTCCAAAGCCGGGGAAAGTATAGACATCTACCCAACTTCTCATACGGTGGACGCTAAAGCGTCTCATTATAAAAATTCCGCATTCCGCATTAACTTGCGCTGTGCTACCCGTTTCCGTTAATTTGTTCTAAAATCCAAATCGCGAAGCGATTTCCGCAATTATTCATCATTCACTATTCATCATTCATTAAATACTGATTTATCGACAACGCCGATAAATCAGTATTTTCGCGGCTCCCGTCTCCCCGCCGCCGCGTACAGCATATCCGTCATGCGCACGGACTTGATCGCCTCGTCGGCATCAACGGGGAATTTTCCGCCGGTTAAAATACAATCGTAAAAATCACGGATAATATAGGTATGCCCATTACCCCAATAGGCTTTCGCCCCCGTACCGCAGCGAATGTCATACACCTCGTCCGCGCAGCCCGTCTCCCGGATAATCAATTGCTCCGACAAAATTATTTTTCCCTTTTCGCAATTTATGGTGATTTCCACCGGCGCATTCTCCGCAGCGCAAAGGGTCGCGTAAAACACGCCGCGCGCGCCGTTTTCATACTGCATCAACAAATCGGCGGTGTCCTCCACCTCGATAAAATCCGCCAGCCGTTTGGTCGAAATACTCGCCTGCACCGCCGTAACGGGGCTGCCCACCAGCCACGCGGTCAGATCCAGCGTATGGATCGCCTGATTAATCATCACGCCGCCGCCCTCGGTGTCGATCTTTCCCCGCCAGGCGTCGGCAAGATAATAGTCTGCATTCCGATCCCACGCAACGACAGAGCGGCTCCCGCGTACCGCGCCCAATCTTCCGCTTTCCAGCGCGCTTTTTATCAGGCGGGACGCGTCGTTGTATCGGTTCTGAAAGCATACGCCGAAATATTTCCCGCTGTTTTCGGCGGCGGCTTTTATTTGCAGCGCGTCGTCATACCGGATCGCCATGGGCTTTTCGCAAAACACATGATGTCCCGTCTCCAGCGCGGCGATCGCCATGGTCGCATGCAGATAATGCGGCGTGCAGATATGGATCACGTCGGCAATACGGTCGCCAAGCAGCGCCGCCATATCATAATACGCTCTGACGCCGAATTTTTCCGCTGCGGCGTCGGCTCTTTCCCGCTGCGTATCGCAGACGGCAACGAGTTCCGCGCAGCCGCAGGCGGTAATCGCGGAAAAATGCGACCGGCTGATATTTCCGCAGCCGACCACGGCGGCGCGTAATTTTTTTTCACTCATATCAGATTCTCCCTTGCGAAACGCGCCCTGTCGCGCGCGGATTCAAAGACCGGTCAGATCGAACGGCGGGGTATATTCCTCCTTCGCCGAGGACAGCTCCTGCACAAAGCCGTTTTCGATCCCGCACAGGTACATGTAATCCACCGCCCGTTCATATTCCTCCTGCGTCAGCCTGCGGCAAAGCGCGGGAAAATGTTTGCAGGCGTCGGTGGGCGTAAACTGGCTCATCAGGCTGAACCCCGCCTCGCCGTGGGGAAACAACGCTGAAAACGCATCGATCACGCCGTAGGTATTCTCCAAATGCCCCGGCAAAACGAGGTGCCGCACCTGCACGCCCTTTATCAGCATACCGCGGCTGTCAAAAACCTGCGCGCCCGTCTGACGGTACATTTCTTTCAGCGCGGCGACGGCGACGGCAGGATAATCCGCCGCGTTGGAATACGCCGCCGCAAGCGCGGGATCGGCATATTTGAAATCCGGCAGATAAACGTCCACCAATCCGTCCAGCCGCCGCAGCGTCTCCACGGTTTCATACCCCGCGCAGTTATACACCACCGGCACGGGCAGCCCGCCCTGCAGGGCTTCTGCGATCTGCGGCGCAAAATGAGAGGGCGTGACAAGATTGATATTCTCCGCCCCCTGCTCGATCAACGAAAAGAAAATCTCCCGCAGCCGCTGCGAAGAAATCTCCGCCCCCACGCCGCCGCGGCTGATGGCAGCATTTTGACAATAGACGCATCGCAGCGCGCAGCCGCTGAAAAACACCGCGCCCGAGCCGCCCTCACCGCTGATACAGGGCTCCTCCCAAAAATGCAGCGCCGCGCGGGCAGCTCTTACGGTATCGCGTTCTCCGCAAACTCCGCGCTGTCCCGCCCCGCGGTCAACACGGCAGGCGCGCGGACATAAGGTACATCCGCTCATGGCAAAAACTTCTTCTCATGCGCCAGCAGGAACTGCTTTCTTTGCAGCCCGTAGGCGTAACCCGTCAGAGCGCCGTTCGCGCCCACGACACGGTGGCAGGGGATCACGATCGGCAGCGGATTTTTACGCAGCGCGTTTCCCACCGCGCGGGCTGCGCCGGGCTTTCCCAATGCGGCGGCAAGCTGCCCGTAGGTCATCGTCTCGCCGCAAGGGATTTCCGCCGTCTGCGCCAGCACACGCCGTTCAAATTCCGTTAAGTCAAGCGTCACGGGCAGTTCAAACGCCTGCCGTGCGCCGTTGAAGTATTCCGTCAACTGTTTTGCCGCCGCCGTCAGCGTCGGCTCGTCGTCCTTGCGCTGCCACCGGTCGGGCAGCCCGGAAATATCAAAGAAAATCCGGGTCAGCCGCCCGTCCGCGGCGGCTACGCCGATCTTCCCCATCGGGGAATCGATAAAGGTGATGTAAGTCATAGGCGGTATCCTTTCAAAAATAAATGATGAAGAATGAAGGATTGCGGACGGGCTGCGCCCGTACCCGATGATGGCGAATCAGCGCAAGAATTGCGATTCTTTATTCAGAATCTGTCAAAAACAAATACAATGGGATTCGTTTTATTGCAGATTCTCCATCATGGCGGTTGCTGCAACCGCGCCGAAATCACGCATTTTTCATGCCGCATGCAATTCCGGTTCGCGGGATCAATAGACTTCCCTGTAATACAATCCCGTCGTATGCTTTTCCGTGGTACGTTTATTTTCTTTTGCCAAGCGGTAAATTTCCGCGCATGCCTCCGCGGTCTCAAAGGTGAAATACAGCAGCTTATGATCTGCAAAGGAAAAATCCCGGTCGCAGACGTCCAGCGGTACGCTGTTGTACATCACGGTATAGCGACGCGCGTCGCAGGCGGCGGGGAAATCGATCCCCTTGCGGTCGGTGATCGTTCCGCTGCCGCGGCAGCCGCCGCAGCCCGTCTCCCCCTGCAGCGGACAGACGCGATATTTCATCAGCGGCAGTCTGCCATATACGACCGCCGCAAGCGCGATATTCGACCGTATCTTGCGCATATGGGCGGCGGACAGCTCAAACGACAGCGTCGCCGCGCAAACGCCCATTTTTTCGTACGCCGCCAGCGCGACGGAATTAAAAATATTCAGCCCGAAGCCGCCGATCACAGAAAATCCGCGTTCTTTCAGCAGAGACAACTGCCCGATATTGTCCGCGTAAGCGCGTCGCACGCCCAACGCGGACAGCGCGTCCAGATCGCGCGCAAACGCGTCCTCCGCGTCGGGGAACACCAGCGCCGGCGCCTCCGCGCAGAGACGCTCGCCGTATGCCGCGATCAGCTCCGTATGCGCCAAAATCTCCCGCATCGGCAGAATCACGGTTTGCGCGTCGTTTGCAAATATCTGCGCCGCCGACGCGAACCGCAGCCAGAACCCCCGAAAGCCATGGGGCTTCTGCGCTGCCGGATATGTAAAATCATAAAACGGGCGCGCTGCGGGCGTCGCGCGTTTTTCCCGCAGCATTTCCAACGCGTCTCGGCGCAGACCGTTCAGCGCCGCAGCGGAAAGATACAGATTTTCCGCATTCGCAAACGTAAAATTTTCTATAAAATACGGCGTACCGCCGGTTTTCGCGATATTTTTACAGGCGTTTTCCCGGTTCAGCGCGGCTCTTTGCGGCGGTTCGCCGCCCGCGCCTGCCGCCGTCACGGTATATCGCCCGTCTGTCAACATCAATTCGGATCGCGCCGCCGTCACGGTCAGCGACGCGGTAAGCGGAACCACCGCCGGTTCCTTGCGGTAACGCTCCCGAATACCGGCAAGCAGCGCGTCCGTCGCGGCGGTCACGTCCTCATACCGGCGATAGCCGAACATATCCAAATTCCGTCTGCCGTCTAGATACCCGTCGGTAAAACCGCTGCGGGAAAACACCCTCTGCAGCAACTCCCGGTCATACGCCTGCTCGCGCGTCGCCTTTGCGCAGGCGTCCACCGCCGCAGCGGCGTATTCGGGACGCTTCATGCGCCCCTCGATTTTCAGCGAACAAACGCCGATCTCCGCCAGCGCGGAGATCCGGTCGATATAGGACATATCCTTCAGCGACAGCGCGTATTCCCTGCCCCGCGCCTGAAAATTCAGACGGCACGCCTGGGCGCAAAGCCCCCGGTTGCCGCTCCTGCCGCCCAGCATCGAAGAAATATAGCAGCAGCCCGATACGCTCATGCACAGCGCCCCGTGGACGAAAACCTCAATTTCCGTATCCGTCGCCGCAGTCAGCATGCCCAGCTCCCGCAGCGTCAATTCCCTTGCGGGCACCAGCCGCCGAAAGCCGTAGTCATGCAGCGCCCGCACGCCTGCGGTATTATGTATCGTCATTTGGGTAGAGGCATGCAGACGGATCGCCGGGCAGCAGGTTTTAAACACCTCCGCCGCCGCAAGATCCTGGGTAATCACGCCGTCCGCGCCGATCGCATTCAAAACCCGCGCCAACTGCACCAGCGCAGGAATCTCATCATCGGAAACGACGATATTCACCGCGACATAAACCCGAACGTTCCGTTCATGGCAGTACGCCACCGCGTCCCGCAGCCCGTCGGCGTCAAAATTTTCCGCATTGCGTCTGGCGTTAAACGCTGACGCGCCGAGATAAACCGCGTCCGCGCCGGCGCGCACGGCGGCGGTCAGCTGCTCCATATTCCCCGCGGGGGCCAGGATTTCCGGTCGCTTACGCATCGTGATTCACCGCGGCTGCGGTCTCCAGCGCCAGCGTCATCATATCGGTAAAGGTGCGCTCTCGCGACAGCGCGTCCAGCGCCTCGCCCGTCATGAGATGGTCGGAAATCGTGCAGACTGCCAGCGCGCGTCTGCCGAAACGGGCGGCGTTCATATACAGCGCCGCAGCTTCCATCTCCACCGCCAGCACGCCCATTTTCCCCCACATATTTACGCTGGTCTCGCTGTCAAGCCGACCGTCGTTATCCGTATAAAACATATCCGTGGAAAGCACGTTGCCCACGCAATATTTAAATTGATGATTTTCGGCAACCGCGACGGCTTTCGACAGCAGTCCATAGTCCGCAATGGGCGCGAACGTGCCGTTTAAATGATATTGGGAGGCGTAGTTGGAATCGGTACACGCGCCCTGCGCGATCACAAGCTCCCGCAGCCGTACCCGCTCGCACAGTCCCCCCGCAGTGCCGACACGGATAATATTCCGCACGTCATACGCCGCGTACAGCTCATAGGAATAAATGCCCATGGACGGCATGCCCATGCCGCTTGCCATCACGGAGACCGGCGCGCCCTGATACGTGCCGGTGTAGCCGTGAACACCCCGTATGTCGTTGATAAGCACCGGGGCAGTTAAAAATGTCTTTGCAATAAATTCCGCGCGTTTTGGATCACCCGGCATCAATACGGTTTTCGCGACGGCGTCCTTTTCCGCCTCAATATGCGGGGTGGGAATTGCGGGAACGATCATAGCTGCGCCTCCTTTGCACATTTCACAAGGGCGGAGGCGCCCAGTCGCGACGCGCCCGCATCGATCAGTTGTTCGGCGAACGCAAGCGTATGGATCCCGCCCGCCGCCTTTATTTTCTTTCCGTTTGTCATATGCCGCGCGAACAGCGCAATATCCGCGACTATGGCGCCCGCCTTGGAAAACCCGGTGGAGGTCTTTATGTAATCGGCGGGAGAAGCGGAAACGACCTCGCTCATCGTGATTTTTTCATCTTCCGTCAACAGACAGGTCTCCACAATGACCTTCAGCAATCTGCCGTCGCACGCGGCTTTGATCTGCGCGATCTCGTCCGCGATTTTTTTATACCGTTTCATTTTCAGATCGCCGAGATTGATGACCATATCGATCTCGTCCGCGCCGTTTTTCACGGCGTCCGCAGTCTCGAACACCTTGGCGGCGGTTGTATGATACCCGTTCGGGAAGCCGATCACGGTGCAGATCGGTTTTTGACCGCCCGTATACGCCTTTGCGTCGGCGACAAAACAGGGCGGAATGCAGACGGACGCGGTCTTATATCGCAGCGCGTCGTCGCAGAGCGCCTTGATCTCGTCCCACGTCGCGTCCTGCCGCAGCAGCGTGTGATCGCATTTGGACAGAATATCGAACAGGTTCATACTACCAGCCTCTTTCCCGTTTTAGAAAAGTATAGCATATTTGCAGGGAAAAGGAAAGAGGGAAATAAATTCTGATTTTTCGGCTTCGCCGATAAATCAGAATTTAATGAATAATGAATAGTGAATGATGAATGATTACGAAACCGCTTCGCGGTTGGATTTGTAAATTAAAATATCGGACTTCGCTTGTAGGGATGGCCATTGGCCATCCGCCGGGTTACGCGCAAAATCGACGGATGCCCAATGGGCATCCCTGTTATGTAAGGTCTCCAGTCAAGGGGCTGAACATAAAGTTAACAGACACTTAACAAACAGACCTGAATGTGTTGAATCAAAGAGCATAGCGGAAAGGCTATGATAAAACAGAAATTCGGTGATTGGCCATTCTGTTATACGCGGATTGGATACCCCAGGCTAATGGTTCGCCGAAA
>JAFVBH010000006.1 GCA_017480115.1 Clostridia bacterium
AAGGCAGCCCGCAAGTCTGGAGGAAATACAGAGTTTCACGAGCGCACCAAGCGAAGTGAAACGACAATATTTCCGACGGGCGATTCCGATGTTCGATTCCCGCCGGACTGTGCAAAAAAATCCGCTGCCTTTCGGCAACGGATTTTATGGCACCCCCAGCGGGAATCGAACCCACATCTAACCCTTAGGAGGGGTTTATTCTATCCATTAAACTATGGAGGCTTTTAGCGTAAATCACAGCGTCACAGCGGTTATATCGCTTTTTTATCTTCCTTTGCGCTCTCCTCGTCGGGCATCTCGACGCGGCGAATATCCGCGCCCAGCGCGGTGAGCTTACCGAGGATATTCTCATATCCCCTTTCGATCAGGTGAATATCCTCGATTTCGGTCGCGCCCCTGGCGGCAAGACCGGCGATGATCATTGCCGCGCCGGCGCGCAGATCGTCCGCGCGGACGGGCGCGCCTTTCAGATAGGGAACGCCCTCGATAATGGCGGCTTTGCCCTCCACCTGAATGGACGCGCCCATACGCAAAAGCTGTTCTACGTAGCGGAAACGGTTATCCCAAATGCTTTCGGACACGATGCTGGTACCCTCGCAGATCGCCAGCAGCGCCGCAAACTGGGGCTGCATATCGGTGGGGAAGCCGGGGTGCGGCATGGTCTTTACGTTGCATTTGGTCAATCTGCCGTCCGCCGCGACACGGACGCTGTCGGCAAATTCCTCCACCGTCGCGCCGCATTCCACCAGCTTTGCGCTGATGGATTCCAAATGCTTGGGGATCACGTTGCGGATCGCCACATCACCGCCGGCGGCGGCAGCGGCGACCATATATGTGCCTGCCTCGATCTGGTCGGGAATAATGGAATAATCGCAGCCGTGCATCGTTTCCACGCCGCGGATCTTGATCGTATCCGTACCCGCGCCGCGCACGTCCGCACCCATGAGGTTCAAAAAGTTCGCAAGGTCCACGATATGCGGCTCCTTGGCGGCATTTTCAATGATCGTCAGTCCCTTCGCCCTGACTGCCGCAAGCATAACATTCATCGTTGCGCCGACGCTGACAACGTCAAAATAGATCGAGCCGCCCAGCAGCTCTGCGGACGAGGCCTTAATCACGGCGTTTTCCGTCCTGACATGCGCGCCCAGCGCCTCAAAACCCTTGATGTGCTGATCGATGGGGCGCACGCCGAAATTACAGCCGCCGGGCATGGCGACCTCCGCGTTGCCGGATCTGCCCAGCAGCGCGCCGATAAAATAATAAGACGCGCGCATTTTCTTTGCCATTGCGTCAGGCACGACCTGCGAACGAATGGCAGAGGTATCGATCTCAAAGGAATTTGGGTTGAGCATTTTTATCTCCGCTCCCAAATTCCGCAGTATGTTAAACATAAGGCGGACATCGCGAATATCCGGGATATTATCGATACGGCATTTCCCCGCGGCGAGCAAGGTCGCGGGAATGATGGCGAGCGCTGCGTTTTTTGCACCGCTTATATCCACAGAGCCGTACAGCCTTTTGCCGCCGACAACTACAAACTTATCCAAAAAATCGCACTTCCCAACTGAAAGTCGTCGGGCATAACGCCCGATATATTAAGAAACAGTCGCAAAGAAAAACCGAATAAGTCAAATTTCCTTGTATCTTACACAGTTTTCCGCAAATATCATATTTATTATAGGCTAGTATAGCATGATTTCACTGAAAATAAAAGCTGTTTTCTCCAAAAAAACGGACGGCGTGTCTTTTTTGTAAGAATTGTCCAAAGTGTTCATGAAATTTTTACACAAACATTATAAGTTTACAGAACAAAATTTCTTGAAGCAACTTATCTTCCCGGCTTTATTGTTTGACGTCCCGGCGGCAGCATGCGCGTAAAAGTTTGCAAAATCCCGTCAATAGGAGAGCTTTTCCGCCGTCCAGTCCTTTATATCATTGAGATAGCGGGCGGCGTCCTTTTTCGCCTCCGGCAAAGAATGCTCGCGATAGTTGCCGCATTCCGCAGCGGTCACGCCGGGGATCTCGCCCTCGTAGCCGGCAATAAAAGCGGTCGCCTGCTTTACCAGCTCCACCGCGTCGGCGGGCGCCATGTCCCGCACCAGGAAATAACAACCGGTGCGGCAGCCCATGGGGCCGAAATAGATGATATTATCTTTAAATTTGCTGTTGCGCACGTAGGTGGCGAACAGATGCTCGATGGTATGGATCGAGGCGTTGGAAATCACCGGTTCCACATTGGGTCTGCGCATACGCAGATCATAGGTGGTGACGTCCCCGTCGATGCGCGAGGTGTAAATCCCCGGCATCAGTACGGTGTGATCGATGGTAAAGCTTGCAATTCTGTCCATAATATGGTCTCCTTTTGTGTAAATTCTGATTTAGCTTCGTAGCAGCTAAATCAGTAATGAAAAATGAATGATGAATAATTGCGGAAATCGCTTCGCGATTTGGATTTATAGACGCAAAATGGGCACACCTACTTGTAGGGACGGCCACCGGCCGTCCGCCGAATTACGCGCAAAACCAACGGATGCCCAATGGGCATCCCTACAAGATTGTGCGCCCATCTTCCTGCGCTAAATCAGAATTTAATTTAACTTCGTCGGGTTTTCAAACAATGCCTCCACTGCGGCTTTCAGCGCGCGGTGCTCGTCTTTTTGCAAACGGGGATCGGCGGCAAATACGGCTTCGGCGGTTTTGCGCGCATGCGTGAGCATCGCGGTATCGGTGGCAATATCGGCGATCTTCAGCAGCGGCAGACCGTGCTGGCGCTCACCGAAAAAGTCTCCGGGCCCGCGCAGCTTCAAATCCTCGTCGGCGATGCGAAAACCGTCGGTGGTGCTGCACATGACCTTGAGCCGCGCCTCGGTGTCGGGATTCTGCACGTCGCTGACCAGCACGCAGGTGGATTCATAGCTGCCCCTGCCGACGCGACCGCGCAGCTGGTGCAGCTGGGACAGCCCGAAGCAGTCGGCGTTCTCGATGATCATGACCGTGGCGTTGGGCACGTCGATTCCCACCTCGATGACCGTGGTGGCGACCAGCAGATCCAGCTTGCCGTCGGAAAAATCCGCCATCGTGCGCTCCTTTTCCGCAGGCTTTTGCTTGCCATGTACCAGCCCCAGCCGCCGGTCGGGAAAGATCTCTTTTTTTAAATATTCATAATATTCCTCGGCGGGAATGCGCTGCGACGCGGTTTCCCCCTCCTCCACGAGGGGACAAATCACATAACCCTGCCGTCCCTCGCTGAAATTCTTCTCCAAAAATTTATACAGCCGCAGCCGGTAAGAGGACGGCACCTTATAGGTCTTGATGGGGATCCTGCCTGCGGGCAGCTCGTCCAGCACGGAAATATCCATATCGCCGTAGATGATCAGCCCCAGTGTGCGGGGAATCGGCGTGGCGGACATGACCAGCATATGCGCGTCCGCCCCCTTTTCCCCGAGGGCGGTGCGCTGTTTCACGCCGAAACGGTGCTGCTCGTCGGTAATGACAAGGGCAAGATTATTAAAAACCACATCAGACTGGATCAGCGCATGGGTGCCGATGACAAAATCGATCTCCCCGGACGCCAGCCGTTTTTTCACTTCGCGCTTGCTTTTCGCGCTCATGGAGCCGGAGAGTACTGCGGTCGTGATACCGGCATGCGCAAAAAATTTCAGGAACGTGCGGAAATGCTGCCCCGCCAACACCTCGGTGGGCGCCATCATTGCCGCCTGATACCCGCTTTTTACGCAGGAATAGACCACCGCCGCAGCGACTGCGGTTTTGCCGGAACCAACGTCGCCCTGCAGCAGACGGCGCATTACGCCGCCGCCGGACATATCGTTTATGATCTCCTTTACCGCCCGCGCCTGCGCGCCGGTCATGGTAAAGGGCAGCAGTTTTTTGAACGCTGCGGAATGATCGGCGATGCGAATGCCGCCCTCCCGCATGGGGCGGGACGCCAGCATGCCCAGCTCCAGCAGCAGCAATTCCTCAAAAGCGAGTCTGCGGCGAGCAGCGTCAATATCTGCCTCCTGCGCCGGAAAATGAATCTTTTCCAACGCCTCGCGCAGCGGCAGCAGCTTATATTTTTTGAGGATACTTTCCGGCAGCGGGTCAACGATCTCCGGGCAGTTGTCCAGCACATACCGCACGCATTTTGCGATGGCGCGGGTGTTCAGCGCGCCTGACTGTCGGTAGATGGGGTGCAGACCGCCGATCTCCGCCTCTGCGGGCTGAAACTGCGGGGAGACCATCTGCTTGCCGCCGTAACGGTCAAGCTCCGGCTTGCCGAAAAAGATATACTCCCGATCCTCTTTCAGCATGGACGGGATATATTTATTATTAAAGAAAACAAGATTCAGAAAGCCGTCTCCGTCCGTAACCGCCGCTTTCACGATAATTCTGCCGCCCGCGATCCGCCGCACGTCCGGCGGATAAGCAAGCATACCGCGCACGCAGCAAAACACATCGACGAGCGCTTCGTCCGGCGCGTAAACGCGGCTCCAGTCCTCGTAAGCGCGGGGATAAAAACGCAAAAGGTCGGAAACGGTGGCAACGCCCATTTTCCCGAACTGCTTCGCCCTCGCTTCTCCGACGCCTTTGACATACTGTATATCAGAATGAATATCCATATTACTCTACCGAGATCAGGTAATGATAGACCGGCTGCCCGCCGTAGACCGTCATGATCGCGGCGTCGCTGTATCGCTCCGCAAGCATCGTCTCCAGCGCCTGCGCCTTTTCTTTGGTAATACTCTCGCCGTAGTACACGGTGATCATCTCGGCGGAACGCTTGGCGACCCGCTTGACCGCCTTGAATGCCGAATCGTTGGGATCGTCCTCCACGGCGACGATTTTGCCGTTCTCCATGCCCATGCACTGATTTTTCTTAATATTGAAACCGCCGACAAAGCTGTCCCGCGCCGCATAGGTGACGGAAACGGTGGACACCCGGGCAAACGCCGCGTTCATCGCGTCCAGATTGGACGCTTCGGAGGCGTCGGGGTCAAATGCCAGCGCCGCCGCGATACCCTGCGGCACGGTCGTGGTGCGGATCAGAATGACCTTTCTGTCGTCAGCAAGGGTCGCCGCCTGTTCCGCGGCAAGGATGATATTTTTATTATTGGGCAGCACAAATACGATCTGCGCCGGAACGGCGTTGACGGCGTTCAAAATATCGTCGGTACTGGGGTTCATGGTCTGCCCGCCGCTGACGACTTTATCAACGCCGATCTCGCCGAACAGCTGTTCCAGCCCGCTGCCCGCGCACACGGCAACGAAGCCGTATTTCTTTTCGGGCGCAGCCTTTTTGACGGCCGGCGTTTGCTTTGCCTTTTCCTCGCTGCGATCCCCCACGCCCCAGTGGGCGTTGCGGTGCTGCTGCTTCATGTTTTCTATTTTTACCGTCAGAAGCTCCCCGTAAGTCAATCCTTTTGTGATAATATCGCCGGGGATATTGGAATGCGCGTGAATCTTGATGATCTCGCCGTCGTCCACTGCCACAACACAATCCGCTACCGATGTAAGATAGCCCCGCAGCTCGTCAACATTATGCGGACAATCCGGAGATTTTTTCACGATAAACTCGGTGCAGTAGGCATATTTGATCTCGTCCTCGCCCATGACCTCGCCGTCAAAAACGACGGGCGGGGCGGCAGTCGCATCCTCCGGCTCGGAGGTTTCCACGATCCTGCCGTCCAAAAATACGGACAGCATGCCCAGAAAGATATAGCAAAGTCCCTGTCCGCCGGCATCCACGACCTTGGCTTTTTTCAGAATGTGGAGCATGTCGGGCGTTTTTTGCAGCGCCTCAATCGCGCCCTTGTATGCCGCCTCAAAGGTCTCGGTCGCGTCGATGTCGTCGCGGCTGTTTTCCCGGGCGGCGTTGGCAGCGGATTTGATCACGGTGAGGATCGTGCCCTCCATGGGATTCTGCACCGCCTTATATGCCTTGGCGGAACCCTGATCCAGCGCGGCGGCGATGATCGCACCGTTAGCGGCATGGCACCCTTTCAGGCCGTCCGCGATCCCGCGGAAAATCAGCGAAAGGATCACGCCCGAGTTGCCGCGCGCGCCCCGCAGCATCGCGGAAGCGGCTTTATCCGCCACCACGCCTGCCGATACGTCGTCCGTAACGTCTGCCATCGCCTTTTTTGCAGCCGCCATGGTCATACCCATGTTGGTGCCCGTGTCGCCGTCGGGCACGGGAAATACGTTGAGAATATTGACTGCCTCTCTGAAATTTGAAATACTGTTCGCTGCGGAGATGATACTGTCTCTGAGCATAGCGCCCGTAATCATCGAATCGCTTCCTTCCCTTGCTGCGGCAAACGCCGTTATCATTCCGGAAATATCGGATTATAGAAATATCTTTTTAAAGTATAGCGCAAACCACCGGGTAAGGCAAGTGTTTTATTTGCAAATTCTGATTTGTCGTGGCGTTTACGCCCCGCAAATTTGAATTTAGGTAGAAGGTAGGAGGGATGAGGTAGGAGGTTCGGAAATCGCTGCGCGATTTGGATTTTAAGACGAATTGGCGGAAACGGGTAGCACGGCGCACTGCGCCGTTTAAATTCTGCAACGACGGGATAAATTTGGGCAGAGGCACATATTTCCCTCGTTGCGGAATTTTTATAATGAGGCGCGATAGCGCCCTCCGTATAGAAAGATGGGGAGATCAGCATGTTTTTCCGACTTTGGAATAAGGTTAAGCCCTACGGGCATTTATTAGAAAATCATACGGCAAAGGGAAATATGTGCCTTTTCCTGCATATTTTCCGTTTGCCATATGATT
>JAFVBH010000083.1 GCA_017480115.1 Clostridia bacterium
GGACGAAGGTTTGGCTGGCTGGCGGAAACGTCGCAGAAGAAATGGATCGGGAAATCTCGGCGTTTTTGGAGGCGCAGAAATGAAGAATGTGGTCGTAACAGGTGCAAACGGATTTGTTGGAAGCTCCGTTGTAAATGAACTGCTGGCAAATGGAGCTTCGGTGACGGCAATTGTACATAATGGGCATCGCGACCGCCTGCGGGATCAGGCCGGGCTGGATATCGTGTCCTGCGACCTGGAGGGTATGCGGGAGCTGCCCGGTTTGCTGGCGGAAAAGCCTTTTGATACGTTCTATCATTTTGCGTGGGCGGGCTCCGCGGGCTCGGAGCGGGCAGACACACGCCTTCAACTGAACAACGCCCAGTGGACGGTAGATGCGCTGCGGGCGGCAAAGGACCTCGGTTGCGGGCGGTTTTTGTGCGCAGGCAGCATCATGGAGCACGAAACCATGGCGGCGGCGTATACACAGGGTAACCGTCCGGGACCCGGATATATTTACGGCGGTGGAAAGCTGATTGCGCATGTGATGTGTATGTCCGTCGCCGTACAGCTCGGAATCGAATTGATTTGGCCGGAGATCACCAATGCCTATGGTCCGGGAGAACGGAGCCCGAGACTTATCAACACCACGATTCAAAAGTGCATTCGCGGTGAAGAACCGCAGTTTACAGCGGGAACCCAGAAATATGATTTTGTGTATATAGACGATCTGGCAAGGGCATTTCGGCTGATTGGCGAAAAAGGCAAACCGTTCCATGAGTACCTGATCGGCAGCGGCACGGCACGTCCCCTGCGGCAGTTTTTGGAGGAAATGCAGCAGGCAATCGCTCCGAATTTGACGTTTCGGTTCGGCGACGTGCCGTTTACGGGCGTTGATCTGCCGCTGTCGCAGTTCGACTGCACGGAGACGGAGCGGGATACGGGCTTCCGCGCTGAGGTGAGCTTTGGCGAGGGCTGCCGCAGGACCATGGAATGGTGGAAGGAGCAGGAGTAAAATGATACAGAAATGGAAATTTCATGAAACGGAAATCAAAGGCCTGTACGAGGTGGCGCCGTTTCGTGCGGACGACGTGCGCGGCTGTTTTACGAAGGATTATTCCAAAGAGGTGTTTGAGGCAAACGGACTTGAGCACGATCTGGCGGAGGTGTTTTATACAACCAGCCATAAGGGTGTCATTCGCGCGCTCCACTTTCAGAGAGTCAGGCAGCAGCCCAAGCTGGTGCGCTGCATCTGGGGCCACGTCTGGGACGTCGTGGTGGATCTGCGCCGGGATAGCCTGACATTTAAGAAATGGCTGGCCTTTGACCTCATCGGTGAAAAATACAATGAGATTCTTGTGCCGGCTGGCTGCGCCCATGGTTATCTGGTTTTGGAGGATTCCATCGTATCCTATAAGTGTGCCGAGAAGTTTTACGGGGAATATGACGACGGCATTATGTGGAATGACCCGGATATCGGTGTGCAATGGCCTCTGGAAAAGATCGGCGGCGAGGAGAAGCTGATTCTGGCGGATAAGGATAAGAATCTGCAAAGCTTTCGGGAACTGATGGAGCACTATGAGGAGTTCTGACTGGGACTGCCTTGTTGTGGGTTGCGGCCTGGCCGGCAGCGTGATTGCGCGGTATCTGGCGGAACGTGGTATGCGCGTCGTGATTTGGGAGCGCCGGGATCACATCGGCGGAAATATGTACGATTATACCGATGAACACGGATTCCTGGTGCAGAAATACGGCCCGCATACCTTTCACACAAAGGAAAAGCGCCTGTACGATTTCATGTGCCGGTTTGAGGACTGGAAACCCTACCGCCTGACCTGTGGGGCGGACTGGGACGGGCGGTGTACGCCGGCGCCGTTCAATTTCAAGACAATTGATACGTTTTATTCGCCGGAGAAAGCGGAGGCGCTAAAGAGGAAGCTGCAAGCCGCATTTCCCGGCTGTGAGACTGCGACGGTCATGGAGGTGTTGGAACATCCGGATCCGGATATTCGGGGCTACGCGGCGTTTCTGCTCCAAAATGATTATGCGCCCTATACGGCAAAGCAGTGGGGAATATCTCCGGAGGAGATCGATCCCAGCGTCCTGAAGCGTGTACCGCTGCGATTTTCCTACGGTGAGGGCTATTTTGACGACGAATACCAAATGATGCCCGAGCATTCTTTTGCAACTTTCTTTGCGAATTTGCTGGATCATCCAAACATCCGCGTTGAACTTTGTGTGGAAGCATTGGAACGGTTATCCGTCCGGAATACCTCGCTAATGCTGGACGGGACGCGGGTAGAGGCCCCCGTCGTCTATACCGGGGCGCTGGATGAACTGTTCGGCGGCGTGTATGGAAAGCTTCCGTACCGCTCACTTCGGTTTGAGTGGAGATATGACGCGGCGGAAAGCTTTCAGGCGTATCCCGTCGTTGCCTATCCGATGAAAGGATACACCCGAATCACAGAGTATAAAAAGCTTCCCGTCCAGCAGGGCGCGGGAACCGTTTATGCGGAAGAATACCCGCTTCCCTACGCGCAGGGTATAAAAACAGAGCCGTATTATCCTGTGCTGACAGCAGAAAGCCAAAAGCAATACGCGCGCTACAGGACGCTGGCGGAGCAGGTGCCGGATCTCGTCTGCTGCGGACGTCTGGCGGATTTCCAATACTACAACATGGATCAGGCGCTGGCGCGGGCGCTTTCCTGTGCGGAGAAGCTTGATATAAGGTAAGGGGGAAGAAAGCAGCGTGAAATTCGGGTGGAAACGGCTTTTGGAGAGCGTGCTTTTCCTCTGCATCGGTGCAGGCTTGTTTGCCGGAATTCAAGCGGTATTGACGCCGAATTGGGCAGGCGGCGATGTAACGAACAGCGAGCGCACGATCACCGGGTTTGACGCTCTGGAGGAAAACAGCATCGACGTCCTTTTTCTGGGAGCAAGCCACATGGGATGCGGCCTTTCGCCTATGAAACTGTATGAGGATTACCAAATATGCTCTTACAATCTCTCAACCTCCGGCCAGCGTGTTTCGGGCAGCTACTTTTTGTTGAAGAACGCATTGCAGACCCAACATCCCGCCGTCGTAGTATTCGACGTATCGGGACTGTTTGAACGGGCTGACACAGACATGAACGCGCAGTGGCGGTACATTCTGGATACGCTGTCTCCGGGCGCGTTAAAGTGGGAGATGGCGGAGGCCTATGACAAAGAGTGGTACAGCGACGGAAAATGGTCCGTCTACTTTCCGGTCATAAAATATCATTCCAGATGGGCTGAGCTCACCGCGGAGGATTTTAAGCCAAAGGCATCCGGCTTTTATTATACGGCGGGTATGTTTCAGAACGCTTCTTCCGTGGGAAGCCCGTGGCCAAGGGGAGAGGTGGAATCCGTTTCCCTTGCTTTAGCCGAAAATACTTTGGGAACGCTGCGGGAAGCGGAAGCGGATTCAGTGAACGAAATATACTTTGAAGAACCTTTATACGCTCCGTCCATCAATGACAGCGCGGCGGCCTGGCTGACAGAGATCGCCGGCCTGTGCGCGGAAAACGGCGCGGAGCTTTTGCTGACAAAGATACCGGTAAACCATTACCCTCAATATTATCTATCCGCGTGGAATACCCTTCGCTCAGACCTCGTGCAAGAGCTTGCCGGCCGTCTGGGCTCTGTTTTCCTTGATTTAAATTACGAAGAAACAGGGATTGATTTCAGTCAGGATACGCCGGACCTTGGAGCCCACTTAAATAGCCGGGGCGCGGAAAAAATCTCCGTCTTTATGGGTAAGTATCTGCTGAACCATTATTCACTGCGGCAGGAGCAACGGCCTGATTATGACGCTGCGCTCAGGCTGTATCAAAAAACGCGCACCGTCACCGCGCTGCAGTCCGCGACAGACTTCAGCGCCTATCTCCGGTATCTTTCGGAATACGGACAAAACTGGACCGTCTTTATTGCGGCGCAGGAGGAATACACATCCGGGATGGCGGACAGCGATTACCGTCAATTGGAAGGATTGGGCTTAAAGCTCGTTCGGGACGGAAATTACGCGGACGCTTACTTAGCCGTGATGCAGGACGGGCAGGCAGCTTATGAGGCCGTTTCCAACAGGCCGATTACGCGCAGCATGGAATTGGGGGATCTCGCCATATCCCTGAACAGTTCCGGCTGGAACTCAGTTTCGCACTCCTCGATTAATATCAACGGCGCTGAGTACTCCAACCAAACCCGGGGCCTGAATATTGTCGTGTATGATAACGAGAGCGGACAGGTGATTGACAGCACGGCATTTGATACCTTTGTCGCGGAAAAAACAGCATTCAAAAATGTGGATATATTGTTTTATTTTTTGCGTAACTATGAGGAAACGGTCTGCTTTGCGCAGTGAGGAGGACATGAAATGGGTTTTATCAGCTTACAATTCTTCCTTCTTGCCGCGTTGACGCTTATTTTATACTACCTTTTTCCGAAGAACGCGCAATGGCTTGTCACGATGCTCATGAGCATCGCGTTCTACGCCTCCTACGGCGTAGAACGATTGCCTTTCCTCCTCGCGTCGTCGCTGATTGCGTACCTTGCCGCGCGGAAGATGGACAGGCTCCAGCGTGAAACAGAGGACAAGGCGGAGGCAAAGAAAAAATGCAGACCCGTGCTGTATCTCGCCCTTGCCGGGCTGATCGGCCTGCTGCTGTATGCCAAAATCGGAACATGGGTCATGCAATCCGTCGGCGCGGCGCTGAAAATCGGCGGCGCGGAGACGGCGAAGGCAATCGTCGCACTGGGCGTATCCTATTACACCTTCTCGCTGATCTCCTACATAGCCGATGTCTACTGGCGCAGGGATACGGCGGAGACCAACTACTTGCATCTGCTGGCGTTCACCATCTATTTCCCGAAGATCCTGCAAGGTCCCATTTCCCGCCACAAGGAATTGGCGCCGCAGATGTTCGAGAAACACCGCTTCGATTATCGGCAGTTCTGCTTCGGCGTACAGCGAATGCTTTGGGGATACTTCAAAAAACTGGTCATCGCCGACCGGCTGGCGATTTTCGTCAACACGGTGTTCGGCAATGTCGAGTGGGAGACCGGCGCGCATTTGCTGGTGGCGGCTGTGTTCGGCGCAGTGCAAAGCTACTGCGATTTCTCCGGCTGTATGGATATTGCCCTCGGCTTCTCCGAGTGTCTTGGCCTTAAGCTCGCGGAAAACTTCGACCACCCGTTTTTCTCTCGGAGCGCGGCAGAGTTCTGGCGGCGCTGGCACATTACGCTGGGAACGTGGCTCAAGGATTACGTCTACATGCCTCTGGTGATCTCACCACAGTTGATCGGATTGTCCAAAAGAATGAGAACCCGTTTTGGAGTCAGAGCGGGCAAAGCTGTCATGTCGGTGCTTCCGTTGCTCGCAGTCTGGCTTTTGACCGGCTTTTGGCATGGATCGGGATTGGATTATATTACATGGGGTCTGTACTGGGGCGTCATCATAATTCTTTCTAACGTTTTTGCGCCGGAGATTAAAAAGCTTGCGGCAGCCCTTCGTATCAATACGGAAGCGGGAAGCTGGACGCTGTTCCAGATGGCGCGGACGTCTGTTCTCTTTATGGTTGGCCGACTGCTGACGGCGTTTGGAGACCTATCAAAAGCTTGGCTGGCTTTTCGGAAGTTTTTCACCGAGTTTCATGTGGATGGATTTTTCGACGGCTCGCTTTATACGCGCGGCCTTGATCGTCCGAACTTCCTGCTGGGTATCGTTTGCGTTTTTGTGCTCTGGGCGGTGAGTATGCTGCAACGGAACGGCAGCGTGCGGGAGCGCCTCGCCGGGAGCAACATCGTGTTCCGCTGGGCAGCGTATTACATCCTGTTTTTTGCTATTATCATTTTCGGTATCTACGGCCCGGGCTATAATGCCGCGAGCTTCATCTATATGCAGTTTTAATGGGGGTGTAAATGCAATCACATTATGCTGACAGGCGGCAAGTACTCTATCAAGTCATAGGAGACACACGCGAAATACATACGGACGGCGTCGATTATAGTATTCTGCGGGTCAACCCGGATTGCGATAAGCAGATTCTTGAATTGACGGAATTAGGCTATGTATTTCATGACAGACTTTTTTTGATGGAAATCCCGATTGCATCAACAAGAGAAAAGCGACATGAAACGGCGAAGAGGGTACTTGACTTTTCACTGATTGTCGATGAGCCGTTATCTGATGATATTTATGCGCTGGCCCAACGGGCGTTTCCGACAGATCGGCGTTTCCACTTGGATCAGCTGTTTCATAAAGAGAACGCAGATGCAATTATCCAATCCTATCTTGCGCATTATGAAAACATGGAAATAATTACATTGAGGATCAGAAGGGAGAAGGAACTGCTTGGCTTTACGTTACTTCACCGTGTGACTGAAGATACATACGAAAATGTGCTGGGGGCTACAAAACCCGGTATTGCCGGGAAAATGATTGCATGGCCGCTCTATAACGGTATGTTAAATTTCATCGACAGCAAGGGCGGCCTCCGTTACTTGGGCAGAGTATCTGCTGCGAACGCCGCGTCTATCACGCTGCATATGCAGTTGGGCGCAAAAATTCGGGAAATTTATGATGAGTACATTTGCAGATTCAATTTGCAGTAAACAAATGGGGAGGTTTTACCATGAATGAGAAGATTTTGGCGCTGCTGCAATCGGAGCTGCCTGATATCGACTTCAACACCGATGCGGAGCTGGTGTCGGACGGCATTCTGGATTCACTGTCGATCACGACGATCATCGCGGCACTGACCATGGAGTTTGGCATCACGATTCCCTATGAGGATATCGTGGAGGAAAACTTCAACTCCGTGGACGCGCTGGCCGCCATGGTCCGGCGCCTGATGTGACGCTATGGATACCATCGTCAAATCCGTGCTGCGCCATGGCGCGGAGCAGCCCGACAAGCCGGCGCTGGCTCTGAAAGACAGGCGGCTTACCTATGGCGCGCTGCGGGAGCAGATGCTTGCAGCGGCAAAGCTGCTGCGGGAGGAATGCGGTATTGCTCCGGGGAACCGCGTGGCGATCACGGCGGTGTCAAAGCCGGAGTATGTGATTGCGCTGCTGGCGGCGCAGTTCTGCGGTGCGGTGACGGTCCCCGTCGATAAATCCGCGAAAGAAAAGGGCATCCGGGACGTGCTGGAAACGGCGGAGCCAAAGCTGTTTTTGACCGACACGCCCCTCAAAGCGGAAACCGCCTGCGCCCGGCGCTCGCTGCGGGGCTTCTGCGCGGAGGCGGCGTCTGCCGAACCCTGCGCGCCGGAGGACTACCGCGAACCGGAGCCGGACGCACTGGCGGAACTGATCTTCACCACCGGGACCACGGGAAAACCGAAGGGCGCCATGCTCACATACCGCGCTGTGGAGGCAAGCACGAAGAACACCTGGACGGGAATCGGGATGCTGGACAGCGACCGCATCCTGAACCCGCTGCCGCTGAACCATTCCTATGGTATGCGCGTGCTGCGCGCGTCACTGTACGGCGGCGCCGCGACCATCCTGCAAAACGGCTTTTCCTTTGCGAAGGACACCGAATCGAATCTTTCAAAGTTCGCCTGCACGGCGCTGGTGAGCGTTCCCGCCACCATGGAAACCATGTACCGCGACATGGGGGACCGCTTCGCCGAAATCATGGGCGGGCTGCGTAACATTGAGATCAGCGCGGGCTTCCTCTCCGTTGGAATGAAGCGGAGGATACTGGAACTTCTGCCGCAGACAACGCTTCACGATACCTGGGGATCCAGCGAATCCGGCGGCGCGGTATTCCTGAACTGCACGGAGCATCCGGATAAGCTGGGCTCCATCGGGCGTCCCATCGACGGCGTAGATTTCAAGGCTGTAGACGCGGCGGGCGCTGCCGTTGCGGCGGACCGCCCGGAGACGGCGGGCCGCATGGCGTTGCGCGGCCCGATGGTGATGGCGGGCTACTACGGCATGCCGGAGGAAAGCGCAATGGCGCTGCGGGACGGCTGGCTGTATACCAACGATCTCGTCTACCGCGACGCGGACGGCTTTGTCTATATGATGGGGCGCGCGGACGACATCATCAACGTCGGCGGGGAAAAGGTATCGCCCGTGGAGGTGGAGAACGCCGCCTCCGGGTTTGAGGAAATCCGGGAATGCGCCTGCATCGGCGTCGAGGACCCGGAGGGAATCATGGGGCAGGTGCCGGTGCTGTTCGTGGTTCCGGAGCGGGCCGGATTCCACGAGGAGCTGTGCGAAAAGTATCTGGTCGGCAAACTGGAACGCCATAAGCTCCCGCGCCGCTATCTTCTGCTGGACAGGCTCCCGCGCAACCGGATGCAGAAGCTGGACCGGAAAGCGCTACTGGCGCTCTATGACCGCGGCGGAGTGGGCGTGAGCAATGAGGTGATCCGCAACATCCTCACCCGGCGCAGCATCCGGGAATTCACCAATGAGCCGGTTCCGCGGGAGCTGCTGGAAACGCTGGCGGAGTGCGGGACCTACGCGCCCAGCGGCCACAACATGCAGACTTGGCGGTTCACGGTGGTGCGAAGCGCGGAGACGATTGCGGAAATCAGAACGGTCACGGAAGCGGCTGCGCAGCGGAATAAGGTGTATTTTTACGGCTTTAACCATCCTGCTGCGCTGATTCTGGTGTCCAACGACCGCCGCAATAAATATTGCGTGCAGGACGCCTCCTGCGCGGCGCAGAACATCATGCTGGCGGCGCACTCGCTAGGGCTCGGTTCCGTGTGGTTGAATCCGCTGATGACGCTTTGTGACGAGCCGGAGATCCGGGAGATGCTTCACAGCTTTAATGTTCCGGAGACCCACATCGTTTGGGCGATGATCGCGCTCGGGTATCCCGCTGAAGAGGGCAAACTGTTGGCAAAGAAGAGCAATATAATTGAATGGATCGAATAACGCATTGGCGCAGGGTCAGGGAGGACCGCGGGGAGATCGGCGGCGGGAGTGAGAGCCGCTATATTTAGAGAAAGGCGACAGTTAGATGATAGACCTGTATAAAAATGATTCCATCATAGACGTGATCCACGGTTCGATCCCGATCAGCGGGCTGGAGAGGGCAATTATATCTACGCCGCTTTATAACAGAATGCACCGTATTTTGCAGAACTCCATGGTTTACCTGACGTTTCCGTGCAATAAGACGAAACGGTTTGAACACGGCATAGGCACAATGTATCTTGCCGGGGAGATGTACTTTCATTCGATCGCCAATGCAAAGGAAGAGATTTTAGATAAATTTTTTGAGTCGGTCGACGGCGAGATAAAAAGATGGTACGAAAACATTACACGGACAAGCTATCCCTTTATCAATGAGGAAACTCTTGATTTGGAAGCGGAAGGCGGCATTGCAAACCACTACGATATCAGCGATTCCAAAGTGCCGCTTTATAGAAAATACGTTCCCGTGAACATCAAGCAGGAAAACTTCTTCCTGTATATCGTGATTTTTGAGGCAATACGTTTGGCGGCGCTCCTCCATGACGTCGGGCACCTGCCCTACAGTCATATCATGGAGTTTGCACTTAAGTCACTTTATATGGAACTAAAAGATTCAAGAGACAGCAGGCAGTATGACAAAGGTAAAATCAAAAAGTTTCTGGATACCTTTGCTATTTATTACGATAAAGAAGGCGCTTGCGAACTTCACGAGGAAATCGGTAAGAAAATTGTGTCGACGATGAGGGAGAATATATTCCTTTCATTTACGAAAGATGCGGCTGAGTATGACAAAGGAGAGCTCCTGATCGCAACACTGTCTATTGATTTCGCAATTAAAATCTTGAATTCTGAGGACGCGGACGGCGATATTTTTTCCGATCTTCACAGGATCATAAGCGGTACCGTCGACGCGGATCGTCTCGATTATTGCAGCCGTGATTTCAATAGCGTCGGGATCGCCAAGGGGTTTATTGACTATAAAAAGCTGTTCAACACATTTGAACTCCTAACGGTTGAAGATGCGGCCTGCGCGCGGAAATACAGATTCGTATTTTGCCCATCCACAAAGTCACTGAGCGCGGTTGAGGATCTGCTGTATAGAAGATGGAAAATCTATCTGGACATCAATTACCACCATCGTGTGCAAAAGATTCACGAGCTGATGATACACAGCGTCAAGCAAATCGCTGTAAATTATCTAAAGGAAAAGGACGAGCCTGTCGAGCAAAGGGGCACCAACAACTCCATCGCGCTGGGAATTCAAAGCATATGGGACATGCTGGATCTGATGGCGCATCAGAAGAGCCCAAGGGCGATGGAAATGAAGCTCATCCAGTTGGACGACAGTTGGTTCGATACAATGGTAAAACGCCAGTTTGCCACGAGCTTTCAAAATCCGTTGTCGACAGTCAACGAAAATAATCCTCTGTGGCTGCAACTGCATGAATTCGTTTCCGCCGAGAAGCACTATTACTCCCTTATCAAGCAGACGGATGATTTTTATGAATTTGATAAAGAGCTATACGCCTATTTGTCGAATCACGATTTTTCTGAAACGCTCCGGCTGATCGAAATGTTGAACGCAACCTCGGACGCGAACAAGACAGCGGAAAAGCGACCCTCGACGCTGCATGATTTTATTGTCAAGGTTACGGACAAGCAGTTCGATTATGATCAGTACATGGCAAAGAACCACGGCTTTATATTCAATACATTGAAGAGTGAACTTTCCCTTTTAAACAAAGAAGAGAAGCTGCTCGATGAAATGCACAATAAGATCCCGCCGGCAATACAAAAAGGGCATTCGGAGCTGGTGGATGTGATTGTCAGCACGTTTAAGTTGAAATCCGGTTATGACCCGAATAATCCCATCTATCTGTCGAAGCACATCAAAGATGAAAAGGGATTTACCTCATTCACACAGGAATTTGAGACGATGTCGCCTGTCTTTAACCTGATCAAAGACGAGCAAAGCGTTTTCCCCGGCTTTTATCTGTATGTCTCCACCACGGAGGCCCTCCAAAAAGAAAGCATTCTGAACATATGTGCAAGAACAGTATCGGATGCTATCTGCCTCTGTGTTGAAGAATATCTGAGAGAAACCAAAGAAATGTTACAAAACGAAGGGATTGTGGAGGGTTGATATGTGCTACTTAATGACAAACGAAAAGATGTACAACACGGCGAAAGCATACTGGAAAGCGCTGATGGTAAACATGAATGACGGTTTTACACTGGAAGAGCTGTTAGCCCATAAAGAGAATCCGACCGAGGAAGATGAAAGCGAGGTTCGGGAAGTGATCAGGGAATTGGGGGATTTCAGACTGGTCAAGCGCATAGGGGAACGATTTTATATATCAAACAATACGCTTGTGAACGTGTAATATTTGCCGTATCTCCTTATACAAGACGTTTCCGCAAGACGCCTGATCTCCTTTTTGGCGGCATTATCCGCGATTCCCTGGCCGATGAGGAAAGCATATAGTTCTTTATATGTGAAATGGGTTCGATTTGCCAGCCAGGTTACTGCGCTTGTTGTGAGGCATTTCATATGATCCCTGCTTTCGTTATGGGTGCGATGATCAGCAAGGGTATTATACTGAATTAGGAGATAAGCTTCTTGTAGAATCTTGTGGGAAGATTTATTTTATCCATAGCTTAATATGCCGCATCCACTATGGCAGGTATGTGCCGCAGCCGTTAGAAGAAAGTAAAACGTAGTGAAAATAATGACAGATAAACAATTGTATGCAGACTACATATCGGCGGAAGTAACGCTGTTTTGGACGGCGAATAGCGAAACGGGTGAGAACCGACTTATTTTCGCGGTGACGGAGCTGATTTCAGAGAACCAACTGCCCTCCGCGCCCCTCGGCGGCGGAGCAAGCAAATAC
>JAFVBH010000084.1 GCA_017480115.1 Clostridia bacterium
GGAAACTCTACGTGGGCGGGGGAGAAAAAGCCCTATAATATCAAATTCGACAAAAAAACCGATATGTTCGGCATGGGGAAAGCAAAAAAATGGTCGCTGCTCGCCAATTTTTTTGACGCGTCGCTGATCCGCAACGCCGTCGCGCTGGATCTTGCCAAGGCGCTGGGACTGCCGTTTACGCCGGAATATCGGTTCATCGACCTGTACGTGAACGGAGCGTATTTGGGGAATTATCTGATTTGCGAAAGCGTGGAGATCGGCGAGGAGCGCGTCGACATCACCGATTTGGAGGACGCCAACGAAAATGCGAATCCCGGCGTGGATATTGAAGCCCGCCCGAAGGCCGGCTCCGGCGGGAAGGTGCAGTCCGCCGACGTGAAAGGCTCGCGAAAATGGGTGGATATTGCAAACGATCCTGCCGATATTACCGGCGGTTATCTGATCGAGTCCGAGATCCCCAGCCGCTATCCGCTGGAGGTCAGCGGATTTGTCTCCGACGCGGGGCAGCCTATCGTGCTGAAAAGTCCCGAATACGCCTCCCGCGCGCAGGTCAACTATATCGCCGATTTTTATCAGGCGGCGGAGGACGCGGTATACGCGCCCGCGGGCTATAACGGCAGCGGGAAGCATTACAGCGAATATTTCGATATGGATTCGCTGGTAAAAATGTACATACTGCTGGAATTTACCATGCACCGCGACGCGGGGCTGTCCAGCTGTTTCTTCTATAAGGACAGCCGCGAAACGAAATTCCACGCCGGGCCCGCCTGGGATTTTGATTTGTCCATGGGCAATATGCGCTACACGGGCAATCTGCCCTATGATTTTTCCGATACCGGCATTTGGTGGGCGAACGCGCTGGGCTATACGCAAAATAAACGGCTGGAAATTTCCTCGATCTTCGCAATGCTTTACCGGCACGAGGATTTCCGCGCCGCCGTGACGCAGCGCTGGAGCGAGGCGGAGGATATGATCGGCGTCTACGCGAAAAGCGGTATCGCTGCAAATATTGACCTTGTCGCCGCCTCCGCCGTGATGGACGGCGCCCGTTGGGCGAAGCTGACGGGAAATTCCGCCGCGGACAAGCAAAAAAACTATCGCGCTGTCGCCGCAGCGGTCATGAACTATGCAGAAAAACGGCTTGCCGCGCTGAATAAGGGCTTTGACGAGGACGCCGCCATGCTGTATTACGATTCCAACGGCGGGATCGGGACGATGTATCATGAAAAAATTCTGACTGTCGGGGACAGCGCGATACTGAAGGGCGTGGATCATGCGGTCACGCCTATTACACCGGCGAAGGATACTCTGACATTCGCGGGGTGGAACACGAAAGCGGACGGCAGCGGCAGGCAGTACGCCCCGGGAGATAAGTTGATCGTAACCGGGAAAACCAACGTGCTTTATGCCCGGTGGCAGGAAACGTCCGCGCCTGCAACGACGGGCGGAATGCTTCCGCCGGACGAGACCGATGTGCCGACCACTGCGGCGATCTCGCCTGTACAGCCGCAGTATGCGGCGGCTTTAACTTCGGAAACGGAGAATGTCGTTGTTCTCGAATCGTTAAAGACGGTATTGCTTTCCCCTAAAAACACCATGGCAGCGCTGGCGGCGGCATGCCCGGACAATTCGATCAAATTGCTTGACAGCAGCGGGAATCCGCCGGATGCAGATGCGCTGATCGGTACCGGCTGCCGCGTGCAGACCCTCAATCAAAACGGCGCGGTGCTGGCTGTCTATGATGTGATTGTGCCGATGGACAACAACGGCAACGGCACTGTCAATTCCACGGACGCGCGCCGGGCGCTGCGCGCAGCGGCACGGTTAACCGACCTGCCGGAGCTATACCGCAAGGCTTGCGATCTGGACGGCAACGGTAAAATCGGCGCCGCCGACGCACGGTTGATCCTGCGTGTCGCCGCCCGTCTGGAAACTGTGACCGTGCAGGATTTCGCCGCGCTGCTCGGCTGATTAATAAAATTTTTCTTCATTGCGTCTTTCTTTGCAAAAACAAAAATCCCATGATTCCCGTAAAAAGCGGTAATCATGGGATTTTCTCGTCTGCACGATTGAAATGCGAATCTGCATCATCAAAAGAATAATCGTTTAGTTCTTGGAAATCGAGAAATTCGGCAAGGGTCATATTCATCGCATTTGCCAGTTTGTGCAATGTTTTGACGCCGGGATTTCTGGTAATACCTCTTACAATATTATCCAGCGTGGACTGGCTGACGCCGCTCATGGTCGCCAGTTTATTAATAGCGATCCCTCGCGCTTCGCAAAGCCTTCGGATTCTTTTAATGTAAATGTCGGAGTATTCCATACGGTAGTCCTCATTATCTGTTTACCCGTTTTTAGATTAATTTTATGATAATATATGAAAAATGAGGAATTACCCGAATATGGGTTGGCTTTTGAAATTTATTTAAGTTAAAATGTACTTACCTATTTATGGGTAAATACATGAATAAGGAGAATGCATTATGGCTGCCTGCACGTTTTTCGGACATAGAAATACGCCGGAAAAAATTATGCCGGTTTTAGAATCAACTTTAACGGATTTGATCGTGAACAAAGGGGTAAAAACGTTTTTTGTGGGAAATAATGGAGACTTTGACAAGATCGTCCGGCAACAGCTAAAGAGTTTATCTGCGCACTACGACATTGAATATTTTGTTGTCTTTGCTTACCTGCATGACAAAATGCTTGATCGTACAGAGCATGCAATTCATACCGTATTCCCTGACGGTTTGGAATTTGTGCCGCATCGGTTTGCCATTGTCAATCGGAATAAATGGCTTCATAATCATGCTGATTATGTTGTAACGTATGTCACGCATAGCTGGGGCGGTGCAGCACAATTTAAAGTGTTGGCAGAGAAAAACCATAAATGTGTAATTGAATTATCCGGTCTGCCTTGTTTATGCAATAAAAATATGCAAGCAGGGGGAAAATATGATGTCTGAAGATATTTATTATGATTTTAATATGATCGTTTCCTATGACCGTTTTGAATATTTGACAGAGTTAACCAAAAAAGGGAAGATTCAATGGATATGTGTTAAATATGAGCCGATTACATTGATTGGTAACGGTGATGATTTAATAGATGGTGACTTTGTGCAATCATTTACGGTACAAGGAAAAATATCGGAGCATGTCAGTGTTCTTCTGATTCTTACGGAATATATTAATGCGCTGAGTGGAAGAGGGGATATGAAAATTGTTTCTGACGTAATTTCGGCGCCGATAAATGAGAATTGCTGTCTGCAAGTTTCGATAAGTGATAGCTTGGATTATGTGAGTTACACTGCAAAAGACCTATGCCATGCTTTTGCACAAGATCCTATTGTTCGGTTTGCTGATCTGATTATGTCTCAAATTGCAGTGTATTCCTTTACGCAAAAAGCTTGGCCAACGCAAACAATCGACGCGACACTGTATTATGATAATGAAGATTTTGTTCGCATAATAATTCAGCTTATACGAGAAAAACGTGCATTTGATTTCCATCGATGTGTTTTTCAATGGGAATATAGAAAGAAACTAAAAATAAAATGATTAAACTTACGAAACCTGTATAATGTAAAAAGCCGAACCACGATCGTGGCTCGGCTTTGTTGTTATACGTCGAAATTATAAATTCTCGATATGCGCGTTGATCTTCTTGGTCTCGGGATAGGGCTTGTAGTTCTCTTCCCACGGGAACGTGTAGTCAAGACCAAGCTCGTCTCTGACGGCGTTGATCTCGCCCTGTACGGACTCGTTGATCGGAACGCCGTGCGGCTCGCGGCTCTTCCAGATCTCGTACTCTTTCTCGCCTGCGGAATAAATTCTCTCTGCGCCGGGCGCTTTCTTGGATGCGCGAATGGAGCGAATAATGTCGCCCGCCTTCTTGCGGCAAATATCTTCGCCGAGGAAGTGGTTGGTGTCGATGGCAATGAAGAAATGGCCGAGATGATAAGGTCTGATGTTGCCTTCCTCGTCCTTACCGTCAAGATCCTTGCCGTAAACGCCGTCCTGCAGAACAGCGGAAAGCAGCTCGACAAACAGCGCGTAGCCGTAGCCCTTATAGCCGCCCAGCGCCTCACCGATGCCGCCCAGTGTGGTCAGCGCGGCAGTACCGCTGCGAATCTGCTTGAGGGCAACGCCTGCGTCGCCTTCAACGGGGTTACCGTCGAGATCGATCATGGTGCCGGGGTGTACATCCTCGCCGATTCTTGCGTAATATTCGATCTTACCGTTCTGGGTAATGGAGGTTGCGCAGTCGATGTTGAAGTCGAACTTCTCATCGGTGGGAACGCCGAGGGTCAGCGGGTTGGTGCCGAACATGCCCTCAACGCCGAAAGTGGGGGCGACGGAGGGTCTGGCGTTGGTGCCGGTCAGACCGATGCAGCCGTTTTCAGTCGCCATAGAGGTGTAGTAGCCCGCGATGCCGTAGTGGCAGGAATTACGCACAACGACCATGCCCATGCCGTATTTCTTCGCCTTGTCGATCGCCATCTGCATCGCCTTGGTGCCGATGACCTGACCCATACCGTTGTGACCGTCCACAACAGCGGTGGTCTCGGTTTCTTTCAGGATCTCAAAATTGGTGGTTGCAGACTGGATACCCGCCTTGATTCTGTCAAGGTAAATGGGCTTAAATCTGTTGCAGCCGTGGCTCTCGATGCCGCGCTTGTCGGACTCGAGCAGAACGTCTGTACACATTTCGGCTTCCTCTCTGGGAACACCGTAACCTACAAACGCGTCTGTAACGAAGTCAGTGATCAAATTCCACGGACATACTACTTTTGGCATAATTATACCCTCCAACATGTTAAATTTAATAACGCAGATATTTTAGTACAAAACGTGGGCAAAGTCAATAGAAATCGGTAAATAATTATTTAATAAGTAAATTCTGATTTATCGGCGTTGCCGATAAATCAGAATTGAAGAATTAAAAATGAAAAATGAATAATTGCGGAAATCGCTCCGCGATTTGGATTTATAGAAAGTTGGGCACACAGCCCTGTAGGGACGGCCATCGGCCGTCCGTCAGGTTACGCGGAAAATCAACGGATGCCCAATGGCCGTCCCTGTTATGTAAGGTCTCCAGTCAAGGGGCTGAACATAA
>JAFVBH010000007.1 GCA_017480115.1 Clostridia bacterium
AGAAACTGACCAAGCGAGGCTTAGTCAGTCCGATGGATTACTATCTAAAACAACATGCTTTGAAATTGAATTGAACCGCCGTATGCCGAACGGCATGTACGGTGGTGTGAGAGGGCGGAGAAATTCCGCCCTACTTGATTGCCTAAGGAGGGATAAGTTATGGCAAATTATAATACGGCGATCCATTTGGAGGAACATGTGACATCTGTTTTAAACTTTGTTTCTCAGTCGATCAACAAAACAATCAATCAGGTCAACAATCTGCATTTTGCGTTTGAATCGCCCATTAAAATTGAAGCATGGGACGCGGTCAGTAATTCTGTATCAAAGATCGAGGAAGAAATGAGCCGGGTCAGAGATCAGGCAAAAACAAACGCCGAAGTGCAGGCGGTGTATAATGACGCAGTGCAGAAAGGGGAACAATTTACCGCGAATATGTCGCATAAGCTCACGAGTATGATCGGCGCGCTTGCCAGCCTGCAGAATATAAAAAAACTAGTGGACTTTTCCGATGAGATGGCGGGGTATGATACCAAGCTGCGGCTGCTGGTGGATGAAAACTCCGTAGCGTCGGTGAAAGATCAAATTTATCAAGCGGCGCAGGCGTCCCGCAGCTCCTATACGGAGATGATGGCGTCCGTCGCGCAGATGGGCGCGGCTGCCGGGGCGGCGTTCCGGGGCGCCGACGGCAGCGCGAACCTGCAGCAGGTAATCCGCTTTCAGGAACTGATGAATAAAAACTTTATCATCGGCGGCGCGTCGGCGCAGGAGCAGGCGGCGGCAATGCAGCGGCTGACGCAAGCCATGGGCAGCGGGCAATTGCAGGCGAACGATTACGACGCGCTGATCGCCGCCGCGCCCCAGCTGGCGCAGGGGATCGAGGGCTATATGACCCGGGTGCAGGGGGCGACCGGGTCTGTGCAGGACTGGGCGGCGGCGGGCTTGCTGACCGCCGAGGTCTTGAAAAACGCGGTATTCAGCGCCGCCGACGCCACAGAAACAAGCTTTGCCGCTGTACCCATGACATGGGCGCAGGTGCTGTCATCGCTGAAAAACGACGCTGTCAGCAGTTTTCAGCCGGTGTTTGCGCAGATCACGGCGCTGGCAAATGACGCGGATACCCTCACGTTTCTTGCGCAAATTCGGCGTACGCTTTCCGTTGTCGGCGGTATCGTCTCTTGGGTCGTCGGCGTTTTTGTCAGAGGTGCAAAGCTGGTCATGCAGAACTGGGGATTTGTTTCCGCTGTGATCCGGGGCGTTGTGGTCGCCGTCGGTTTGGTTGCCGCCGCCTATGCCGGTTACATCGCTGTGCAGGCGATTCATAATGTGCAATCTGTATTTTCAGCTTCTAGTAAGTATGAAGAAGCTAAGGCCGCTCTTGCGGCTGCATCTGCGGTAGAGCTTGAACATATGGCGAAAGAAAAGGCAATTGTCAGTCAAGCGAAATTCAACACAGTTCTTTTAGCATCACCGTTATTTACGGTGATTGCCGTTATTGTCGGAATTGTTGTTGCTATCGGCGTGGTAATCGCTGTAGTTAAAAAGTTCGGACATGTTAACAATTCGGTTCTCGGTATTGTGATGGGCGGCTTGGGGATTGCATGGGCGGCAATCAAAAACGGCGCATTGTGGATTGCAAATATCGCCATCGGCGTTTGGGAAAGCATGAAAGCGGTGGCAAGCAACATCAAAATCGCCTTTTTCAACAGTATATACGGCGTGCAGGGATTTTTCTACAGCCTTGTCGCTACGGTGCTGTACTGCGTTGCGCAGATCGCAAATGCGCTTAACCGCATTCCGTTCGTCAACTTTGACGTTGCGGGGCTGGAGGCTTCCGCCGACGCCTACGCGCAAAAGGCAATCGACGCGGTAAACAAGCGGCAAGAATACGAAAAGCTTTCCGACGCATTCGACCGGGGCAACAGTACATTTGAAGTATTTCAAGACGGCTGGGCGGCAGACGCATATAACAAGGCGGCGGCAAAGGGTGATGAATGGACGCAGAAGCTGAAAGATAAGTTCGGGCAGAAATCGGAGAATGAAGCGCTCGGCTTAGAGGATTACCTCGGCGAGATCGAAACCTCGACCGCCGCAATCGCAGGCTCTGCGGACGATATTGCCGATTCCGTCTCCGCGTCTGAAAGCGATTTGAAATATCTGCGTAAAATCGCGGAACGGGAGGCAATCAATCGCTTTACGACCGCGGAAATCCATCTGGACTTTACCTCAAACGCCACTGTCAATTCCAATATCGACGTGGACGGTATGATTAACACATTCACCGGCAGGCTGCAGGAGGCGCTGGTGACAACGGCGGAAAGGTTGGAGGCATAATGTATTATTTTTATCTGGACAATATCCTGCTGCCCGTTACGCCGGGCAGCCTGACGGTCAAGGTGGGGAACAATAACAAGACGCTGGATCTCGCGTCCGGCGGCGCGATCAATATCCCAAAATCGCCGGGGCTGACGGAGGTCACGTTTGATATGCTCCTGCCCGCCGCCGCGTATTCCTTTGCCCGGTATACGGACGGTTATCAGCCCCCCGACTATTATCTCGGGAAGCTGGAGCAGCTCAAGGGCAATAAGCAGGCGTTTGATTTTATCGTGATCCGCAGCGCCGCCGCAGAGACGCTGCGGTATTCCGCGCGGCTGTCCGGTCTGCCCGATGCGGTGATGCGGCAATTTGACAGGAACGGGGACGGCAAGGTAAATTCCGCCGACGCGCGTATCCTGCTGCGCAGTGCGGGCGCGGGCACGACTGTGCTGAGTCCCACGCGCATGCGCTGCTTGCTGGAGGACTATACCGTGACTGAGGACGCGGAAAAGCAGGGCAGGGATTTCACCGTCGCGGTAAAATTGAAGCAGTACGTGGAATACGGGCTGAAAAAGGCGTATTACACGCTGAAAGGGTAGGCGACGATATGGCAAAAATCGCAAAAATGATCCGCTGGTGCGAGCAGCAGATCGGATCGACAAAATACGCGGGGCGCTGCCAATGGTTTGTTACGGACGCCATCGGCGCGGCGACGGGGGAATATATTTACCGGGATTCGGCAAAAATCGCCAAGGACGAGTTTATGAAGCCCAATACCCAAAACGACCGCAATCCCCCCGCCGGAGCCGCCTGTTACTACCGGGGCACCGGCGATCTCGGCGCCCGCTACAATCATGTGGCGGTCTCCGACGGCCGGGGCTATGTGTATGAGGCATGGCGGGACGGGGTGCATAAGCATTCCTTTGATTACGCCGATACCGCAAACGGCGGTTACCGGGGCTGGGGCTGGCACGGCAATATTGACCTTGGGACGCAGGGCATGCGCGCATACGGCGGCTCCGCGCAGTCGGATTATCTTTACGGCGCCGATTATGCCGCAGACGGTACGCAGCACGCGGAAATTTCCTCTGTGGTCGTCAGAAGCGAGTCCGGCTCCTTGGCGGCGCGGGGACGCAGCAGCATTACAGGCGCGGGCAGCGACGATGAAATTTTTCTGCTGGTGCAGGGGAACGACCGCATTTACCGCCCGTTGGTCACCGGGGAGATCAAGGTTACCCGGGAGCGCACCGGCGCGCCGGGGAAGATGACGTTTTCCTATGCCGACGTGGACGGTATTGATATTTCGCAGGGCAACGCCGTGGCGTTCCGCTATAAAAACGAAAAGGTTTTTTACGGCTATATTTTCAGCATGGAGCATGACAGCGACCGCGCGCAGGTCAGCGTTACCTGCTACGACCAGCTGCGGTACTTCAAAAACAAGGACAGCTTTGTGTATAACAACACCTACGGCGGTCTGGTGCAATATATCTGCACAAAGTACGGGTTTCCCATCGGCACGATAGAGAATACGGGGTACACGCTCCCGACGCGGGTTGCCGACGGCACACTGTTTGATATTTGCGGCGAGGCGTTTGAGGACACTCTGCTGAACACAGGGGCGTATTTCACCCTGTATGACGATTTTGGGAAAATCTGCTTGCGCAGCCTTGCGAATATGACGGCGCCTATCCTGCTGGACGCGGACGCGACAGGCAAGTGGACGCTCAAGGAATCCATCGACAGCGACGTCTATAACCGCATCGTGCTGTATCAGGACGACAACCGGACCGGCGAGCGCAAGCTGTACATTGCCAACGACGCCGGCAGCCAAGCGAAATGGGGCGTGCTGACGATGATGGAATCCGCCGACGGCACGGAAAGCGCGATGAACGAACAGGCAAAGCTGCTGCTGAACTATTATAACCAGCCGAAAAAGACCTTTACGCCGTCCGGCGTGCTGGGGCATACCGCCGTTCGTGGCGGCTCGGTGGTGCTTGTTCATTATGATCTGGGCGGCGGAAACATATTGAAACAGCCCATGGTGGTGGAAAAGGCGGAGCATACCTTTGCCGAATCCTATCACGTTATGGATCTGCAACTATTCGGAGGTGCATACAGTGCTTGATATGAAAACTTTTATTCAGCAGGTGAAAAGGGCGGCAATTGACGCGTGGATCGCGCAAAAGCCGTGCGATATAACGGTTTGCAGGGTTACGCAAATATCCCCGGTGGTTATTGCTTACGGTCAGCTCCTCATTCCCGAGGCGCTGACCGTTTTTGTCGGCGACTGCAAGCAGTCGCTGCGCAGCGGGGATTCTGTCGCCGTGATCCGCAAAACCGGCGGACAGCAGTATTTCGTATTGGGGGTGGTCGGGCAGTGATCCCTATTATCAACAATGGGCTGCTCCTAACTGAGACGGAACAGGAAATACCGCCGTCCGCAACCTATGCGGTCAATTTTGAGAACGGGACAGCGCAGGGCAGAATCGACGGTGTGGAGGCGCTGCAACAGTCCGTTTTCTGCCGCCTGTCCACCACGCAGGGGCAATACAGTATCTATTCCGACGCTTACGGTCTGCCGATACATACGCTGCTCGGGCAGCCGGTCCCGTTGGTCTACGTCAATATCGCCGACGCGATCACGCGGACCCTGCTGGAGGACGACCGCATTACCGGCGTTACGGATTTTGTATTTGATACCGATAAAAAACAGGTGACCGTCAGTTTCCGCGCGGAAACGGTGTACGGCATCGCAAACTTTGAGGAGGTGGCATTATAAATGTTTGAAGAAAAAACAGCAGCGGCAATCCTTGCGGAGATGCTGGACGGCATTCCCGCGCAGGTCGATAAGCGCGAGGGGTCGATCATCTATGACGCGCTCGCCCCCGCAGCCGCCGAAATCGCGCAGCTGTATGTTGCGCTGGGCGCGTTGTATGAAAATTCCTTCGTCGATACTGCGGACCTTGACAGTCTGATATTAAAGGCAAAGGAGCGGGGGATTGATTACAGAGCCGCGGAATGTGCGGTAATTGCCGCGCAGATCGAGGTCATAGGCGCGTTGACAATCGGCGACCGGTTTTTTTGCGGAAATATCGGTTTTACTTATGCCGGAATGTCGGATCAGGACGCGGAGACGGAAACGACTTATCCCGCCGTGCTGCATGCGATCCTTGTGGCGGAGACGGCAGGTGCGGCGGCAAACGGGGCGTCGGGCAGTCTGGTTTATGACGGCAGCACGCCCATCGTGCGTTCGGCGTATATCACGCAGATCCTGCACTACGGGCGGGACGCGGAAACGGCGGACGCGTTGCGGCAGCGGTACTATGACGATATTGATTCCGCGCCCTTTGGCGGGAATATTGCCGATTACAAGGCGCGGGCGATGACGGTTTCCGGCGTGGGCGGCGTACAAGTCAGGCGCACATGGAACGGCCCGGGCACGGTGAAACTGGTCATTGTCGATGAGACGTACAGCGCACCGTCCGATGTGCTGGTGCGTGCGGTGCAGCAATATTTTGACCCCGATACCGGCTATGCGCCCGTCGGGCACACAGTCACAGTTGCCGCAGCGGAGGCGCGGGCAATCAATATCGGGCTGAAGCTGCAGTATAAAGCCGGATACGCGTTCGACAATACGCTGGCGGATATTCGGGCGGCGTTGTCTGAATATCTTGCCGCCATTGCGAAGGAATGGGCGGAATCGGGACAGGCTGCCGTCTACACGGGGCGCATCAGCATGGCGCTGCTTTCGGTGCACGGCGTCGCCGAAGTGCTCGATGTGGTGATTGACGGCAATACAGCGTATGACGGGGACGCGATCCCTGTTCTAGGCGAGGTGACTGAAATTGCAGAATAGAAACCGCTTGTTCGACTGTCTGCCACCGATTTTTGAGAATATTCGGGAATTTCAGTGCATCTTTGATGCTGTTGCGGCGGCGCTTAACCGATTGTCGGCGGGGCTTTCGCAATGTGCAGCCAACCGATCTGTCTTTGCCGACGGGATCAATCAGGCAGGTATTGACCGCTGGGGACAGGCGCTGAAACTGAATCTCGACGGCTTATCGTTTGATGAAAAGATATTTGAGATCAAGACCCGTCTGCTGGAGCAGCGTCCGTACAATATTGCCCGCATCAAGGGCATGCTGGAAAAGCTTTGCGGCAAAGACGGGTATCAATTTGACGTTGATCCCGCGGGGCAAACCGTACACGTAAAGCTTGCCTTGGCGCAAAAGGCGAATTTCGACAGTGTGAAAAATCTGCTGGAACGCGTGATCCCGGCAAATATGGCGCTGAACATCGTGATTATGTATAACGTCTATGATAAGTTTGCGGGGACGACCCACGACGCGCTGACGGAATCAACACATGAGAAAATGAGGAGTGATTTACTATGAAATATACGGAAAATTTTCATTTAAAAAAGCCCGAGGGCAGTGATTTTTATAACATTGAGGATTTCAACGGGAATATGGATATGATTGATGCGGGGTGCGCCTGGCAATCAATCCCTGCGGAGGCGTTTATCGACCTTGACAGTGACGTCAATGACTTTGAGCTGAAGAACGTGCAGGCGTGGTATCAGCCGCTGACGCGCATGGTATATTTTACAGGCTCGTTTGTGTCAACAGACATCGCTTTCGCGGGAATGACGGATAAGAGCGGTTACCTTTCGCTGGGGAAGATCAAAGAGCCCTACAGCCCGCTGTTCAGCGATGCGGTCAGCAATCATATTATTGCGGCAAGCTATGTGGACAGCGATACCGATATTGTCGAGAAAGCCGGTATGGTCACGCTGACAAAAGGTTTGAAAGGCGGCGCGAATCTGGGCTTTATCGGTCCGAAAAGCGATCATATCCTCGTGATAAAATTCGCAATGCTGATTCCCGTAAAGGGGGCTTGATTTATGCGCTGCTATACTTCCCGCCCGGACATGGAGCTTGTGGCGGGGGACGATTACACGCTGAAAGTGCCGCTGCGCAACGCCGACGCGCCCGGGGAACCGGTGCTTTCCGAGGGCGATACTGTGAAAGCGGTCATTTCCGCCTATGATCTGTCCGTCGAGATCGACGGCACGACCGACGGAGACACAGCGGAATTTTATCTTTCCGCCGAAAAAACGCAGGCGCTGGCGGATTACGAAAACTGCGATATACACATGTGTGTACATATCTATTGGGCGGCGGGAGGCCGCAGTACCGCAAGGTTTGATACCGGCTATGAGCTGCCTTTGCAGATCGTGAGGTGCCACCATGACGAATGAGAAAACCGTCGCCGCGTCGATGTCCGTCAGCCGCCGCATCACCGCCACCGCCTACCGTGCGACGCGGGACGGCGGCGCGCCCTATGAGGGCGCATATGAGATTTCCCCCGCGTTTGAATCGCAGACCTTGCCGACCAAGGGAAAATCCATGACGGACGACGTGACCGTCGAAGCAATCAAAGTCAGCCGGACAACCAACGCGTCCGGCGGCAAAACAGTTTACATAGGATAGGAGAGTTTTTATGGCAGAAGAATTCAACAGCAAAGTCGTATTGAAAGACGGTACGGTCTTGATGGACTTGACCGCCGACACCATCACCGCCGATAAACTGGCGCAGGGCGTGACCGCGCATGACAAATCCGGCGCGCCCATCACCGGTACGAATACGTTTGACAGCGACACGTCGGAAGATACCGCAGCCGTCGGCGAGATTCTGAGCGGTAAGACCGCCCATGCGCGGGGCGTGCAGCTGACGGGTACCATGCCCAACAACGGCGGCATCAACGGGACGATCACGACCAAGGAGCAGGAGCTGACGATCCCGCAGGGCTACCACGACGGCAGCGGTAAGGCGACCATCGCGGAAGCGGAACAGGCGAAGATCATTCCCGCCAATATCCGGCAGGGCGTGACCGTGCTGGGCGTAGAGGGCGAGATGTCCGGTTCTGAGGACGTCAACGCGCAGGCGAAGTCCGTAGCGCCCACGTTTGCCGAACAGTCCGTCACCCCCGATACCGATGACGGCTACAATTATCTGTCGGCGGTCACAGTCGCCGCGATCCCCGTGACCTATACCGACAACGCGGCAGGCGGGAAAACCGTCACTATTGGGTGATGCTATGGGTAACGGAAAAATCCAACTGCGGGACGGCGCAACCCTGATCGATCTGACGGGCGATACCGTTTCCGCATCCACATTGAAAAAAGGGATTACCGCCCATGACGCGAAAGGCGATCCCATCACCGGCACCATGGACGGCGGCGGGGCTGATCCTGTGCTGGACGTGCTGTCGCCGATCACGCCGACGGAAACCATGCAGACGTTTGACACGGCGAACGACGGATTTGCATCGCCGATCACAGTGAATCCGATCCCCGATGCATACATCATCCCGACAGGGGAATTGACGGTCACGGAAAACGGTACAGTTGATGTGGCGGCGTATGCGGCATTGCAGGTGGATACGCTGAAAATCGCAACGGGCACATTTACGAATACATCGGCGGTATATACGCAGCGATTTCATACGGGATTTGAACCAAAACTATTTTATCTGATAGTATCAGAACGAACAAATACGAATACAAGCACCAGTTATATTGCATATTCCTGTTATAGCTATTCCGCGCAGGAGCAGAATGGGGATCCATACACATATTCGTGGACGACCTATACTTACAAAATTCTCGGGGGCAACCAGTATGTTTACGATGCCGCTACAGGTGATTTTGTGTGGAATAATACAACCGGAAAATATCCATTGTACGCAAATAAGCAATACACATGGATTGCAGTTGCGTGAAAGGAGATGGTAGCTATGAGCAATATGATTGCGTTGCCGACGGTGATCCCGTCAAAGGCAATACAAACATTCTCCGGCGGGAATTATGCAATGCCTATTTCAGTAGCGGCAATACCCGGGAATTATATAAAACCGGACGGCACATTATCTATCAATGCAGACGGAACTTTTGATACTAAAAAGTTTGCCGCAGCGATGGTTAATGTCGGTCGAAAATTTCAGCAGGGTAGTTTTACTTTAACTGCCGATACTTCCACACGCGATTTCTATATTGGTTTTGAACCGGTTTTATTTTGCCTAATTCAATCTGCATACAGCAGTGGCGGTACCGGATATAAGGTTTTCAGTTCCTGTTTTTCAAAAAGCGTATCAAAAACATTAGCATATGACGAACGCTATTGTTATAGCGCGGCAGGAGAATATACCTATCATGCCGATACCGGTATTTTGAATTGGACATCGATCAATACGCCGACCAATAAACCGCTGCTAAGTAGCAAGCTTTCATACAAATGGTTTGCCATCGCATAGGAGGGATAATGAATGAAAATGTATTATTACAAAATGCCCGACGGCATCTGCTCCAATTCCGTCCCCATCACGGCAGACGGATACGAGGAGATCACCGAAGCGGGATACAACGCGCTTGCCGCCGAAATCGTGGCACAGGCGGCGCAGGAAGCAGAAGCAGCGATAACCGCCGAACAGTCTAAGGATGACGAGATTGCGGCGTTAAAGGCGCAGCTGGCGGCATTACAGCGGGAGAACGCCGCATTGCAAACGTCGCAGCAGCGATTGACCGCACAGCTGAATGCAAACGGCGCAATAATTTAAACCCGCTCCAAGATATGGGGCGGATTCGACAGATATTGACAGATACTTGAAAATACGGTAAAATACATACGATGTAGCCGAGAGGCGGCAGTATGGCGGTTAGTTTGCTCACCCCAGCCCTTTTGTGAGAGGGGGTGATCTCAATGGCGGAAGCAATTGTACTTATCCTTTTATTGGTAGCTCTTGCAGAAGTCATTAAAGCAATAAAAAATTGACCGCCCCTCTGTCTGGTCGTGAGGGACGGTCATTACCGTCTGTGAGCGGCTGACCGCTGTACCCGGTCACCCCTCGACTACATTATTTCATATTTTCATCTGTTTGTCAAGTGTCTGCCGATCGGCGGGCATTTTTTGTTTATAAATTTTTACGAAAGGAAGTATATCAAATGGCAAAGAAAGTTTATGTGGGCATCGGGCACGGCGGCAGTGACAGCGGCGCGGTGGCGAACGGGTTCAGGGAAAAGGATTTGAATTTGTCCGTCGGTAACGCCTGCAGCGCGTATCTGCGCAAGGCGGGTGTGGAGGTCAAACAGTCCCGCACCGACGACCGGGACGTGACGATCAATACCAAGGTCGCGCAGGCAAACAGCTGGGGCGCCGATCTCGTGCTGGATATTCACCACAACGCGGGCGGCGGCGACGGCGCGGAGGTCTACTATTCCCGCGTCGGCGGCACGTCCAAGAAGCTGGCGACCAATATCCTGACGCAGATCGTCGCGCTAGGACAGCAGAACCGGGGCGAAAAGATCAAGCTCGGTTCTTCCGGGCGCGACTACTTCGGCATGGTGCGCGATACCTACGCCCCCGCCGTGCTGGTGGAATGCGCATTTATGGATTCCAAGGATATTGAGATCGTCGATACCGAGCCGGAGCGCGTGCGCATGGGTGAAGCGATCGCAAAGGGCATTCTGAAAACGCTCGGTATCGCGTTCCCCGACGTTTTCGTCAAAGGCGATATTGACGGCGACGGGAAAGTTACGGCGAAGGACGCCCGCCTTGCCGCGCAGTTTGCGGCGCGTCTGGCAAAACCCACCGCCGATCAGATCAAACGCGGCGATATGGACGGCGACGGAAAGATCAGCGCAAAAGACGCCCGTACGATCCTCAGAAAGGCGGCGAAGCTGGAATGACGACCGCATGGGCGACGATCTTAGGCGCTGCCATCGGCGCGATTGCGTCTATCATCGTATGTGTGATAAACAACAACAAACAAAACGCGCTGATGCTGTATCGATTGGAGCAGCTGGAACAGAAGGTTGATAAGCATAATCAGGTTGTGGAGCGCACCTATGCGCTTGAAAAATCGGACGAGCTGCAGACCGAGAAAATTAAGGTCATCAACCATCGGCTTGACGACCTCGAAAGGAGTGAAAGCCATGACTAAGAAAGA
>JAFVBH010000008.1 GCA_017480115.1 Clostridia bacterium
ACAGTCCGGCGGGAATCGAACATCGGAATCGCCCGTCGGAAATATTGTCGTTTCACTTCGCTTGGTGCGCTCGTGAAACTCTGTATTTCCTCCAGACTTGCGGGCTGCCTTTATCCGCCGCAGGCGGCGGCAGCTCCTCGTCACCCGCTGGGGGTGCCATAAAATCCGTTGCCGAAAGGCAGCGGATTTTTTGCACAGTCCGGCGGGAATCGAACATCGGAATCGCCCGTCGGAAATATTGTCGTTTCACTTCGCTTGGTGCGCTCGTGAAACTCTGTATTTCCTCCAGACTTGCGGGCTGCCTTTATCCGCCGCAGGCAGCGGCGATGGCGTAACCGAAAGCTTGTAGCTTCGCCGCCGAAGCTGCTTTCTTGTGCAGTGCGTCGGAAATTTTCCGGCAAACGGTTTTGTGTTTGACGGTTGCCAACCTAATCTTTGATCTTAATTTCTGTCGGCGGGATGTTATGTTCTTTCGCGATGCGCGCAAGATCGTCATGCTCCGGTTTTTCCCGCACGACGCCGTAGCCCTCGGCGCGCTTAATACGCACAGCGCCGTAATCGGTCTGCGCCTCGCGAACCGTTCGCGTCAGCGTATAGCGCGGGCAACGGTATTCCCGCACGCCCAGCGTGGTGGTATATTTAAAAATCAGCCGCAGCAGCGCGTCCTTTTTCTCTGCCGCGCACAGGCAGGTCAACAAGATACCCGGGCGGTTTTTCTTCATATAGACGCTTTGCGTAAACACTTCCAGCGCGCCGCCGTCAAACAGCCGCTGCGCGGCAAAGGCGATATTCTCCGCCGTCATGTCGTCGATATTGCATCTATATTCATATACAATATCGACATCGTCCTCGATCTCGCCCAGCATGGCGCGCACGCAGTTCGCATACGGAAAATCCTTATTGCCCATGCCGTAGCCCGTGTTTTCGACCGTCATGGCGGGCATGCGTCCGAAGTCGGTCGCGAAATATTTCAGCAGCGCGGCGCCGGTTGGGGTACACAGCTCCCCCTTGACCTCGCTGCTGTAGATCGGCACGCCGCGCAGCAAATATTCCGTGGCGGGTGCGGGAACGGGCAAAATGCCGTGCGCGCACTGCACAAAGCCGCTGCCCGTGTTGACCGGCGAAACGACCACCCTTGCGGGCGCGAGCATGTCAATCAGCAGGCAGACCGCGGTAATATCGGCAATCGCGTCCAGCGTCCCGACCTCGTGGAAATGGATCTCCGTCACGTCTCTGCCGTGCGCATGTCCCTCCGCCGCAGCGATCAGCGCGTAGACGGCTTTGACGTCGTTTTTTACTTTATCCGATAACGCAAATCCGTCAATGATTGCATGCACGTCCGCAAGGCTTCTGTGCGTATGGGGATGCGCGTGATGGGCGTGATGCGCGTCGTGCGCATGCGCGTGTTGATGGACATGCGCAGCGGGCAGGTCAAGGCTGCGCTCCTCCCCGCCGTGTACGGTCACGGAAAAATGCGTGCCCGTAATGCCGCATTTCACGCACGGCAACGCCTGCACCGTCACGCCGGGCAGCCCGAGGGCATTCATTTTTTCAAGGAAATTTTCTTTATCCTCGATCAGCGCATAAAGCGCGCCGGCAAGCATATCCCCCGCCGCGCCCATATTACACTCTAGATACAGTGTTTTCATGCCTTGCTCCTTATGTGGTTGATCATGCTTGCTTGATACGCCGCGCCGAAGCCGTTATCGATATTGACGACGCTGACGCCGCTGGCACAAGAGTTCAGCATCGCAAGCAATGCAGCGACGCCGCCGAAGGACGCGCCGTACCCCACGCTGGTGGGTACGGCGATGACCGGACAATCCGCAAGGCCGCCCACCACGCTGGCGAGCGCGCCCTCCATACCGGCGATCACAATGATCACGGACGCGGACATGATGTCGTCTAAATTGTGCAGCAGTCTGTGCAGTCCGGCGACCCCTGCGTCGTAAATTCTGGCGACCTTGTTGCCGAGCGCCTCTGCCGTCAGCGCAGCCTCTTCCGCCACGGGAATATCGCTGGTGCCGGCGGTAATGACCGCGATCGTACCGTTGCCGTCCGGCGCGGGCACGTCCCCCACAATCCCGATTCTGCCGTCCTTGTGGTAGGTCAAAGGCAATTCGCGCCCCACCTGCGCGGCGGCGTCGGCGGAAAGCCGCGTGATCAACACGGTTTTTTCGCCGTTTTTCAGCATTTTTTTGGCGATCAAAAGAATCTGCTCCGGCGTTTTCCCCGCGCCGTAGATCACTTCCGCGACGCCCTGCCGGATACCCCGGTGGTTGTCGATGCGGGCAAAGCCCAAATCCGTAAACGGTTCTGATTTCAACCGGGCGACCGCGTCCTCCACGGCAATATCGCCGCTTTTCACGCGCTCCAGCAGCGCAGTCAATGCTTTTTTATCCATAGTTTTATCCTTTGATGTTTTAAGTGAGAAGTGAGGAGTTTCGGAAGCCGCTTCGCGGCTTGGATTTGTAAAAAGATGGGCTCACAATCTTGTAGGGATGCCCATTGGGCATCCGTTGATTTTCCGCGTAACCTGACGGACGGCCGGTGGCCGTCCCTGTTATGTAAGGTCTCCAGTCAAGGGGCTGAACATAAAGTTAACAGACACTTAACAAACAGACCTGAATGTGTTGAATCAAAGAGCATAGCGGAAAGGCTATGATAAAACAGAAATTCGGTGATTGGCCATTCT
>JAFVBH010000009.1 GCA_017480115.1 Clostridia bacterium
AAATCGCGCAGCGATTTCCGCAATTATTCATTCTTCATTTTTAATTTTTCATTTCTGATTTATCGGCGTCGCCGATAAATCAGAATTTTACCTCTTGACAAATCATTCTACATGTTGTAGAATACAGTTATACTACAACATGTAGAACAGGAGGCAAATATTATGAGCGAATTACAACTGGGCGCGGTGGAGGCGCGGTTTGCGGATATTATTTGGCAAAACGAACCGTTATCCTCTGCGGAATTGGCAAGGCGGGGCGCGGAAGTCCTGCAATGGAAGAAAACGACCTGCTATACCGTGTTAAAACGCCTGTGCGACAAGGGAATCTTTCAAAACGAAAAGGGCGTGGTCACGTCCTTAATCTCAAAACAGGATTTTTACGCAATGCAAAGCGAAAAGTTTGTGGACGAGACCTTTCACGGCTCGCTGCCCGCGTTTTTGGCGGCGTTCACCGCCCGCAAGCAGCTGACGGCGGAGGAAGTGGCGCAGCTTCGGCGCATGGTCGAATCGTTTGAGGAGGATTGAGCATGGACGGCATCTTGAATACCCTGCTGCGGTTGAGCTTTCAGGCAAGCTTTTTCATTTTGGCGGTGGCGCTTCTGCGCCCGACGCTGCTGCGCAGAGCGCCGAAGGCGATACGTCTTGCGCTGTGGGCGCTCGTCGCCGTCAGACTGCTGCTGCCGTTTTCCGTAGAAAGCGCGTTTAGCCTGATCCCCGCCAGTACGCTGCTGACGGGAGGCAAATTTACAGCGTATGAAAGCGCCTACACGACCCCGTCCGCCGCGCCTGCCGTCCCCGCGACCGGCGTGCCGTCGGCGACCGCGCCGGCGCTGACGGCAACCGGATCGCAAGGCTTTGCGCTCTCGTCGCTGCCCGCGCTGCTTTGGTTGCTCGGCTTTGCCGCGATGACGCTTTACGCGGTCGTCAGCTATGGAAAACTACAGCGCAAGGTGCGGGAATTTATCCCGTATCAGGACAATATCCGCCTTTGCGACCGCATCGACACCCCGTTCATTTTCGGCATTCTCCGCCCGAAAATCTATCTGCCGTCGACAGTCAGCGACGCGGACGCCGCCTATGTTCTCGCCCACGAACGGGCACATCTGCGGCACGGTGATCATCTCTGGAAGCCGCTCGGCTTTGCGCTGCTTTGTCTGCATTGGTTCAATCCATGCCTTTGGCTGGGATATATCCTGTTCTGCCGCGATTTGGAATACGCCTGCGACGAACGGGTGCTGAAATCCTTGGGGGCGGACGAAAAAAAGTCCTACGCACACGCGCTGATCGATTGCAGCGCGCCCCGCAGGGGGATCGCCGCCTGTCCGCTGGCGTTCGGCGAAGCGGGCGTGAAGCAGCGGGTAAAATCCGTGCTGCATTATAAAAAGCCCGCGTTTTGGATCATACTGACGGCGGTTCTTTGCTGCATCGCGCTGGCAATATGCTTGCTGACCAGTCCGATACAGCGGGATACCAATACTTATAATTTCATCGCCGCAGGCGCTTCCCCGCCTGTGAACGGTATTTCCGTCGAGATCGACAAATTCGGCGTAGATAAAGATCCCGAGAAAACGCAGCTTAGGGCCGTTTGGCGTAATGCAACGGGGCAGGAATTTGTCATCGGCGGCGCCTTTTGTCTTTACATTTGCGACGCGAACGGCGATTATATCCCCTGCGCGCCTGCGGGAGATGACCCTCTGTTCACCGCCCTGGGCTACGTCATTCCGCCACACGGGGAAACCGGTATGCTTTATGATCTGTCCCTGTATGCGATGCCGGAGGACGGCAGATACAGAGCCTATTTAAACGGGTTTGACGAGACCGCGTTCTATCTCGACTTTACGCGCATGACAGAAACAGGCATCGAGGGCAACGCTTATGTCTATGAAAAATGCTATTATGACGATATGATCGGCGCAAAGCGGGTCAACGCGGAGGGCGTGCCGGAGGTCAATATGTACATCTCTCCCGACCGCAGCCTGTACGACGGACGGGACGGCGACTATACGCTGCGTCGGCAATACCGGCTGACCGATCCCGCAGACGAATATTATCAGCTGCTGCGCGCATATATGCCTGCACTTGACCGGTTGTCCGGTGAAAAGGCGCTTTATTCCGCCATTGAACAGCAGGGCGCTGCCGAAGCGCCAAACACCTCGGTATATTTCATTGCCCTTATGAACAACGGGCATGTGTACGCCGGGACGGTCGATACCTACGGCGGCGCGCACCCGTGGAGCCTCTACCGGCTTAAGGGCGTGGCGGCAAATTCTGATTTATCGGCGTTGCCGATAAATCAGAATTTAATGAATAATGAACGGTGAATGATGAATGATTGCGGAACCGCTTCGCGGTTGGATTTATAGATACAAAATAGGCACATGCGCTTGTAGGGCGGCCATTGGCTGTCGGAGCGTTAAGAAAATATGCCGGTGGCATATTTTTAGTTACGACAGAAGCGGCTATGCCGCAAGGTCTCTTTTCCGGAAATCCGCATAAGCCCCAACGGACTCCCAATGGGTCTCCCTACAGGATCGCGTGACGATCTTCCCTGCGTTAGATCATAATTTAC
>JAFVBH010000010.1 GCA_017480115.1 Clostridia bacterium
AATAAATGCCCGCAGGGCTTAACCTTATTCCAAAGCCGGGAAAAATATGCTGATCTGCCCATCTTTAAATACGGTGGACGCTGTCGCGCCTCATTATAAAAATTCCGCAACGAGGGAAATATGTGGCTTTACCAAAATTTATCCCGTCGTTGCAGAATTTAAACGGCGCAGTGCGCCGTGCTACCCGTTGCCGCCAATTCGTCTATAAATCCAAATCGCGAAGCGATTTCCGCAATTATTCATTATTCATCATTCATTTTTCATTTCTGATTTAGCTGCTACGCAGCTAAATCAGAATTTACACCTTGAAAGGAGCTATCTATGACCATTGACGAAGCAAAACAAATGATAAAAAAGTACGCGCCGGAGATTTCGCCGGTCATTCTCAAGGAAATGACCGCGCGCCGGTACTACGACATGCAGAACGACGTTCTTTTTCAAAAGGAAAACAAAAACACGGAGGAAACGCCCTTGCGCACTGCGGATAACCGCGTACCGAGCGCGTTTTTTCCTTTATTGGTCGATCAGAAGGCGGCGTACATGTTTTCTTATCCGCCGTTGTTTGATACTGGCTATGAGGATACCGACAAGCAGATCGCCGAGGTGTTGGGCGACGGATTCCCCCGCATTTGTAAACGGCTTTGCAAGGCGGCATCCTTTGCGGGGATCGCGTGGCTGCACTATTGGACAGACGGCAGGGGCGGTTTTCGCTATACTGTGATCCCCGGCGCGCAGGTGAGCCCTGTCTATACGCAGGAGGCGGACGGCGCGCTGCAATACGCCGTTCGCATGTATGAGACCGTGTTGGACGGCGAGGGCTGTATCGTCTATGAGATTTGGGACGATACGGAATGCCATGCGTTCATGCGCGCCGCGCGGGACAGCGTGGATGACGGTTTGCGACTCTATCCCATGTTTGCCGCGCCCTATGACGCGGGAGGGCGCGTCAACATCTATCGGCACGGCTTCGGCAGACCGCCGTTTATTCCGTTTGCAAATAATGACCGGCAGGCGTCCGATCTGGAGCGCGTGAAAGGGCTGATCGACACCTACGACAAGACCTACAACGGCTTTGCCAATGATCTTGAGGATATCCAGGAGGTCATTATGGTGCTGTCCGGCTACAGCGGGACGGATCTGGCTGGATTTTTGGAAAATCTGAAAAAATACAAGACCGTGAAGATCGACGACGGGGAGGGCGGCGTCAGCACGCTGAATATCGATATTCCCGTAGAGGCGCGGGAAAAGATGCTCTCGATCACGGAAAAGGCGATTTTTACACAGGGGCAGGGGGTCAACCCCGACCCGCAGAGATTCGGCAATGCCTCCGGCGTGGCGCTGAAATTTCTGTATTCGCTGCTGGAATTAAAGGCGGGGGATATGCAGACGGAGTTTTCCGCGGGGTTTTCCGTACTGGTGCGGGCGATCTGCGCGCATCTCGGGTTGCCCTGCAGCAGCACGGTCGGGCAGACATGGACGCGCAACTGCGTGCGCAATGACGAGGAGCTGGCGTCAATCGCGGTACAGAGCGTGGGATTGCTCTCCAAGGATACGATCCTGCGGAATCACCCGTTTGTGGAAAACATTTTGACAGAGACGGAGAAGCTGGAGAGGGAGGGAAAATACTGATTTATCGGCGTTGCCGATAAATCAGTATTTAGGTAGAAGGTAGGAGGGAAGAGGGAGGAGGTTCGGAAGCCGCTTCGCGGCTTGGATTTGCAAAAAGATAGGCTCACAATCTTGTAGGGATGCCCATTGGGCATCCGTTGGAGCTTATGCGGATTTCCGGAAAAGAGCCCTCGCGGCATAGCCGCTTCGGTCGGAACTAAAAATATGCCACCGGCATATTTTCTTAACGCTCCGACGGCCGATGGCCGTCCCTACAAGCGGGTGCGCCTATTTTTGCATCTATAAATCCAAATCGCGCAGCGATTTCCGCAATTATTCATTTTTCATTTCTGATTTAGCTGCTGCGCAGCTAAATCAGAAGTTGCGCCGAAAGGGGGTGAGAAATTGGACGAGAGAATAAGGGAGCTGCTGGGCGAGGGGACGGACGCGGCGGCGCTGGAGGGGCTGGACGCGTATCTCAGCGAGCATTACACTGCGAAAAGCGAGATCCGCGCGCTGGCTGATGAAAACAGCCGTTTGCGCGGGGATATGGAGCGGCTGCGCAAGACCGAAGCGGTCAAGGAAGGGCTGCGCCGTCTGGGCGTCGCCGATCCGGATTATGTCATCTACAGAAAAAACGGCGTGGACGGATTTCTGTTTGACGACGCCGGAAAGCCCGCCGATCTGGAGACCGTCGTCAGCGAGCTGGCGTCGACCGCTGCCGCCGCTGCAATCTTTCCCGACAGGCAGACGTATGCGCCGGCGGGGGGAAACAGCGCGACAGACAATCCGTTTTCGGCAGACAGCTTTAACCTGACCAAGCAGGGCAGACTTTGGAAAGAGTCGCCCGAGACCGCACGCCGTCTTGCCGCGGCTGCGGGTATCAAATTAACTATCGGAAGGAGATAACAAATGGCAATTACACAGCTTGGGGATATTATTGTCCCCGAATTATTCGATCCCTACGTCGTCAACAGAACAAAGGAGCTTTCCGCGCTTTTTGACAGCGGGATCGTCACGAACAATTCCGAATTTGACCGTCTGGCGTCGGAGGCGGCGACGATCCACAACATGCCCTTTTATGAGGATCTGACCGGAGAATCCGAGCCGATCATCGAGGGCGCGGCGCTGACCGCCAAGCAGATCGCCTCCAACAAGGACGTTTCCACCACCATTCGCCGCGCAAATATGTGGGCGGCGACCGATCTCGCTGCGGCGCTGTCCGGGTACGATCCCATGATGGCGGTGGCGGATCTCGTCGCCGGTTTCTGGGCGCGGGATTTGCAGAAGGAGCTGGTCGCCTGCCTGAAAGGCGTATTCGGCACGTATCAGGCGGACGGGGGCAGCGTGACGCCCATGGCGGATCATATCGCCGATATTACCAAGTCCGGCAGCGCCGAGGCGAAGAAAATTTCCGCCGCCGCGTTTATCGACGCGCTGCAGCTGTTGGGCGACGCGCAGGGCTCGCTGACCAGCGTGGTAATGGATTCCGCGACGAAGGCGTATCTGAAAAAGCAGAATCTGATCGAGACGCAGCGCGATTCCACCAGCGTGGAGTTTTCCACCTATCAGGACAGGCGCGTGATCGTAGACGACGGCTGCCCCGTAGACGGCGACGTACATACCGCGTACATCTTCGGCGAGGGCGCTGTGGCGTACGGCGTGGGCGATCCCGTCGGCAACGTCAGCACCGAGATCGTCAGAGACGGCAAAATGGCGTCCGGCGTGGATTACCTTGTCAGCCGCCGCACGTTTATCCTGCACCCCCGCGGCGTAAAATGGACGGACAAGGTCAGAGAACATATCGAGACGCCGACCAGAGCGGAGCTTGCCTTGCCCGAGAACTGGCAGCCGATCTATGAGCCGAAGCAGATCCGCGTCGTTGCTTTTAAGTATCATATCGGCTGAGATATGAACAGGGTTTTGTTAAAAAATCTTGCAGGCGCGGGCTATACGAGCAGTCAGATCGACGCCGCCGCAACCGTGGTCGGCGCGTATATTTGCGCGTACTGCGGGACGGAAACGGTACCGCCTGCGCTGTCGGATACGGCGGCGGTAATGGCGAAAGCGCTGCTGGAGGCATGGACAGCCGACGAGGGCGCGGGCGTCAGCGCGGTCAAGGTGGGCGATACCGCCGTGACCTTTGCCGATACCGGTAATGACACGGCGCGCACAGTGTTTGCGCCGTATCAGCGTTTGCTAAACCGTTACCGCAAGGTTTGTTTTTAACGGGAGGTACGGCAATGGCTGATTTTTTCGGCGCGGGGAACGTGATCCGTAGGTTATTTACAGACCGCTGCACAGTGGAGGTTCTACAGCCGACGCTGCGCGCGGACGGTGCGACGGAATTTACACCGCAGGCGGTATATACCGACCTGCCGTGCAGAATCTCCTATGATACCGTGCCCCACGCCAAGCAGAACGATAAAACGGCGCACATTCCCGGCGAGATGATCCTGTTTCTGCCGCCGAATGCCGACGTGCCCCCCGGCTCGACAGTCACGGTCATAAGAGACGGCAGACAGATCGCGCTGAAGGCGACCGGCGCCCCGAAGCGCTATCCTACGCACTTGCAGATTGCGGCGCAGCCTGCGGAAACGGAGGCGTGATATGCAGACAGTCAACAGCGTGATCTCCGCCGTCTGCGCGCGGCTGCGGGAGGCGTTTTCGTATGCCGTCTATGTGGAGCCGGTACGGCAGCAGTTTGCGCCGCCCTGTTTTTTCGTGCGCGCGGATCATATCAAGCTGAAAAAACGGATCGGCGCGCGGTATGAACACAGCTTTACCGTGACGGTGGAGTATATTTCGCCCGCAAAGGGGGATCGCCGCGCCGACGCGGCGGATACGGCGCAGCGGTTGTTTCTGCTGTTTGAGACCCTGACCGCGGACGGCGAGACCTACCGCTGCTTTCACCCTGCGGCGCACAACGGCGCGATCGCCCGCGGCTACAACCGCGGCTTTGAGACGACGGACGAGATGATCTGCTTTTCTTTTGACATTCGATATTTTACGCTTAAGCAGACAGCGGCGGATCCGGATACGTCGGCGCCGCCGATGGAGACGGCAGAGACGGAAATTCACATGAACAAATCAGATTAAAAGAGGAGGAATTTTATTATGGCATATGGCGGCGGAACCTATTCCGCATATACCAAGACGCTCCCGGGCGCGTATATCAATTTCGTATCGCTCAGCAGTACGTTTGCCGGCAGCGGCGACAGAGGCACGGTCGCTGTGGGACTGAAGCTGGGCTGGGGAGCGGCGCAGACCCTGATCACAATCACAAAAGAGGAATTTGTGAGAAATGCGCTGTCCCTGTTCGGTACGGATTGGAGCGACGAGCGTCTGCGTCCCGTCAGGGAGATTTTTATGAACGCCGATACGCTGGTGTATTACCGGCTGAACGGCGGCGCAAAGGCGTCGTCCGCGGTCGGCGAGGCGATGTATGCCGGTACCGCGGGCAACAAGCTGCGCGTAACGGTAGCGAAAAGCGGTGAAAACGCGTTTACCGTTACCACCTATTTCGGCGCTGCCGAGATCGATACCCAGACCGTTGCGTCCGCTGCGGGGCTGACCGATAACGCGTACGTGGTATTTGACAAGACCGCGACGCTGGAGGAAAGCGCCGGGATCGCCTTTTCCGGCGGTACGGACGGCGAGGTCGGCGCAGAGGCGCACCAGCAGTTTTTGGACAAGCTGGAGGAGGCGTCTTTTCAAACGCTCGTGCTGGGCAGCGACGACGACGCGCTGAAGCGTCTGTACGCCGCCTATACGCAGACCATGCGCGAGGAGATCGGCGTAAAGTTCCAGACGGCGCTTTACAATTTTGCCGCAGATTATGAGGGCGTGATCAACGTCGGCTGTCCCGCGGCGGAGGATCCGGCGGGCTTTGTATACTGGGTCGCCGGGCTGAACGCCGGTTTGCAGGCAAACGAGACTGCGCTCAACACCGTTTATAACGGCGAATACACCATGCGCAGGACGTATACCCGCAGGGAGCTGGCGCAGATGCTGGCGGCGGGCATGTTTACCCTGCACCGCGTCGGCAGCGAGCTGCGCGTGCTGGCGGACGTCAACAGCCTTGTCAGCTACAGCGCGGCAAAGGGCGATCTGTTCCGCGATAACCGCGTGATCCGCGTCGCCGACCGCATTGCCGTGGATACGGCGGCGCTGTTCAACGACAGGTATTTGGGGATCGTGCCCAACAACGCCTCCGGCAGGGTCAGCCTTTGGTCGGACGTCGTGTCCCTGCTGGGCGCGCTGCGCGACAGCGGCGCGATCGAGGCGTTCGACAGCGAGGACGTGACCGTGGAGGCGGGCAACGATAAAAATTCCGTGGTCATCAGTCAGACGGTCACGGTGGCAGGCTCCATGGCAAAGCTGTACATGACCTGCGTACTGGAATAAGGAGGCGCAGAACATGGCGAATATCATGATGAATGCCAGAGACGCGGTCAGCGCGGCAATGGCGGAATGCTACATGACCATCGACGGGAAACGATATAATTTCATGCAGGCGATCAATTTGGAGGCGCGCATTGAAAAGACCAAGACCAAGGTGCCCATTCTCGGCAGACCCGGCAGGGGCACCAAGTCGGTGGGCTGGCGCGGCGTCGGCAAGGCGACGGCCCACTACAATCAGACGGTGCTGCGGCAGCTTTTGCAGCGCTATAAGGACAGCGGGCTGGATACCTATTTCGAGATCCAGATCACCAACGAAGATCCGACCTCCTCGGTAGGCAGGCAGACGGTGATTCTGTCCGATTGCTGCCTGGACGGCGGTACGCTTGCCAAATTTGACGCTGACGGCGAGTATCTGGACGAGGAGATCAACTTCACCTTCGATGATTTCCGCATTGCGGAGAGCTTTAAGTGCGCGTCGCGCGCGCTGACCAGGAGGGCTTGATATGGGCGGCTTTGCGCTGTTTATGAAAAAGAACAAGCTGCCCCGCAAGTCCGCGTTTTATCCGGCGACGGCGTCCTTGCAGGACGAGGCGGGAAAGCCGCTGGTATGGGAAATCCGTCCGCTGATGACCCGCGAGGCGGAGAGCATTCGGCTCTCCTGCCTTTGCGATAACGGAAAAGGCGGGGCGGCGCTGAGCGGGGATTTTATTCCCCGCCTGTGCGCGGCGGCGGTGGTGTATCCCGATCTTTGCGACGCGGCGCTGCAGGACAGCTACGGCGTATGCACGCCCCATGAGCTGCTGCTGGAGCTGCTGGACGCGCCGGGAGAGTTCAACGCCTTCGTCAGCTTCGTCAGGGAGCAGAGCGGGCTGGATATTACCGTCGCGCAGCTTGCCGAAGAAGCAAAAAACTGATTACGGACGGCGATCCCGAGGCGGTATACGCGGCTGCCGCGCTGAAAAGATTCGGGATCCTGCCGTCCGTTTGGGACAATGCCGACGCGCGGGAGAAGGCGTTTATCATTGCAGTGCTGCATTCTGACAGGGAGGACGGTCGGCGATGACGAATACGGAAATTACGCGCCGCTACCGGTATACTTCCGCCTTTACGCAAAACGCGGAGTATCCCGCAGCCATTGACGCGTTGTCGGCGGCGTTCGGGATCTTCCCCTATATGTCGGAGGATTTCGGCAGTCTGCCGACGCTGTACGCAGACGGCGGGTTCAACGACGGGCTGCCGGATACGGAACATTCCGTATCGGATATAAAACGGCTGTCGCGGACAGCTGCCGGAGCGAGGGTCGCCAGGGACGGGCGGACGTATGCGGCAAACGAACTGCCGAAGCCGCATGCCGCGGGCAAGATGCCGGCGCAAGCGGCGTTTGCGCCCGAAGCGCAGACGAAAACGCGGACCTCGGCAGGCAGCGCGGGCGATACGCTTTCGCAAGGTCGCGCGCGGCAACTGCCTTTTCCATCTCCGTATGCCGGCAGCTTTTTCGCAGGGGCGAACGGCGTGACAGACGCGGATACGCGAGCCGGTACTTCTGCGAAAACGTCCGTATATCCGGCGGCAATGACGGCGGAGGCGTTTCCGTACGGTATGCAGGGGGCGGCGCAGGTCGATTCCCGTGCGGCGCAGACGTTTGGTTATACAGAAACGGATACCGACAGTCCGGCGGCGTATGCCGCGAGACAGGAGAACACGGCGCAGCGGCAGAGCCAATCTGACGCGGATAGCGAAATGAACATGCAAGAGGGCTTTGCTGCCGCTGTTTCCGTATATCCCGCCGCGCTGACGGCGATGACCGTCGCGGCGAGCGCGTCGCAGGCGTTTGCCGAAACGTTCGGAACTGAAAAGGACAGTTTTCCCTTGAACGACGCAGGGACGGAAATCGGACGGGGATTCGATGATACGAATTTTTTGCCGAACAGCGGCGCCGAAAAAACATCGGCGCGTGAGGCGATGACCGCCCGTGCGCCTGCGGCGGCTGCCGCGCCGTTTACTGGCCCATGGCAGGGCAAGCGCGGCAATATCGGCGGCACGGAACCGTCCGCGTCTGCGTATGCCGGGACGTCGGCGTATCCGACCGCGCCCGACGCTGCGGATTTGCGGGAATTTCTTGCCGATTTTATTGCGGAGGTCGGCGCCGCGCTGGCGTCCTCCGCAGACGTGATATACAGATGAAGAGCGACCGCACGGGAACCGCACCGACGCTGCCCGCGAAAGGGCTTTTATTATTTTATAGGGTGCAGCGTTCCCGCGCGGTCATGCTGTGGAGAGCAATATGCAATATTATTTTTACTTAAACCAGCTTCTTTTGCCTGTGGCGCCCGCATATTTTCAGGTGCATTATCCGGGCAAGAACAAAACCTACGATCTGGCTGCCGGGGGAGAAATCGTGCTGCCGGAGCAGCCCGGCTTGTGTGAATACAGCTTCGGTGTGCTGCTGCCGTCGGTTCCCTACCCCTTTGCGCAATACAGCGGGGGCTTTCTCCCGCCGGAATATTATATCCGCGCGCTGATGCGGCTGCGGGACGCGGCTGCGCCGTTTGATCTGCTGGTTATACGCACGCTGACGGCGGATACCGCGCTGCGGTTTGCGGCGAGACTGCTGCCTTACGGCAGCGACGCTGCCGCGCTTGCCACCGGTTCGCCGGAGAAGAAGATCCACGCTTCGGACGCGCGTATTATTTTACGGGAGGGCGTCAGCGGTTCCGCCGCCTATCTGTTTGATACGACGGCGCGGGTGACGCTGGAGGAACTGACGATCACGGAGGACGCGGAGACTTACGGCGGGGATTTTTTTGCGCAGCTTCGGCTGAAGCAATACCGCCCGTTCCAAACCGTGAAAGGAGGCAGCTATGGCAACGGCGCTTGATGCGATTTTATCCTACGCCGCCGCGCAGGTAGGCAGCGACCGATGGCACGGCAGGTGTCAGGCGTTTGTCGCCGCGTGCATCGAGGCGGGCACGGGACGGTTCATCACCCGTCCCAGCGCCAGAGACGCCGCCGCTTCGTTTATGAAAGCGGGCACGGCAGACGATTTGGAGCCGCCCATGGGCGCAGCCGTTTACTTTAACGGGGACGGCGCGCTGGGCAAGCTGTACGGACATGTGGCGCTGTCGGCGGGGAACGGGATCATTTACGACCCCGTGGAGACCGTTGTTAAGCGCAGGTTCAACGCGCGTTCCCATAACGGTTATCTGGGCTGGGGGTGGAACGGAAATCTGATTCCCGAGGGCGCATCGGCGCAGAAGGTCAATTACAACGCGGTGGCGCAGATCACCACCGTCGATCAAACGGGCGTCGCGGGCGCGGTCGGTCTGCGGCAGACGTTTTCCGCGCTGAAAGCGGTGGACAGCGGCGGCGTCAGTCTGGCGCTCATCAGCGGCGGTCGTGTTGTAACGCCCACGGCGGCGGGCGCGGTAACCGTTTCTTCTGTTGCGGAGATTGCGGCGGCAACGATGACGTTTACCGTTGCCGGAGACGCGGACGGCGAAATCGTCAACGGCAGCCCCGTGGCGCTGCGGTTTTGCGGTGAACCCGTGTTTTACGGCTATGTGTTTTCCGTTGTCAGAAAACCGAACGGACTGACCGCCGTGACCTGTTACGATCAGCTTCGGTACCTGAAAAACCGCGACAGCTTTGTGTTTACGGGCACGTACGCCGCGCTGTTGAAAACCATTGCCGCCAAATACGGCTTGCGGCTCGGCACGGTGGAGAACACCGGCTACGTCATTCAGCGAAAAATCTATGAAAATACACTGCTGGATATTCTTGCCGACGCGGCTTCGATCACGCGGGAGCAGACGGGCAAGACCTATATCATATATGACGATTTCGGCAGTCTGACGCTGAAAAGCGCCGACGGTATGGCGACGGGCGTATTTCTCGACCCGGACAATGTACGTCTGCTGCGGGAGCGGCGCAGCATCGATCAGGGGGTCTATAACCGTATCGTGCTTGCCCGCGACGATACGGCGACCGGCGTAAGAAGCCTGTATGCGGCAAACGACATGCAACGGCAGCTGCAGTGGGGCATTTTGCAATATTACGCGAAGGACGGCGACAGCGTCTCCCCGCTGCAAACGGCAAAAAACCTGCTGTCGCTGTATGATCGGGAGGACGTGACCGTGGAGGCGCTGGGCTGCGCCGGGAACGTATCGGTGCGCGGCGGCAGTCTCGTTATGCTCTCGCAGGACGGCGGCGCTTACCGCAGCGCACGGTGCGTCAGCGCGGCGCATACCTTTGCGGGCGGGGTACATTTGATGGATCTGAAACTGAAATTTGAGGAGGGCGCGGCATGACGGAGGCTTATACGTTTGCCGCCCTGCTGAAGGATGCGGTCAACCGTGCGGTACGCGCGATGACGCCCTGCGACGTTGTGACGCTGCGGATCGTTTCCGCCGCGCCCCTGCGGGTGCGGTTGGACGGCGTAGGAATTTTGCCGCAGGGGACCGTCTACGTCTGCACATATCTGCGGGATCGGTTGACCGACGGCGCGACGGCGGTGGCAATCCGCGCTTTCGGCGGGCAGAAATATTATATCTTTGATATTGGAGGTGACGGCGCGTGATCCCGGGAATCACTGCCGCTGTGTCGGCGACGCCGACAAATACGCGGGAATACTATATTGATTTCGACGCCGGGAGAATTTGCGGCATTGCCGATCGGCAGCAGGCAGCGGAGCAGGCAATTCGGCTGCGGCTGCTGACGGAAGCGGGCGTCTGGCCGATTTTTTCCGAGAGCTACGGACTTCCCTTTCGGACGCTGTCGGAGCTTTCGGGGTACATTTATTTTGTAACGGTCAAAAACAGCATTATGCAGACGCTTTTGCAGGACGCGTGCGTGGAAAACGTGGACGAATTTGAATTTTACCGCCGGGACGACGGCGGCTTGGCGGTCAGCTTTCGCGTGCAAACGGCGCAGGGAGCGGTAAAGGAGGCGGTGCGGCTGTGAGCGGCAAAACGGAAACAGAACTTTATACGGATATTCTTGACGCGATGCTGTCGTATGCCGCCCGCCGCGGTCTGGATACCGACGAGGGCAGCGTTGCCTACGATATGCTGGCGCCCGCGGCGCTGGGAATGGCGGCGCTGCGCATGCAGCTGGAGCTGCAGAGCGACGAGAGCTTCGCGGATACCGCGTCGCTGGAAAATCTGATCCGTCGGGCGGCGGAGCGGGGAATCGCCTATCGGGCGGCGTCGCCCGCCGTGGTCAGAGCGGCAGTGACCGGCGGGACGCTCAGCTTGGACGACGATTATGAGGATCGGCGGTTTTTAAGCGGGGCGCTGGCGTATTATCTGTCCGGTACGGCGGCGGACGGCAGCCTGCTGCTGACCTGTGAGACAGCGGGGACGGCCGGAAATCTCGGCTATGGAACGCTGGTATACGCGGGCTCCCTGCCCGGGATCGCCGAAGCGGAGATCGTCGGCGTCGAGACCCGCGGCAGGGACGCGGAGACCGCGCAGGAGCTGCGGACGCGGTATTTTGACAGTATGAAATCCGCCGCGTTTGCGGGCAACAAGGCCGCCTATCGGGAGGCTGCCGCTGCGGTCGCCGGGGTAGGCGGCTGCAAGGTGGAGCGCGCGCCCGTGGATACAGACGGCTGCAACGTGCGGCTGACGGTGATCTCCGATACCTACGGCGTGCCTGACGCGGCGGTGCTGCGCGCGGTGGAAACGCAGATCGCCGCGATCACGCCGATCTGCCACATTTGCGCGGTGCAGGCAGTGCAGACCGCGCCGGTATCGGTCAGCGCGACCGTGGCGCCGGAGGACGGGTATGCTATGGATACGATCCTGCAAAACGCGGAGTCTGCGCTGCGGGAACGGCTGCATGCGGCAGCCGGGGCGTTCGCCCAAAACGGCAGTACGGTCGTAAAACGCAGCGATCTGTTCCTTGCGCTGCTTGCGGCGGAGGGGGTCGCCGATGTTGCGCAGCTGCGGGTGGATATTGACGGGGAACCGGATATTTTTGCGTACGCGTTTGACGGCAGGGCAATCCCCGTGCTTGACGCGCTGACGCTGAGCGAGGTCGCGCAATGATCGATATTTTAAGCTATCTGCCGGAAATGCTGCGGGAGATCAAGGAGTTTGCGGTGATCCTGGGCGCAGTAAACGAGGCGCTGGACGCGTTCGCCGCAGATGCGGACGCTGCGTTTTGCGCGCAGTTCGCCGAAGATGCGGACGGGAACGGGATCCGCCGTCTGGCGCGCGGGTTGGGGTTGTCCGCGACCGGAGAAGAGGCGGATATTCGCTTTGCGGTGCGCGCGGCGCTGCAGGAAAAACGACCTTACACCTATGAAAACCTGACCGCTTATTTGCAGGCAGTCGTCGGCGCGGACGGTTACGCCGTCGAACGGCAGTTCGGCGCGAACGGCGGGCAGGATACGCTTACGGTGCGGCTGGCGCTGCGCGCGCGCAGGCAGCTGGATACCGTGGCGGCGTTCCTGGATGCGGTCGTCCCCGCGAATATGACGCTGATCACGGGGCTGCTGTATAACCCGTACGGGACGGTCAACCGGCAGGCGACCTACGGTTTTTTAAAGCAGTATACGTGGTACGCGCTGCGCAACGACGCGGCGCCGGCGGAGACGCTTCGCGCGCGGAAAGGAGAGGATTAATTTGAATTACACGGCAAATTATCAATTAAAAAAGCCGGAGGAAAACGATTTTTTTGACGTTGAGGATTTTAACGGCAACATGGACGCCATTGACGACGCGCTCACGCATGCAATCGGCAACGCGTGGCAGGCGGTTGCCGCCGACGCGGTGTTGTCTGTTGAGAATTTTTCTGCGCAGACACTGCATGTGTATTACAATCCGTTTTTAAAGCTGGTGCATATCAGCGGAGAGGTCAATCTGAAGACGCCGGTCAAAAATCCCGTGGCTGCGCAGTTTGCGACCGTCAAAGCGCCGTATTTGCCGCGCGGCAGAGCGGTTTCCGTCGCGAACGGCTTCTACAGCGATAAGCAGGACTGGGTCTGCGGTACCTGTATGATCACGTCGGACGGCAAATGCGCATTTTCGGCGTCTGATCTGCACCCGGACGGAAACATCGACGCGCTGCTGCTGTCGGCGTTTTATCCGGTCGCGTAAGGAGGCGTTGATGCTTTGAATTACGGAAATTCCGACGCGGAACCGATCTTGGAGATCGTTGCGGGGGACGACTGCACCGTCTGCGTGGATTTTACAGCGGAAACAGCGGCGCAGACGCCGATCCTCGGCGCAAACGACCGGTTGCAGATGGTCCTGACCGCTGAAAACGCCTATGAAATTACCGGTACCGCGCAGGGCGATACCGGCGTTTTTTATCTGTCCGCCGCGCTGACGGAAGCTATTGCGGCAGAGGGCTGCGAGATTGTGCGGTGCTGCGTGCATATCTTTTGGGCGGGCGGGGGCAGAAGCACGCCGATTTTCGACCGTCCGGTGCGTATTCTGCGCTGTCCGGCGCAGGCGTCAGCCGCGCAGATCGCCGTAGAAGGCTGATATGTACGCGTTCAGATCGTCTCTGGTGCCCCTGAACTGTCCGGGCGTTTCCATTTTCAGCGAGACAAGGGCGGTGGCGGTCAGCAGCACGTCTTTCATGCCGTGCTGCAGTCGCTCGTTGATATAGGCGGCAAAGGTGGTGTCTCCTCTGCCGGTTCTGCCGCTTAAATTCCGCGCGCGGATCGGGCAGGTGTAAAATTCATCGCCGGCATAGGCGAGCACCTCGGTGTTGTGAGTGATGAGAATTTCTTTTGCCCCGTAGCCGTAAAGAATCTTTGCCGCCTCGAATCTGTCGGCGGCGCCGGTCATGATCTCCGCTTCGGCGGCGTCGGTTTTTAAATATCTGACCAGCGGGAGGAGGTCTTTTTTGGATCGCCAATCCTCAAAATACATATTGCCGCTTTGCGCGTCCGCATGGCGCAGGCAGGTCTGTACGTCCAGCGCCACGTCGCCTTTTTCGGCGCAGGCGCGGATCAAATTGTTCGGGAAGTCGCCGTAAATCAGACCCGCGAAATGATAAATTTTTGCGGAAATATCCTGCGGAATATCGGCAATACCAAAGCTGTCGCCCTGCGAGATGCAGGTGCAGACGCGGCGTTCCTTGTCCGGCGTCAGGTACTGATTGCGAATGGAGGTGTTTTTTTGGGCGGGGAGAATGCAGACGTCCTCCTGAGGTATGACGAAAGCGTTGATACGGTCTTTATCGCTGTCGGCAACCTTTGTGATCGCGGCGACCTTATGTCCCAGCGCGTACGCTGCGGCGGAGGAAAACAACACCGCGCCGCCGTACATGGTGACGGTGTTGCCCTCGCAGTCGATATTTATATCCTTGGAAACGTGCCCGATAATGGTGGAATCATAGGTTTTCATTTTATTTTCTCCTTTTGGCGAATCCATGGTATATACTATAGCACCGCGGCGGGATTTTTTCAAGTATGCACAACCAATCACGAACGGCTTATGATGAAAAGAGATAATAGATGAAAAAGAAAAGGAACGATGATCATGGCTAGAAAAATATTATCCAACGGAATCGACGTCTCTTATGCCAACGGGTATCTGGACTGGGAGAAAATCAAAGGTCAGATCGACTGGGCGATCATTCGCGTCGGTTACGGCAGCGATTATACCAATCAGGACGATTCCCAGTATCGGCATAATATTGAAAGTTGCGAAAAGCTGGGAATCCCCTATGGCGTATATCTGTACTCCTACGCGGATACGGTGGCAAAGGCAAAATCCGAGGCAGCGCACGCAATCCGCCTTTTAAAAGGGTACAAGCCCGCCATGCCGCTGTATTACGATCTGGAAGAAAACAAGATCGCGCAGTTGGGAAACGAAAAAATTCTCAGTATTGCCCGCACGTTTTGCGACGCAGTCACAAAAGCCGGGTATGTGTTCGGCGTGTACGCCAATCTCAACTGGTGGAACAACTATTTGACCGACGCGTGGTACAATAACTATTCCCGCTGGCTGGCGCAGTATAACGCCGTATGCACCTATAAGGGCAAGTATGATATATGGCAGTATACCAGCACCGGCAGGCTGGAGGGTGTTCCCGGCAAATTTGACAGAAACCACTGCTATAGAAATTTCTTCTCTGTACCGAATGTCAAAGGCGATCTGGACAACGACGGAAAAGTCTCTTCCAAGGACGCCCGCACCGCCCTGCGGTATGCTGCGGGACTGGAGAAGCTGACGGACGCGCAGGTGAAAAAAGGGGATATGAACGGCGACGGAAAGCTTACGTCTGCGGACGCGCGGGATATTTTGCGAAAGGCTGCCGGTATACAATGAAAAAAAATGTATCGGAGGGTGCGATGGAATATCATATCAAGGCAAGCCTGCGACCGGCGCCGCTGCGGGCATCGGTCTATAGATCGACGCTTGGCGCGGGGATTCCGTACGACGGCGCATATGCCGTGATCCCCGCCCGGGAGGCGCAGCAGCTGCCGACAAAAAATAAAACGATGCAGGAGAATTTGACCGTTGCGGGCGTGCCGTTTTTTGAAGTGAGTAACCCCAGCGGGGAAACAGTTATCATAGGGAGGTAAAAATATGGCAAAAAATAAAATCGTATATTTCGGGCAAACGCTCATCGATCTGACGGCGGATACTGTGACCGCCGAAGATCTTGCAAAGGGCGTGACCGCCCATGACAAGAGCGGCGCGGTCATTACGGGCGTTAATACCAACGACAGCGATACCACCGACGCTACGGCGGCGGTCGCGGAGCTGCTGGAGGGGAAAACCGCCTATGCCCGCGGCGCAAAGCTGACCGGTACGATGCCGAATATCGGCGCGGTCACCGAATATATCACCAAGAAGGACGATGTGCTGCCGATTCCGCAGGGGTATCATGACGGCAGCGGCAGCGCCAGCATCGCGGAAACGGAACGGGCAAAGCTGATTGCGGATAATATCCGGCAGGGCGTGGAAATCCTCGGCGTGACCGGCGCCATGAGCGGCACGGAGGGCGCGAAAGCAGAATCCAAAACCGTGACCCCCTCGGCGCAGGAGCAGATGATTCTGCCCGATACCGACGCGGGATATAATTATCTGTCGCAGGTTGTCGTCGCTGCGGTGCCCTATGTGGAAACGGAGAACGCCGCCGGCGGAATGACGGTCACGATAGGATAAACCGATGGGGATCAACAAAGTTGAGGTATTCGGAAAAAAACTGATCGATCTGACTGCGGATACGGTCACCCCGGCGACCCTGCTGAAGGGCGTTACGGCGCACGACGCGGCGGGGAACGCGATTACCGGCGCCTATGACGGCGGCGCTTCCGGCGGGACGATGTTTTGGCGAAAGATTTTACCGGTACTGGAAAAGAATGTGTTTGCAATTCCCTGTCCCTTTGAGCCAAAGGAATTTGATATTACATATTTTCCGTATGCGGTCATAGAAGATAAGGAAGCGGAGGATAATGACGATACGGCGTCCGGTGACGGCGATACGACAGGCTATGAGCCCGGAACGATCATGTCGTGTACGCTGCGGCACATTGCGGCAGACAGCGACGACCGGTTTTTGTTTGACGAGTTTTCGGACAGTGGGCTGCCGACGCGTATGCTGAATTATGCGTTATTTATCGACGGTGAACAGGTCGAACGAAAAAATTACGGTGATGATGACTGTAAACGGGCATATTACGACCCGCAGGCGCAGGTGCTGTATGTATACGGACCGTGGGTGACGATGTTCCGCGACGATTCCGACGCTGAGGAGACGCCGCAGGCGGAGGAAGAGGATGACTTTGACCCGACGAATTTTTTTCGGGAGTACTCGGTTTGGGAATTTTTGGCCCTATTTGATGAAAATTCGGAAATGACCGATGAAGATAAGAAGTTCATAAAAATGCTTGTCGCGCTGAGCTGCTATATCGTGACCTTACGGGGGTGATGCTATGCGGCGAAGAGAAAGGGAAGTGCTATGAATTTACTGAATTATATCACGGATAAGGCGCTGCTTTTGCTGCCGGCATTGTCCGTGCTGGGTTATATGCTGAAGAACAGTCAAAAGGTGGCGGATAAATGGATCCCGCTGCTCTTGCTGCCCTGCGGGATCGCGGGGGCGCTGGCGCTCTGCGGTGTCAGTGTTGACGCCGTGCTCCAGGGAATTTTACTCACCGGCGCGGCAGTCTACGGGCATCAGATCTATAAACAGATAGGAAAAGAGGAGTAAAGGCAGGTTAAGCGCAATCCAAAAAGAATCAAGCGACAAAATGCGGGGAACCCATGCGGGCAGTTCCCGTGTGCGTTACTTCTCGTGCGAATAATCAACGAAGCATATGAAATCGGCTTCGCCGCTAAAGACGCGCGGCGAAGCCGATTTTTTCGGGCGATGGATTTACACTGCGTAAAACCATGGGGCCTCCCTTTGGCGAGTTTCGGGTTCAAATCCCGCCTGTTATCATAAAGGTACCCCGCGAATGAAACGCGTAAGACAAATGCGTTCATAAGTTATATCACGCATAAGGCGCGCCAAGGTTGCGATTCAGGGCGTTCTCATTACCTGCGTGAGCCTTTTGAGCAAGATGAATTTATTACTTTTGAAATCAACCGAGGTATTGATTCGGAGTCCAAAGGTACCAAAAATCATGATGCACCTGATATGCTGATACTGAATATTTCTGAATCATATAGATTTTTCCTGCAATTCCTTCCGGATAGACCTTAATATCTTGAACATATTCAGGCGAAAAAACAGCTGGGTCGGAATCAATCATCGCGCCCTTATAATAAACTTGATACACATATCTTTTCACCCAGTCTGCGTCGCGATCTATAAATTTCCCGTTATCCCATCCAAGGAATCCCTTATCCCAACTCCAGCCATCTTCCTGCATGACAGCGAAATCTCCGTAATATGTAATAGTAAAAGTAGTCGTATGCTCCTTGTCTTGAACATCGGCTTCTTCTGGCAATGGATGCGCGTTGGGATGCTCGCCATACCACCCTTTTTTGTCTTTTTGCGACGAATCAAATGAAACAAATTTCAAATCGGAATGATCCATGGCATATTGCAGAAGATTATTTACCGTTTGACAGGGACAAGAAGCGTCGCTGTCCTTGTAATGGCCATACTCGCTTAGCATGCTGTAATCATAATATTCCTGTAATAGCACAATAAGCTGAAAAAATTTTTCAATGCCGTTCTTTTCGATAAATGCACCTGCAAAAGCATCGTCTAACGCGGTATAACTGCCTATTTTTTCCAGTTCTTTGCTGATTTTTCTGCTGTCTTCCGTTTCCAGTTTTAATCGGGATTGACCCGCATTTTTTTCATAAATATAATCACAAACGGCATTCATGACTTGCGCTTTCTTTTTCGGCGTTTTACTATGCACGCCTGCCAAAATGACGGCGATTCCGATGATAAGAAGAATCGCCAAGGCACAAATCATTATGCTGTATTTTTTCTTGTTTTTTGCTGACTTCATAATCTGTTCCTTTCGTTTTAATTTTATTTGTTTTTATGACTGAGGGGTATTGCAATAAGAGACAACACAATTCCGCAAAATAACAGAATAATTTTATTTTTCAGGAAAATTGTATGGATTCGTTAAGTTACATCACGCATAAGTCGCCGCGCCTGTTGCCCTGCGCTCAATTTATTTTTGTTGCATTTTTCTGTATATCCGGCCGACGAGTACTAAAATTAAACTTACCAAAAGAATAACGATGGGGATCAAGTAGGCGCTTAATCCATAACTATAACCTGCCGGGAGACTGATTATAAGTATCCTTATGAAACGATACAGACCGTAGAGAATTCCTACTATGCCAACGGTCAAAATGACAGTCGAAACCTTTGATTCCTTGCTGTTTATATTGGTTTTCGATTGTTTTGTTTTTGACTCTATGGATTTTTTATTTTGAGTTCTGCTTGTCTTATATGGTTGTTCCGCTCTTTCCGGGGTTTTTGTATCGGATGCCTTTGTCTGTTCTGTCTTTTTTCCTTCATTCCGCAGCATTGCTGCGACAAAAAATAATATGATTCCCAAAAAGACCAGAACAATGCCTACCCATTGAAAAACAGGAAAAGCGTCTGCAAGATAATATTTTACAGAACCGTCCATGCGTTCATAACTGCGCAGTTCATAGCCATAGTTCCCATTCCTTGCGGAGAAGAAGCCCACAATCGCCAAAATAAGACCAATGCCGGCAGTTACGCCTCCCGCAGTCATGCCGCCGGCGCCAACCTTGTCAAGAAAAAATAGAATCTTTTTCTTGTCCTCTCTTTTTGCTTTTTCCTGTAATTTAAGCGTTAGGTTCATGATAAGAAAAGCAATTCCCAGAACGCCCAGAACAATTAGCAAACACCAGCCGCCGCTGATCCCGGTCGCCAAAGATAATGCGCCGGCAACAAGAACTAAAAAAACTAAAATAGCAAAAATCATAGTATGTACCCCCGAATCTAAAATTTCAAGTCAAAATATTTTCAGCAGGCTGTTATAATTCAATCATATTCGTTCTCCCCCAATCGGACATAATAATCACCTTTAAGATGGATTTATTTGTATTATAAGTCGAATATAGGTATATTGTCAAGTGAATTTCACTTTTTGTTTTGTTTATAATAACCTATGCGTCCGATAAACTTTATCTGAGGTGAAAAAAATGTATGTCAATTACAAGGAAGTCGGACGCAGGATAGCAGAAAGACGAAGAGAACTTGGACTGAAACAATTTGAAGTCAATGAAATGGCCGGACTAAGCGATAAATATCTGTCAAATATAGAACGGGCGTCATCCGTCCCCAGTATCGATGTTTTAATGAAGCTGTGCGACGTCCTGAAAACAACGCCGGATCATTTGTTGTTGGGAACGACGGTTGATAAGGAAAGTGAAGCGTATAAAAAACATATACAGAATATGCTGTCATCATTAAATGAAAAACAATTAAATTTAGCGCTGGGATTTATTGAATGGATTTCTATGCAGTCGATATAGTTCTTTGCGTGTATAACAACAATTCAATTTATTACAACAATATCTATAAACAAGCTTTGCGCGGCAAAGTTACCGACTCTCTTCACTTTTCTCTCTTATCTCTTCACCGGAAAAAGTCGCAGATTTTTTAGAGAAAAACGAAGAAAGAAAAGAGAATAGAACCAAAAAGAAAAAGCCGCTTACCGCGACTTTTTCTTTTTGGTGGAGATGGCGGGATTTGAACCCGCGTCCGAAAAATCATTCCTTCAACTTTCTCCGGGCGCATTCGTGTTTCATTCTCCCGTAAACGCAGGCACACGAAAGACTGCGTTTACGGCAAGGTTTGTTATGCATGACGGGTTACAAACCGATCGCCCGTGCACGTTCACCGCTGCATGACGCCCTGTCCGAAGCCGCGGTACTCATCGGCAGGACGGCTGCTTAGTTAAGCAGCAAGAGCAACTGTATTGTTGTCGTTTATTTTTAAAGTTTGGAGCTTTTAAGGCAGTTCTCCGCTGCCGCCCGCTTATCGAAGTGCAAATTCCCCGTCGAAATCCTTTCATCCCCATATAAGCGCATTGCGCTGAACGAATCATTTCGGTGAGGGCGCTTTGCGTCCCGCGTAGTTTTGCAATAATAGAAATACAAATTGTTTATATTCGTCAAAATGTTTTTCTTTGCGTCAAGTTCCGGCAGTTCCGAATTGTGAATATTCTATGAGAAACCGAGAACTTCTTTATGAATGATTGCCCGAAAAGGGAGATATTATTCCGTTTCCGTATTAAAAAACAGATTTCTCCGCAAGTCGGTAACATGGAATTATAGTCGCAATATATGACGAAAGTGCGTACGGCAAGTAAACTTTTATTCCTTGCCGCGCATGCCCCGTTCAATATCCCGTTGGGCGGATTTTTTCGCCGCGACCTCCCGCTTGTCGTAGAGCTTTTTGCCCTTGCAAAGCCCCACTTCTACCTTTGCCCTGCCCTTCTTGAAATAAACCGACAGCGGGATCAACGTACAGCCCTCGGTCTTGGTCTGCCCGAACAGCTTCAAAATCTCCCGCTTATGCATCAGCAACCGCCGGGGACGGACAGGGTCGCGGTTAAAAATATTGCCGTGGTCGTAAGGGGAGATATGCATGCCGTTGACGAAGATTTCGCCGTCGTCGATACTGCACCACGCGTCCTTGAGGTTCAGTTTGCCCTGCCGGATCGACTTGATCTCCGTACCCGCCAGCGCGATGCCCGCCTCATAAGTCTCTAAAATAAAATAGTCGTGATACGCCTTTTTATTGCGCGCCGCTACCTGCGGCGCTTCTTTTTTCTCAGCCACGGTATTCCCCCCTTTTTTAACGGCCTTCGGAACCGTTACGCACGGTTCACTTCTCATTCGCAAATATTTTAATATTTGTTATGCACGTCCTCCGCGAAGCACAGCAGGTCTTTAAATTCCAGCGCCGTGCCGTCGTCCAGTACCGCCTTGCCGGTCATTCTGCCGAATACCTGATGCTGGTCGGTGATGATAAATTTCAGGTCGATCTTCGCCGCGCGGTCGAGGATCGGCTCAAAATACGCCTCGAATCGGCCGTCGCTGGAGGTGAACTGCCATTGGGCGGTGTAGTCCTTGACGCCGAAATTTTCGGGAATCTCAAAGGTTATATCGTCAAACTTGTGCGCCTTGCCGTCATAAAAAATCACATTCTCGCTGGCGGCGGCGGTATTGCCGAAGCCGTAGCCCAGATTAAAGCCGAAGGGCTTGCCGTTGACGACGCCGTTGCCCGAGCCCTAGTACCAGGTGTTATCGTATGTCCAAACGCCGCGGCCCCAATCCAGCGTGCCGAAGTTTTTCGCGGGGTCCAGCGCGTACCGCTTGCCGTCGTACTCCGCATAGCCGGAGGCGCGCATGCAGTTGATCTTCTGATTATAATAGAACGCCTGCGGGTTCGCGTCCCACGGGGTGGCGATGACCATGGTGTCCATATCCGGCTGGGCAAGGCTGATCTCCGCCTTAAAATCCTTACCGTTCCAGAAGTTTTTAAATTCACAGCGAATATGGCGCTCGTGCTTGAATTTTACATAGGAAAGGCTCAGGCGGTCGTTGCCGAACCAGACGTTACCCTTGTCGGTGGTGGCGGGCATCTTCTGCCTGCCCATGGGAAACAGGTTCAGCACGGTTTCGGTATGCTCCCACGGCTCCTCACCGCTGAAATCCAGCAGGCTGACGGATTGCAGCCCGATATAGCCGTCGTCAGATACGGTGAACGCCAGCCCGAAATCGTCGCCCATCACGAGGTAGTAATCCCATTCCTTAATGCGGAACCTGGGGGCTTTGATCTCGTTTCTGTTGTAAATCTGTACCAGCTTTCTGGACCAGCCCGGCTCTCTTAAAGCGCCGTCCGCGTCCAGCAGCGGCAGTCGTGCGGTTACTTCATGGTTTCTTACCATAACGATGATCCTTTCTTTTAATTATATCTGCGTTTTATTATGCATTATTCTCGGCAGGGGACTCAAATTGTACCGCCGTGGAGACGGGCTTTCTGCCGTGGTTAAGGAACTTTCTGTCGTCCAGCGCCCACTGCCGTGCGGAAAAGCCGCCGACCTCCACCGCGCCGATGGCGTTCTCGATCTCGTAAATGCGCGCGTCCAGCATATCCAGCTGAGAAAGGATCTCCGCCTCCAAAAACGACGGACGTATCGCCGCGCCGAACTGCGGGTCGCCGTGGTGGGACAGCAGCATGTGCTGAAGATACATCTTTGTCTTTTCGTCGGTGCCCAGCTTCGCCGCCGCGCGTTCCACGATCATCGCGCCCATGACGAGGTGCCCCAGCAGCTCGCCGCTCAGGCTGTAGCCGGAGACCAGCCCCGAGGGAGCGATCACAAATTCCTCGGTCTTTGCCACGTCGTGCAGCAGCGCGCCGGTAATCAGCAGGTCGCGGTCAACGGCGGGATAGAGCTTCGCCGCCGCTTCCGCCATTTGTACAATGGACAGGGTGTGGGTGATCAGCCCGCCGCGGATCGCGTGATGCAGACGGAACGCGCCGGGGATCGTACACATGCGCGCGCCGTATTCCGCAAAGATTTCCGTCAGCAGCGCGTGCAGCTGCTGATCCTTGACGCTGTCGATCACCGCGTATAAGAGATCGTTCAGAAATTTTTCGTCATACCCGGCGGAGGGAACAAAGTCGTTGAGATCGACGTTATCCTCCGGCGTAACGGTGCGGATTCGCTCGATCCGGTATTGCGGCTGCTTGTTGTACATCTGCTCCACGCCGCGCACCTTCACGATGATATTCGCGGTAATGTCGCCGTGCATGCCCTCTTTATAATCCCAAAGCTTGGCGGAAATTTCCCCGCTTTTGTCCGCAAGGACAATGTCCAAATAGGCGGAACCGTTTTTTGAGGTCTTTCTGTCGCAGGACTTTACCAGCGCGTAGCCCTCCGAAGTGCCCGTTGCATTGTTGATAATCGTAAAATTCATTCTGTCACCGTTTCTTCCGAATTTTCATTTTCAGGCGCCTTTTTCCTGAAGGATACGAATTTGCCGACGATATAATTAAAGATCACGACAAATACCGCGATGATGATCTTGTTGAGCAGATACTTGTCGGGAATGACGTAGTTATCCAGCAGAATGAACATGCCCTCTTCAAAAATCAGAAAAGACAGGATCCTGCCGCCGATGAAGGTGGAAAACTCCTTCAGCACGACCTTTGCCGTGCGGTCCCTGCTTTCAAATACCAGCAGCTTGTTGGTCACAAAAGCGAACAGTACCGCGCCCAGCCACGCGATCGCCTGCGCCGCCCACGACCATTTGACCTCCGCCGCGCCGACGGAAAACAGCACGGTATTGGGATCGAGAAGAAATTTGCAGATATAAAAGATCATGAGATTGGTCGCCGAGGTCAGTACGCCGAACAGGATATACATCACCATCTCATAGCGCAGCAGCTTGCCGAACAGCGGTACCGACATGATCTTTCTGACGAATCCCCAGCTCGTTACGATCGAATAAAGTTTTTTCATTTTCTGAGCCTCATACATAATAATATAGTTTATCTTAGCATATTTTATCTGTATTTTTCAATAGTCGGCGGGAGATTTGTATTGATTTTTTCCTGAAATCCTGTATAATAGTACTCGAACCATATCATATTCGGAAAGGAATTGATTTTTGTGACGGCACTGCTTAACAACATTGCGGACGTATTCGATCTGCCGATCTTCGTTTGGGTGCAGAACAACCTGTGGAATCCCGTGCTGACGGCGATCATGGCGTTTGTTTCGTTCCTTGGAGAAAACGGCAGCATTTTTATCCCGATGGTCATTATCCTGCTTTGCTTTAAAAAGACGAGAAAGCTCGGCGTGACCATGGGCGCGGCGCTGATTTTCATGGAGCTTGTGAATAACGAGATCATCAAGAACATCGTCGCCCGTCCCAGACCCTTTAATTATTTCAATTGGGATCCGGACGTGCGGGACATGACGATCTTCTTCCGCGACGGCACGATGCCCTTCTTCAACAAAACGCCCGGCAGCTGGTCGTTCCCGTCGGGGCACACCTCCTCCGCCTTTGCCGCGGCGATGGCGTTCGCGATGAACACCAAGGGAACGCAGGGCAAGGATAAGACCAAAATGATCTGGGGCTCGGTGATCTTCTTTATTTTCGCGGCGATCATGGGCTTCTCCCGCATCTACCTGCACGACCACTATCCGTCGGACGTGATCTGCGGCGCGGTGCTGGGCGTGCTTTACGGTCTGATCGGCTATTACATCGGCAAGGCGGTTTATGACGCGGTAAAGAAAAAGCTGGACGCGAAAAAGGCAGCCAAGGCGCAAGAGACCGCTGCCCAAGCATAATCTTTTTTATCGACATACTGTAACAGAATTTGTAAAGACAAGCGTTTATACTCGGTATAAATGCTTGTCTTTTTTTCATGGGAAACTTCCCCGTTTCCTTATAAAATAAAAAAGATTTTAACGCCCGCCGAACCTGCCCTAACGGTCAGCGGCGACGGCGCAGAACGAAAGCGTCGGCGCAGCCGCGCAGTCGCTTTTTTGTGAGGTGTTGTTATGCAAGTACAAACGGTTGTGGACGGCAAGGCGCTGCACGTGTATCTTGCCGGAGAGATCGATCATGACTCCGCGCCGCGGATACGGGAAAAAATCGACGATAAGGTGACCGAGTGCCGTCCCTGCGTGCTGCGGCTGGATTTTTCCGACGTCAGCTTTATGGACAGCTCCGGCGTGGGACTGGTCATGGGCAGGTACCGCCACGCCCATGCGCTGGGCTGCGCCACGGAGGTCACGCATCTGACGCCGCGATACGAGAAAATCATGAAGATGTCCGGTCTGAGCAAAATCGTAAAATTTTCATAAGGGGGGATCACTTTGAAAAAAATCAATGAATGCAGAATGACGGTCGACGCGAAAAGCGTCAACGAAGGATTTTGCCGCGCGGTCTGCGCCGCATTCGCCGCGCAGGCGGAACCCACGGTGGAGGAGATCGGCGATATCAAGACCGCCGTCAGCGAGGCGGTGACCAACTGCATCGTCCACGCCTATCGGGAAATGGGCGGAAAAATTTACATAACGGCAAGTCTGCTGGCGGATCAGCGGCTGCGGATCACCGTGCGGGATCGCGGCTGCGGCATCGCGGACGTCAAACAGGCGATGGAACCGCTGTTTACCACCGTGGGCGACGACCGCTCAGGGCTGGGATTTTCCGTTATGGAAACCTTTTCGGATAAGCTGACCGTGCGCTCCAAGGTCGGCAAAGGGACGACGGTCATCATTGAAAAAAAGCTGCGGGGCAGAGCGCGTGACTGAGTCTGCGGACAGAAACCGGCTGATTGAGGAAAATCTCGGGCTGGTGCGCAAATGCGCCGGACGCTTTCGCGGCAGAGGGATCGATTACGAGGATATGTACAGCGCAGGCTGTATCGGGCTGATCAAGGCGGCGAACGGCTTTGACCCGTCGCTGGGGTACGCCTTTTCCACCTATGCCGTGCCTGCGATCCTGGGGGAGATTAAACGGCTGTTTCGTGACGGCGGCGCGGTGAAGATCGGAAGAACGGCAAAGGAAAAAGCCGTTGCGCTGATGCGGCTGCGGGACGCGCTGGCGGAAAAACTGGATCGGGAGCCCACCGTGACGGAGCTTTCCGAAGCCGCGGGACTGGAACCTGCGGAAACTGCGGTGCTGCTGTGCGCCATGATCCCGCCCCTGTCCCTGACCGCTGATCGGGAGGATGGGGAGTGCGAGCTGGATATTCCCGTGGACAGCGAGGAAATGCCCGTGCTGGACAGACTGTCGTTGAAAAAAGCGTTGTCTGAGCTGGAACCGCAGGATCGGGAGATCATCGAGCTGCGTTATTACAAGGGAAAGACCCAGAGCGCCACCGGCGCCGCCCTCGGCATGACCCAGGTGCAGGTGTCCAGACGGGAAAAGACTATCCTGATGACGCTGCGTAAAGCGCTGGGGTAACTTCTGCTTTAGCGGCACGGGCAGTAGGAGCGGCTTCGCGCCCGCTCTTTTTTTTGCTGTTTTTACCGCGCTGTATTACACTTTGCGTATTTTAAAAGCAGGAGGCGCTGCGCGGGCAGCATCTCCTGCTTTGGTTTTTTTCTGTTTATGGATTCAGCAGTGCAATCAGTTCGTCGGTATCCGCAAGCTTGATCCGCTTGGAACAGATATAGGTTTTATAGCTTTTGCCGTCCGCTGTTTTTTGATCGGGACTGAATTTGCCGTAGGACGACGTTACGATGGCGCCATCGTCCAAAACCACGTTCCCGCAGTAGCCGGTGTCGGCGTTGGCGGAATATTGCGGCTGCGTCTGCCCGTCGATGTAGGTATGCGCCAGCTTAATACGGTATTGTCCCTCCGTACCGTTTTTCAGATCGTCATAATCGCCGACCCATGCCACCCAGCCCTCGCTGAGCCACGCTTTTTTCGTGCCGGCGTCAATGTTTGTCGCCGCTGTCTGTCCGCGCTCGATGGAGCGGAACGTGATAAACAATCTGCCGTCCTGTGTCCATTCCGCCTTATGCCGCTCGCCGTTCAGCGCCGCGGGCGCCTCTTTCGGCTTTGTCCACGTCATGCCCTCGTCGTCGGAGAACGAGATCAGCGCGTTCATTTTCTTGCTGTTGCTGCGCGCCAGCAGACAGAGTTCATCGCCCTGTCCGCCCTCGGAACGGATTACCTCGACCTCGCACATTTTTGCCTTTTTTTCGATCTTTCTGTAAGCGGAAAAATACTTCTCCGGCGCGCTCCACTGCGGGTTTCCCTCGTTATCGAACGACAGGATCGACTTATAGTTATAAAAATCGGCGTCGTGGAAGAATCCCATCCATTTATCTACGAATTTTCCGTTTTCTTTTAACTGCGTCAGGCTCGCCATGGCGACGATGGGCACCACCGGCGTGTCGGAATCCTTATCCCAAAACGTCTCAAACTCCGTCCATGTAATGCCCTCGTCGGTGGAGACGGAGCAGTTAAACCCGCCGTTTGTGGACATGCCGGGCCATTTCGGGTTGGCGGAGATCATCACCAGCTTATCGGCGGTCGCGCCGTCGGTGAATTGCAGCCTGTAGACCGTCGGGGTCTCCAGTGAGTTTTCCCAGCTGACAGGGGTGTTCTGCAAGGATAAGTTCCAGCTTTTCCCGCCATCGGTGCTGATGCGCGTCTGTACCGCGCCTTTGCCGTGCCCCTGCGGGAACATGGTGAGAATATTGCCGTTCTTCAACAGGACGCTGTCGGGATGCGCCAGATAATCCGCATCGTCCGCCACGGTCACAAGATCGTACAGATAGCTGAATTGTTCCGGCAGCAACACGGGCTTGACGCTGAGATCCAGCTCCGGGATTGTGTAATCCTGGCCCTTAAAATCCGACGGCTTGATTTTTCCGCAGGCAGAAAACACCGTGATGATCAGGACAAAAGCGATGCAAAGACAAAGTTTTTTCTTCATGGAAAGCAATCCTTTCTGAATCTAAGTTTTGCGGGATTCGTATATGTATGATCGTTTTTTACGGGTAAATTGTCAGGTACCGCAAATCAGAATTTAGGGAGGAAGTAGGAGGGATGAGGTAGGAGGTTCGGAAATCGCTGCGCGATTTGGATTAATAGACGCAAAATGGGCACACTCGCTTGTAGGGACGGCCACCGGCCGTCCGCTGATTTTGCGCGTAACCCGACGGACGGCCAATGGCCGTCCCTACAGGATCGTGTGCCGATCTTCCTACGCTAAATCAGAATTTAATGATTAATTCTTCAGACTGTTCAACGGCGCGGGGATGCGTCCGCCGCGATCGATAAACGCCTTGGAGGAGAAGCGATGCACGGGCATGATGGGCGCGGAGCCGAGCAGTCCGCCGAATTCCAGTGAATCCCCGATTTTTTTCCCGATGGCGGGAATGATACGCACAGCGGTGGTTTTTTGATTAATCATACCGATCGCCGCCTCGTCCGCAATGATGGCGGAGAGCGTCTCCGCCGGGGTATCGCCGGGCACGGCGATCATATCCAGTCCCACGGAGCAGACGCAGGTCATGGCTTCCAGCTTGTCGAGGTGCAGCGCGCCGGACTTTGCCGCTTCGATCATGCCCTCGTCCTCGCTGACGGGGATAAACGCGCCGGACAGACCGCCCACGTGGTTGCTCGCCATCACGCCGCCTTTTTTTACCGCGTCGTTCAAGAGCGCCAGCGCCGCTGTCGTGCCGTGAGTGCCGCAGACCTCCAGCCCCATTTCTTCCAATATGCGCGCCACGCTGTCGCCCTTTGCGGGGGTAGGCGCGAGGGAGAGATCCACGATCCCGAACGGAACGCCCAGCCGCTTGGACGCTTCCTGCGCGACCAGCTGTCCCATACGGGTGATCTTGAACGCCGTTTTTTTGATGGTCGCCGCCACAACGTCAAAGGGCGCGCCCTTGCAGTCCTGTAACGCGTGATAGACCACGCCGGGGCCGCTGACGCCTACATTGATGACGCATTCCGGTTCGCCCACGCCGTGGAACGCGCCCGCCATAAACGGGTTATCCTCCACCGCGTTGGCAAATACCACCAGCTTTGCGCAGCCCATACCGTCGTTATCCTTGGTGATTTCCGCGGTTTCACGGATAATTTGCCCCATCAGCTTTACCGCGTCCATATTGATGCCCGCCTTGGTGGAGGCGACGTTAACGCTGGAGCAGAGGAAATCCGTCGTCGCCAGCGCGGCGGGAATGGATTTTATCAGCTTGCGGTCGCTTTCGGTAAACCCTTTTTGCACAAGGGCAGAAAACCCGCCGATGAAGTTGACGCCGCAGGTCTTTGCCGCCCGATCCAGCGCTTTCGCGATGGGGGTATAATCGACGGCGGCGCAGGCGGCGGCGACAAGGGAGATCGGCGTGACGGAGATTCGCTTATTGACGATGGGGATCCCGAATTCCGTTTCGATCGCCTCGGCGGTCTCCACCAGCTTTGCCGCTTTGGTCGTGATTTTTGTATAAATTTTTTCGGCGCACCGGTCGATGTCGCTGTCCGCGCAGTCCAGCAGGGAGATGCCCATCGTCACCGTACGTATATCCAGGTGCTGATGGTCGATCATATCGAGGGTGCTTAAAATATCTGCATGGTTTAACATGATGTCTACCGCTTTCCGTTAAATTTTGTGCATGGCGTTGAAAATATCCTCCCGCTGTATGCGGATCTCCAGCCCCAGCGCTTTGCCCTTTTCCGTCAGATGCGCGCCCAGCTCCGCAAAGGACAGCGCGCAGTCCTCGGTGTCGATCAGCATGATCATGGTGAAAAAGTCCTGCATGACGGTCTGGCTGATGTCCAGGACGTTTATATCTTTGTCGGCAAGCACGCGGCAGACGTCGGCGATAATGCCTTTTCTGTCCTTGCCGGTCACGGTTACAATGGCTCTCATGGTAAATTCTCCTTCTCTGATTCTATATACTGTTCATTATATCGGAAACATGCGGTGAAATCAATAGTTTTGTCTGATCTGTAAAATGAAAACGACCGGCAATTTCGTGCCGGTCGCATCTATATGCGCTTCCCCTATAAACCTGTTTCTCCTGTATCGACGACGCTGCCGCCGGGCTGATACGTATAGGTTGCGCTGAAATAGATATGCCGTTCTCCGCAATAGGCGGTCAGCGCCGCGGCAGAGGAAAATTTTTCTGCCGTATCGCCGGAAAAGTTAAATAAATAGTACATATCCTCTGCGATCAGCGTATCGCTGTCCCCCTGCCGATAACCGAGACTGTGTACGGTGACATAGCCGGAAGGATTAAACGCATAGCTTTCCACATCATACCGTTTGCCCGCCGTTTCCTGCGACGTTCTGCCCAGCTTGAGCGTGCATTCGTGTTCGCTGAGGAAGAACAGCGTATTGCCGCCCGACAGCACGTGTTCGTACCTCTCGCCGCCCTTGTTGCGGATAAAAGAGCCGTCCGCATACGTGACTGTGATCCTGTTATATTCGCCGAAATATTTACCCAGCCCCGAGATCGTACCGTAAATCATCAGCGTATAGATACCAACGACGGCAAGCGCCGCCAGCAGGGCGACGCTGACCACTGCAAGAATCACTCGACGCACTGTCCTTTTCTTCATGTGTATCCCTCCCTTTACGTCTTTCATGCATAGTATAGCATATGCGCAATGCCGCACACACGGCACGTAATATTTGGACGGGATTATGTAAAAATTGGGTAACTTCTGATTTATCGGCGAAGCCGATAAATCAGAAGTTACATGCAGCAGAAGCGGTGCAACACACAGCGCTTTTTGTCCCTTATCCGTTGTTATTCCGTTGGAATTTTTATATGTTCCAGCGCTCGCAGGTGGATTCTGGCGACTTGCCGCTGGGAAAGCCCCATGGCGTCTGCGACCGCCCGCCACGGCAGCAGCTTGATATACCGCAGCGACAGGCACAGACTTTCGTCGTAATCCGTTAACTCCGCGATGACTGCGGAAACCTGTCCGATCTGCTTCCCCAGCACGGCAAGGGCTTCCTCTTCCTGCTTAACCGTTGCGTCAATTTTATCAAGAATGGAATCCAGACACAGGTTTGAGGCGCATTTTGACGAGCGTACCTTGGTGTTTTCAAAATGCATGGAACCGATTCGCCGGGCATAGGCGCGCAGCTCCTCGATCCTCGCCTCCTTTGCGGCGATCTGCGCGTCGGTGCGCCGCACCTGTGCAAGGTACTCCTGTGTAGTCATGGCGCTTCCCTCCGTTCTTATGGTTGTTTGCGGTGAAATTCGCATCATTCTGCAAAAAAGATTTCCTCTACCGACTTCCCGTACAGGTTCGCAATTCTGCGCTTCAGCGTATCCTTGGGCATGCGCTTGCCGTTCTCGTACATTGAGATCGCGGCGGTGGATACGCCGAGTTTTTCCGCTACGGTGCCTTGGGTTTTATCTCCGCGCAACTCCGCCAGCCGTATGCCGATGCGGCGCTTGCGCAGCGCCTCCGCGTTTGTGTCCGCCTGTATGGCGTTGTTCCCATTCGTAAAATAGTTCATACCGAAACCTCCTGGTTCATATAAGATTGCATTTACACGCCCGTCCGCAGCTCGTTTCGGGGGGGTGCTGTGTGCAAATAATAGCACCGCACAAATGTTTTGTCAAGGAAATCTGCAAAACTGTCGAACATTTATTCTGTTAACTTTTTATGAACCACAGAGCGTAAAATCCCGGTAAAATAGGGCTTGACTTATTTTTTCCTTTCTGTTACAATATGAAAATGTCGTGAGATATAACACGACTCCTTGCCCCACGGATAAGGGGTCATAAGTCCAAAAGGAGGTGCCTCAAATGACAGCAAAGTACGAAACCGTTATGGTTTGCTCCGTTAAGAACGGAGAGGAGGCGGCAAAGGCGCTCGTCGAGAAGTTCAAGGCTCTGATCGAGAAGCATGCCACCGTGGAAAACGTCGATGAATGGGGAGTCAGAAAGCTTGCCTATCCCATTAATTACGAGACCGAGGGTTACTACGTCGTATTCGATTATGAATCCGAGCCGGAGTTCCCCGCCGAGCTTGACCGTAATTTCAATATCACCGACGGTGTTATCCGTTCTCTCATCGTAAAGAAATAAGGTATTTTTCATCGGGAAATACCGACCGGAGGTTTATCATCATGCTTAACACAGCCATTATTATGGGCAGATTGACTGCCGACCCGGAGCTGCGTACGACGAATACCGGACTTTCCGTTACAACCTTTACCGTCGCCGTTGACCGCGGATACGTCCGCGCCGGCGAACAGCGGCAGGCTGATTTTATCAACTGCGTCGCATGGCGCCAGACGGCGGAGTTTATTACAAGATATTTCCGTAAAGGCTCCATGATCGCCGTGCAGGGTTCTATCCAGACCCGCAGCTATGACGACAGAAACGGCAATAAACGCTATGTAACGGAGATCGTCGTCAGCAATGCCAGCTTCTGCGGCTCCAAAGCCGAGTCCGGCACGCAAAGCGCCGCGCCTGCGGCAGCGCCCGCCAATAACGCGTCTTTCAGCACCGGCGGCGCCGACGATTTTGCCGACGAAATCCCGCTGGATGATGAGCTTCCGTTCTAACATTTAATAAGGAGGAAATTCATAATGCCTTACGATAAGGAAAAGGGCGGTCGTCCCGGCAGAAAGGGCAGAAAAAAGGTTTGCCAGTTCTGCGTGGAAAAGACCGAGTTCATCGATTATAAGGACATCGCGAAGCTGCGCCGCTATACGTCGGAGAGAGCGAAGATTCTTCCCCGCCGCGTTACCGGCACTTGCGCGAAGCATCAGAGAGAGCTGACCACAGCGATCAAGAGAGCTCGCCATCTTGCGCTCATGCCTTATACTTCTGACTGATTCAGAAAACCATGCGAAGAGGTTCACCCGGCGGTGTACCTCTTTTTTAACTGCCCCTCGGCGCTCAATCCTTGCTCCTTGACGTTATAAATTCTGATTTGTCGGGGCGTAAACGCCCCGCAAATCAGAATTTACCTTTATCAATCTTCTCCGACAGTTCGCCCAGCACGCGGGATTCGATTCGGGAAACATAAGAGCGGGAGATGCCCAGCTTTTTGGCGGTCTGTTCCTGTGTGAGCGGTTTTTTGCCGTCAAGACCGTAACGCAAGGTGATGATTTTTTTATCCCGTCCCCGCGGCATGGTTGTTATGAGCCTGCGTAGCGACTGAATGCTCTCGTCATGAATCATATTGTCCACCGTGCCGTCCTCGGTGGAGAGAATGTCGCTGACCGTCAGCGGATTTCCCTCGGAATCCGTCTCGATCGGATCGCTGATGGAAATATCCGAACTGTATTTGTTTTTTCCGCGGAAATACATCAAGATCTCATTTTCGATGCATCGCGCGGCGTAAGTGGCGAGGCGGGCGCCCTTTGCGGGGTCGAAGCTGGCGATCCCCTTGATCAGCCCAATGGTGCCGATGGAGATTAGATCGTCCTGTTCATTATTATCGGCGTAATATTTTTTGATGACATGGGCGACCAGTCGCAAATTGTGTTCCACCAGCGCTTTTTCCGCATGTTTGTCGCCGCGCATCTTGCGGGCGACCAGCGTTTCCTCTTCTTCTTTTGACAGTGTTTTCGGGAATACGCCGTAATCGCTCAGATGCAGCGCAAAAAAAATCAGTCTGCTGAAATATTGAAACATAAAAACCGCCTCCGGGATAGTATATGTCCCGGAGGCGATGTCCTATGAGGAAGAGCGCGTTATTTTGTCGGTCGAGGATCATTGGTCAGCCCCAAAATATAATCTGCGCTGACGTTGTAGTAATTGCACAATTTTATGAGGTGCCGAATCGGTAATTCATTTGTGCCGCGTTCATAGCGGGCATACATGGTTTGTGAGGTACCGAGTATATCCGCTATTTCTTGCTGCGTTTTATCGCTATCCTCTCTAAGATCGCGTATTCGTTTTATATAGGTAAATTGTATTATCATTCTCCGTTATTTATGCTGATACCTATATTTTATCAAATAAATAAATTTACTATTGACTTTAGTAAATATATTTACTATAACATTATCAACACAATAATGAAAGGTGAGATTTATGAGGTCAAGAATTATCACGCTGTGCGTTATAACTGCGTTGGTGCTGGCGATACTCAGCGGCTGCGGCACGGTATCCAATCGCGGCGCAAAACAAAAATTTATCGACGATACCCAAATGCTGTCGTTTTTAGCGGGCGTATGGAAAGCAAACGGTGCGGGCGATTACCTGCTGATAAACGGCAATGGGCAAGCGCTGCAGCTGTCTGAACGTGAAATTGACACATATTCCGCCGGCAGGGCAGGCAAAAAAGTCTACACGGATTATAGGGATTATCTGGCGTCATTCACATGGAACGCCGTGGCATGTGACGTTAAAACAAATACGTTTACAATAAACGCCGGAGACAATATCCAAATATCGGAAAACGGCACACTTTTCCAGGGAGAAAACCGCTATACAAATCTGTCTGGTGATATTGATTCCCAAAACAATTTAAAAGAATATTTTGAGAATGCATTTAAAAGCTTTTTGATAGACCTGTGCCCAACCTATGAGGAGTTTTTAGAAAAGCTGCAAAACAGTTACGTGGTTTCTAATATCAATACGTTCTACAAAGATGACGGAACAATACAGACCAATTTAGAGGCGAGCAGTGAGCATATATATATCACATACAAAAATTCGACACATCGAATAATAAAAGTTGGTGTTGTGCTTGGCGCGGATCATCTCAGCGCGAGCAACAGATGCGATCTCGTCTTGGATAAGCTGTTTTTATTTACCGAAGATGTGCCGGGCGGCGTCACAAATATAATAAATTTAACGGAAGCGCTGTCGGCAAACGGCAGCAAACGCAACGGTATTACATATTCTTATTCAGAGACCCACGCGACCCAAAGGCTTGCAAACATAAGCGCTTCCGCCGCAATCGATGAAAATTACAAGATCGATAGTTAAAGAAAAATGAGTTTTTTGCATACTGAACATTGTGTATATTGTCACAATGTTCAGTATGGCAGAATATTATGGGATTGCATCCCAACGGACTTATCGTACAACTCAATGCGGAGTGCGGAATGTCGGAACCGCTCCGCAGTTGGACTTATAGAATAAATGACCGGAAACGGGTAGCACGGCGCAAATTAATGCGGAATGCGGAGGGTGGAATGCGGAATGTCAGAAATCGCTCCGCGATTTGGATTTTATAAATCAAAATATCGGACTTCGCTTGTAGGGACGGCCACCGGCCGTCCGTCAAATTACGCGCAAAATCGACGGATGCCCAGTGGGCATCCCTACAAGGCTGTCCGCCGGGGTTATGCGCAAAAACAACGGACAACAAGCGAAGTTACGTGCATAACATCAAAACAAACGCCCGGGAACAATCGGCAAGAACCGTTGTTCCCGGGCAATGAAAATATGTTATATGCTGACTGCGTCCAGTCGTGCCGCGATGCGGAGGGCTTTTCGTGCGTCGGCGGAATTGACCTTGCCGTTGCCGTCGGCGTCGCCGGCGAGGAAATACGCGCCGGTGAGCGTATCCAGCCGCGCGGCTGCGCGCAGCGCGTTGCGGGCGTCAACAGAATTGACCTTACCGTCGCCGTTGTTATCCATGGGTACAATGACGGTATACGCCGTGCCGTCAGGCAGCACGACCTGCGCGCCGGTGCCCACAAGCGCGGTATCCGCAAGGGGATCGCCGTTCTTGTCCGTGATCCGGATCTCCCCGTCCGACAGGGCTTTCAGCGCGGACGCGGACTGTCCGGGCAACGCCGTCACACGCTTTGCGGATTCATCCACCTTTGCCTGCGGAATATCGCGCAGAATCTGCGCCGGAGCGGTCGTTTCCCCGAACGTCGGGGGCGTGATAACGCCGGGCGCAGTGGTTGCAGACTGCGTGGTCGTGGGCGCGGCGGTTGTAGTCGGCGCAGCCGTGGTCGTGGGGGCTGCGGTGGTTGTCGGTACTGCGGTTGTGGTCGGTGCAGCGGTGGTGGTTGGCGCCGCCGTTGTGGTCGGTACTGCCGTAGTCATCGGCGTTGCCGTGGTTGTCGGCACTGCCGTGGTTGTCGGCGCTGTCGTTGTGGTCGGCGCCGCCGTTGTGGTCGGCGCAGCTGTCGTGGTCGGCGGCGCAGTGGGCGTTGTCGGTGCCTGGGTCGTAGTCGTCAGTAAAGTTGTCTCTGTAAGAACCGGTTTTGACGCGGGCGTGTAGATGTAATTAAAGACAATATTTTCACACTGCGTGATGTGGTAATTATCAATTCCCCATGTAATCGCCTCCCACTGCGTCTGCGAGCCAGTATAATACACCGCATCAAAATCCGCACTGTAACACATATAGCTGGGAATATCTTGCATTTCTACAGGAATCACAATTTCTTTCAGCGCGATACAAGAATAGAATGTGCCCTCACCAATGTAGTTTCCAGATGTGTCTGCGATGTGATGTGCCCATGGATATAGGGTGAATCCGGGCTCAAAAATGACCTTTTTTAAGGAGCTACATTTGCCGAACGCATAATCGTCGATGACATGCACGGTTTTCGGAATGACTACTGTGGTCAAACCGTTACAATGACCGAACGCCCATCTGCCTATAGTGACAAGAGAGTCACAAAAGGTGATTTCTGTCAATGTGTCGTGTTTATAAAATGCATAATCACCAATGCTCGTCACACCGTCTGTTGTGATAACCGTTTTGATGTCATAATTATAAAATGGCGATTCGTCCCAGCCATTACCATAGTCCGCCATGTCGCCCTCGCCGCTGATGGTGAGCGTGCCGTCCGCGTCCAGCGTCCATGTCAGATTCTCTCCGCATACGCCGCTGTCCACGACGTTTTCATCTTCGGCGAACGTCCCTATGGGCAAAAGCGTGAAGATCATGAGCGCCGCAAGGAACGCAGACAGGATTTTCTTCGTTTTCATTTTGTTTCCTCCTTTTGATCTCGGGCAGCGAACAAGCGCCCCGCGCACCGCATGCTGAAAATACAAGGGAAATGAATTTTTTGCACACGGGCATTGTGAATATTGTCACAATATTCAGTATAGCAGAATATTGTGGGATTGTCCACAATGTTGAAAAAAGTTTTTTCAGCATACAATATCCTTGTGAAGATATACACAAGGAGTGATACTGTGATCAGCTACGCGCCCTTATGGAGGACGATGGAAAAGAAACAAATTTCACAATATCGTTTGCTCAAGGCGGGAATCGACAACAAGACCCTTGACGCGTTGAAAAAAGGGAAAAATATTACGCTCCTGACTGTAGAACACTTATGCTGCATTTTGGATTGCACGCCCAACGACATTGTAGAATTTTCAGATATAGATACCTGAACCTTGCCCGCGAACGCTGCGCATATCGGGCGCAGCATCGACAATTCGTCTGGCAGCTTGCAGAGTAAACAGGCAGACAATGATTCCCGGAGGGATCGATATGAGTTTATTTTACATTCCCCTTGCCGTTTTATGTCTTTGGGGGATCAAATACAGCGGCAAGGCGTTTCGCGGCGACGCAATGTCCGTTACATCCACCACGGCGATCAACGGTATTTTCACCGTGCTGGTATTCATGTGCTATACGGTGAGCTGGCAGGGGTACCGCGGCGGCACGTGGGACGACCGCATTTTTACGGATTATCTGTATCCCGGACAGCTGGTCGTCGTGCCGTTTTTGTTCTTTTCCGGCTACGGGATCGCGGAGTCCCTGCGGCGAAAGCCGGGCTATGCGAAACGTATGCCCCGTTACCGTTTGGGGAAAGTGTGGCTCAGCTTTGCCGCAGCGTTGGTCTTGTATCTGGCGGTGAATCTGCTGATGGGCAAGCGGTACACGCCGCTGCAGATCGTGCTGGCGTTTACGGGCTGGGGCGGATTCGGCAACAGCAACTGGTTTATGTTCGATATTCTGTGTCTGTACGCGCTCACTTATATCGCGTTTCTCTGTGCGCGGGAGCGGTTTGTGATCGGCGCCGCGCTTACGAGCGTGTTCAGCGTCGGCTTGATCGCCGCGCTGTGGTACGCGGGACGCGATTCGTATTGGTGGAATACGATCCTGTTCTATCCACTGGGCATGTGGTATTCTCTCCTGCGACCCGCGATTGAAAAGCGCAGCCAAAGGAACAACCTTGTTTATTGGGGCCTGCTGGTTTGCGCCGTCGCGCTGTTTGCAGCCACGCATATCCTTTATATGTGGCGGCACCGGCTGCTGCTGTTTCTCATTTCTGGCTGCCTTATGATGGCGGTGATCCTTCTCGTTTTGATGAAATTTACAATTTGCAACAAGGCGCTGTTATGGATCGGAAAGAACATGTTCTGGATCTACATTCTTCAGCGGCTGCCGATGCTTGTGCTGGCAAAATACTGCCCGCAAATCAATAAGTTTGCGCTGATTTTCAGCGCTGCGGCGTGTACCGCCGCGCTGACATGGCTGTTCAGCCGGTTGTTTGACACAATCAACAGCATATTGTTTGGAAAGAATAAATAAAAAAGAGAAGCGATTGCCGTAATGCAGTTGCTTCTCTTTTTTGTATTTGCAATTTTTTTAAAGATCGTCGCAGCGCGCCGTTCTATCAGAACGTGGAGGACATATCCGCCTGCACGGACGCGACCACATTGGTTTTCAGCCGGGACGCGGCGCGTCTTTCGTTGAGCTGTGCGAGGAACAGATCTTCCAGATGGATCATCGGGTCGTCGCCGTCCACCAGTTCCACGTCCGTTCCTGTCCAGGAGGAGAGGAACGCCGCGTTGGAGATGGACAGCCCGCGGATTCCCTCTGCGCCCTCGGCAGTCAGCGGCGCGCCGTGCAGGATATGCGCCGCAAACTCGTTCAGCACGCCCACATGCTGCAAATTCTCGCCGGGGCACGCTACCTCCTTGTACTCGAACGGCATTTTATCAAAGCCGCTTTGCGCGGACTGTATAAATTCGGAGGTATTCTGCGGCAGCTCCGCCATCATCAGCTTATCGTTTTCACAGACCAGTTTGGCGCGGTCAAGGGTGATCTCCAAACGGTTGGAGCCGGGGCAATCGCCGGTGGTGGTGACGAACACGCCCGTTGCGCCGTTGGGATATTCGGCAAAGATCGTAACGTCGTCCTCAACCTCAATATCATGCCACTGCCCGACCTTGCAGACCGCCCGAATTTTGCAGGGCAGACCGCAGATCCACTGCCAGAGATCCAGCTGATGCGGGCACTGATTCAGCAGCACGCCGCCGCCCTCGCCCGCCCATGTGGCGCGCCACGAGCCGGAATTATAGTAGAATTGAGTGCGGAACCAGTCGGTGATGATCCAGTTGACCCGTTTCAGCTCGCCGTATGCGCCGCCTTGTACGATCTCCCGCATTTTTTTATACAGCGGATTGGTGCGCTGATTGAACATAATGGCGAACGTCTTATCCTGCGTTTTTGCAAATTCGTTCAGTTCGCGCACGTCCTTTGTGTACACGCCGGCGGGTTTTTCGCTCATGACGTGCAGCCCCGCCTCCAGCGCCTGCCGGGTCATCGGCGGGTGAAAATAGTGGGGCGTGGCAATCAGCACCGCGTCGACGGCGCCGGAATGGATCAGCGCGTCCGCAGTGTCAAAGGTCAAAATGCCGGGCAGCTGCTCCTTTGCCCATGCCAGCCTGGCAGGATCGATATCCGCCGCCGCGACCGGCGCGATCTCGGGGCACTTGCCGTCGATGATATTGCGCAAATGGCTCGACCCCATATTCCCCACGCCGATAATGCCGAGTTTGATTTTATCCATAAGAATCACCCTTCCGATATTCTCTGACAGATTATAGCATATGGACGGGGGAAATTACAAGTAAATTCTGATTTATCGCTTTTCGATAAATCAGAATTTAGGTAAAAGGTAGGAGGGAAGAGGTAGGAGGTTCGGAAATCGCTGCGCGATTTGGATTTATAGAAAGGTGGGCACACAACCCTGTCGGGACGGCCAGCGGGCGTCCGCCGGGTTATGCGCAAAATCAACGGATGCCCAATGGGCATCCCTACAAATTTGCGGCAACGAATGCGGAATGCGGAGTGCGTAATTCGGAATTTCGGAAATCGCGATTTGAATTTTGTAGACACAAAATAGGCACACGCTTGTAGGGACGCTCAGCGGGCGTCCGCCGGGTTATGCGCAAAACCAACGGATGCCCAATGGGCATCTCTACAAGATTGTGAGCCCATCTTTTTACAAATCCAACCGCGAAGCGGTTCCACACCTTTTCCCTATTCCCTTATTCCTCTTCCCTGTAAATTCTCTCTTCTCATTCCTCACTTAATTTGACCCATTCCTCCATCAGCGCCTCCTGTTTTTCGTGCAGGGCGGCAAGGGCTTTGGAAAGCTCGGTGATCCGTACGTAATCTGCGGAGACGGACGGGTTGTTCAATTCGTCCTGTACGCGCTGTTCCTGTGCGTCCGCTTCGGCAATTTCCCGCTCCAGCTTCGCAAGGCGGGACTGCCGCATGCGCGCGGCTTTTTCCGCTTCTTTTTTTTGTAAGTAATCGCTCTTTTTTTCTTTATCCGGCTTTTGCTGTTCGTTGACAATGCCGTCGCGTACGGCAAGGTAGGTATCGTAGTTGCCGTCCAGCGTTTTGATCTCGCTGCCGTGAAAATACAGGAGCTTTGTGGCGACGCGGTTGATAAAATAACGGTCGTGGGAAACGCAGATCACCGTGCCCTCGTAGGCGGACAGCGCGTCCTCCAGCACCTCGCGGGAACCGATGTCCAGATGGTTGGTGGGCTCGTCCAAGATCAGCAGATTGCAGCCGCGCAGCATAATTTCCAAAAGGGCGATCTTTGCCCGTTCGCCGCCGGACAGCGCATCCATATGCTTGTCAATGTCGTCTCCGCGGAATAAAAACGCCGCCAAAATCGACCGGATTTCGGGAACGGACATAGTCGGAAATGCGTCATAGACCTCTGCCAGCACGGTTTTATTGCTGCGCAGGGCGTTCTGCGTCTGCTCAAAATAGCCCGTCCGCACGCCCGCGCCGTACAGAATACTGCCGCTGTCGGCGGTGAGCTGGTTCATCAAGATCCGCAGCAGGGTAGTCTTTCCGCAGCCGTTGGGACCCAGCAGGAATATGCGTTCCCGCTTCTTTATGAAAAATGAAACGTCTGCAAACAGCTGTTTATCGCCGAAGCCCTTGCTCAGGCGGTTGACCGTCAAGACCTCGTTGCCGCTTTCCGACGCGACGGGGAAGGAGAGCTTCATATCTCCCTTTGCGCGGACGGTTTCGTGCAGATCTTTTTTCAGCCGCTCAATCTGTTTTTCTTTCGACGCGATGGTAATGAAATTGCGCTCCCGGTTAAAGCCGCGCTGCTGCTCGATCATCGCTTCAAGGCGCTTGATCTCTTTTTCGATCTTCTCATTCTCCCGCTGTTCGGTCAGGATACGCTCCTGTTTCAGCGCGTGATAGACGGAGTAATTGCCCTTTGTAAAAAAGAATCTGCCGCCCTCGATCTCCATGGTTTTTTCGGTGGTGCGGTCAAGGAAATAGCGGTCGTGCGAGATGATGATCGCCGCGCCGGTGTATTTTTTCAGGAAATTTTCCAGCCATTCTACGCTTTCGGTATCGAGATGGTTGGTGGGCTCGTCCAGCAAAATCAGATCCGCGCCGGAAAGCAGCAGCTTTGCAAGGCTGATTTTTGTGCGCTGTCCGCCGCTTAAAATGCCCACGTTGGCGTCGGTTTCTTCCAATGTGAAGCCCAGCCCTGTCAGGGCGGAGCGGGCGCGCGCGCGGTAGGTCAGACCGTCCCGGGCTTCAAATCGCTCCCGCAGCGTCTCCTGCCGTTCCAGCAGCGCGGGGTCGGGATCGCCCGCGGCAAGCGCGGCGTTTAAGCGTTCCAGCTCCCGCTCCATGGCGGCGACGTCGTCGTAAACCTTGAGTACTTCTTCATACGCGGTGACGGTGAAATCGCTGCAGGTGTGCTGCTCAACGCAGCCGATTTTAGTAAATTCGGGGATAATAAGCCGCCCCTCCATCGGCTCCAGCTGCCGCAGGATCAGCTTGAACAGCGTGGTTTTACCCACGCCGTTGGCGCCGATTAGCCCGATCCGCTCCCCCTTTTGAATTTCAAAGGACGCGTCGGCAAACAGCGTTTTGTCGGCAAAGCCGGCGGTTATATTTTGTGCTGAAATAAGTGGCATATTGATCGTTCCTCATAAAAAACAGGTTGACACGCGGTCAACCCGTTTTTATTTGTTATATTATTCTTCGGGTGCTGCGTCGGTCGGCGCCTGTGCATCTGCGGGCGCTTCGGCGTTCGCAGTTTCAGCGTCGGCGGACGTTTCCGTGGCGGTGTTGCGTACACCCTCCATCAACGCCTTGAAGTCGTTGCCGTCGATCTTCTCATGTTCAATCAGATATTCGGCAAGCTCTTTCAGCTTATCCATGTGGGTGTTGAGAATGTCCTCGCACTTTTTGTACGCGTCGGCGATGATGCGGTTGACCTCTTCGTCGATCTCCGCCGCCGTAGCTTCGGAGTAGTTCTTGACGTTGCCGTAATCCATGCCGAGGAATACCTCGTGATCGCCGCTGCCGTAACTGACGGGACCCAGCTTTTCGCTCATGCCGTACTTGGTGACCATACCGCGCGCAAGATCGGTGGCGCGTTCGATGTCGTTGGACGCGCCGGTGCTGATATCGCCGATGGTCAGCGCTTCGGCAACACGGCCACCCAGCAGCACGACGATTTCCTCTAAAATATGCGTCTTGGACATATACATCGTATCCTGCTCGGGGCGGGAGAGCGTAAAGCCGCCCGCCATGCCGCGGGGAATGATGGAGACGTGGGTGACGGGATCCTGATTCGGCTGGAAGAAGGTCGCAATGGCGTGACCTGCCTCATGATACGCCGTGATCCGCTTATCCTCCTGCGTACGCTTATGGGACTTTTTCTCAGTGCCGACGATGACCTTCATGGTGGCTTCCTCGATCTCTTTCATCGTGATCGCCTTGAGGTTGCGGCGGGCTGCCAGCAGCGCCGCCTCGTTCAGCAGGTTTTCAAGATCCGCGCCCGTAAAGCCGACGGTCTGCTTGGCTATATCCTCCAGATTGACGTCGGGGGCGAGGGGCTTGTAGGGGTGCTTGGCGTGTACCTGCAAAATCTCCGTTCTGCCCTTGATGTCGGGGTAAGAAACGGTGACCTGCCGGTCAAAACGACCGGGACGCAGCAGCGCCGGGTCGAGAATGTCGGGACGGTTGGTCGCCGCGATAACGACAACGCCCTCGTTAAAGCCGAAGCCGTCCATTTCCACCAGCATCTGATTTAACGTCTGCTCGCGCTCGTCGTGACCGCCGCCCATGCCGGCGCCGCGGTGTCTGCCGACGGCGTCGATCTCATCGATAAAGATAATCGACGGGGCGTTTTTCTTTGCCTGATCGAACAAATCGCGTACACGCGCCGCGCCTACGCCGACGTACATTTCAAGGAAATCAGAGCCGGAGATGGAGAACAACGGAACGTCCGCTTCGCCTGCTACCGCGCGGGCACGCAGCGTCTTACCGGTGCCCGGCGGG
>JAFVBH010000011.1 GCA_017480115.1 Clostridia bacterium
TCCTTTGTCTTTAAGAAGTCTGTTTATGTACTTCTGAATGTTTCTGTAATCCGGCGGTACCTGTATTTCTCTTGAAATTCTGTCAAATTCCGGCTCATAAGTGCAAATTGTGTAATTTGTGGTATGGACATCTAAGCCAACATAGAGTATACTGTTCATTGTAAGGTCTCCTTCTTGTTTGCGGTAATGCTGTATTTGGTTTTTTACAACTAATCATTTTACAGATAAATCCACGATCCTACAAGAGGGGACCTTACATATTATCTACAGGATTGTGTACCCGTTTTATCTATAAATCCAACCGCGAAGCGGTTCCGAAATTCCGCATTCCGCATTCCGCACTCCGCATTAAGAGAAATCGGCGGGCGTTAAATTCTTTTTTCATAGGAAACGGAGAAATTTCCCGTAAAACAAAAAAGGCGCTGTCAGACAGCACCTTTTTTATCAGTCAATTTCAACCTGAATTTTCTGATTGTTTCTTACGGCGGTCGCTTTCATGACCGTTCTGATCGCCTTGGCGATCCTGCCCTGTTTACCGATGACTCTGCCCATGTCGTCAGCGGCGACGTGCAGGTGGTAAACGGTGCAGCCGTTCTCGTCCGGCTCGTCAACGGTCACGTTGACTGCCGCGGGGTCTTCAACAAGACCCTTTGCAAGCTCTGTAAGCAGCTCCTGCATTACGATTCCTCCTGTTTAGTAAGATGTAGTGGGAAAACAGGATTATTCCGTAATACCGCTCTTCTTAAGGAGAGTCTTAACGGTATCAGTGGGCTGTGCGCCGACGGAAATCCAATGCTTTGCTCTTTCGCTGTCGATGTTGATCTGAACAGGCTCGGAAACGGGATTGTAGTAACCGATCTCTTCAATGAATCTGCCGTCTCTGGGATAACGGGAATCCGCAACGACAACGCGATAGAACGGAGCTTTCTTTGCGCCCATACGGCGAAGACGAATTTTTACTGCCATGGTTTTTTCCTCCAAATAAAGAAAATATAGATGATTGTATTAAAACATGTAGGTTTACATGATTTAAACGAAATAATGATGCTTACATCATGCCGGGGAAACCGCCGCCCATATTGCCCATGCGGCGCATTTTTTTACGGGCGCCCTTGCTGTTCATCTGCTTGAACATCTTCTGCATCTGCTTATACTGAGAGAGCAGACGGTTCACGTCCTCCACCTGCATACCGCAGCCGGCGGCGATACGGCGCTTGCGGGAGGGATTGATAATATCGGGCTTTTCGCGCTCCTGCGGCGTCATGGATCGAATGATCGCCTCGGTCTTGCCCAGCGCGCTTTCATCAATATCGGCGTCCTTGATCTTGTTGCCGATGCCGGGGATCATACCCAGAATATCCTTCATGGAACCGAGCTTGCGCACCTCCTGCATCTGCATCAGCAGATCGTTGAGGTCGAATTTATTCTTGCGCAGCTTCGCCTCCAGCTCCTCCGCCTTTTTCTCGTCCAGCGCCATTTCCGCCTTCTCGATCAGGGAGAGCATATCGCCCATGCCGAGGATACGGGACGCCATGCGGTCGGGGTGGAACACGTCCAGATCGCCGGGCTTTTCGCCCACGCCGACGAATTTGATCGGCTTGCCGGTCACTGCCCTTGCGGAAAGCGCCGCGCCGCCGCGGGTATCGCCGTCCAGCTTGGTCAGGATCAGACCGTCGATCCCCAGCGCGTCGTTAAACGAAGCCGCCACGTTGACCGCGTCCTGACCGGTCATGGAGTCCACGACCAGCAGAATCTCGTGGGGGCGCACTTCCGCCTTGATATTTTTCAGCTCCTGCATCAGCTGTTCGTCGATATGCAGACGACCGGCGGTATCGATGATCAGATAATCGTAGCCCTTGTCTTTGGCGAGCTTGACCGCTTCTTTTGCGATCACAACGGGATCGGTGGTTCCCATTTCAAATACGGGAACGCCGACCTTTTCGCCCACGACCTGCAGCTGCTTGATCGCGGCGGGTCTGTAAATATCGCACGCCGCCAGCAGGGGGCGATGCCCCTCGTTCTTGAGCTTATAGGCAAGCTTCGCGCAGTGGGTGGTTTTACCCGCGCCCTGCAAGCCGCACATCATGATGACTGTCGGCGGGTGCGCGGCGTAGGCAAGACGCGCCTGCGTGCCGCCCATCAGCGCGGTCAGCTCCTCGTTGACGATCTTAATGACCATCTGCGCCGGGGTCAGGCTTTCCATGACCTTTGCGCCGATGGCTTTTTCCGTTACGGAATTGGTGAAGTCCTTCGCTACCTTGTAGCTGACGTCCGCCTCCAGCAGCGCCAGACGCACGGTACGCATGGCCTCTTTTACATCGGCTTCGGAAAGGCTGCCCTTGCTTCTTAACTTTTTAAAGGTTTCTTCCAGTCTGTCGGATAAGCCTTCAAACGCCATATAGAATCATCCTAAACTTTTAAGTTCTTCCGCTGTTTGTTTGATCTGCAACGCCGCCGCGGCAATCGCGGGATCGCCCCGATCGGCGATGGTTTTTGATAACGCGATGATCTGCTCCGCCTTTTCGGAAATCTGCCGGAACCGCGCGGCAAGCCCGAGCTTTGCTTCCAGCCCGCGCAGCTGCTCTTCTCCCTTTTTCAGCGTGTCATGTATACCTTGGCGGGATACGCCTTCATTCGCCGCGATTTCAGAGAGCGATAAGTCGTTATCGTAATAATCTTCAAAAACGGCGCGACGTTTTTCGGTGAGCAAGTCGCCGTAAAAATCGTATAACAGCGCAATATCGTAGTTCTTTGCCATGAGATCACCGCCCGCATTGCCTGCAAAGTTTTTTTACTTGACAGCCTCTGCATTATACTATATTACATGGGGAATGTCAATAGGTTTGGCAAAAAAAAGACCGCGCTTGGGGTGCCTTCCGTAAGGAAGTGCGCCCAGCTAAATTCGCCCTTGCGGGCGAGCTAAATTGACCTGTGGTCAGCTAAATTCCCTTCGGGAGCTAAATTCGCTGCGCGAGCTTATGGGCGAATTTTATTTAGCTGAAAACCGCAGGTTTTCAATTTAGCTGAAGCCGTAAGGCATCAATTTAACTGCGAGCGACTGCGAGCAATTTAGCTTTTTGACCGGCCGAAAGCATATAACTATAACCCACTATGACACTTTCAAAGAAATGAAAGGTATCATAGTGGGCTATGTTTTTTCTTCGTTATGTACTGTCGCCGTTCAGCGCGGTCTTTGGCAATTCACTTTATTTTATATCATTAATATCAATGGAAACCGGGTTATCATCACTGCCGACGATCTCAACAACAAGCTCCGTTGTGGTGGGCGGCGTTGTGGGAATCGGCGTTGAGGAAGGCTCCGTTGTCGTGGGAGCTTCCGTTGTTGTCGGCGCTTCCGCAGTGGTGGGGGCTTCCGTGGTTGAAGTCGTCTCGTCGCCGTCGGGGATTTCCAGCTCTTTTATATCATCAAGTCTGGAGGCGATACGCAGCGCCAAACGGGCGTCAACGGAATTGACCTTGCTGTCGCGGTTGATGTCGGCAATGTTAAACTGTTCCGCGTCTGTAATGAACTCCAAACGGGCAGCGTGGCGAAGAATACCGCGGGCATCATTGGACTGCACCTTGCCGTTACCGTTAATATCGCCGAGCAACACGACGCGAGCCGAGGCAACCATCGAAAAAGCAAACAGCACTGCACATACAGCAGCAACAACCGAAATCAGTTTCATTTTTTTCATTGTTTGAACCTCCGTAAAAAAAACTGAGAAACAATCATTATTTCTAGGGTAAGTATATCACACAAGCAACCGCGATTTCAATAGAATTTTAATAAAAAATACAAGAAATTTTTTACCCGCAGTGTTTTTTAGTAAAAATCAACAAATTTTCGTGCCGTGTTATTTCAATGTGACAATGGTAACGCCGTTTTCTCCCTCGCCGTATACGCCGCTGCGGAATGTTTTCACCGCGTGGTGTCCCCGCAGATATTTTTGCACCGCGGCGCGCAGAACCCCCGTGCCTTTTCCGTGAACGATCGTCAGCTCGCTCATTTTTGCCATGACCGCGGCGTCAAGGAACCGATCCAGCTCCAATACCGCCTCGTCAGCGTTCATCCCCCGCAGGTCGCACCGGTCAGGCACTTTGGCAAAGGCGCGGCTCTCGCCGGAGGTACTGATCACCGCCTTTTTTTCCTGTTTTTTCTGCCCTCCGATAAGCCGCAGCTTGGAAACGGGCACGCGGGTTTTCATAAACCCGGAACGCACCGATACCATACCTTTATTGTCTGCGGGAGCAAGCACCTCCGCTTCACTGCCGATACCGCTGATTTTCACGCGGTCGCCCGCCTTCAGCGGTCTGGGCAGTTCGTAAGCCTCGTCATCATCAAAGGCGGTGACGGGATCGGCTGTCTCATCAAGAGATGAGAGTTTCTGCTTCATGATCCGTTTTGCCTGCGCCGCGATGTCGTTGACATTCTCTTTTTTTGCCAGTTCCTTTTTCAGCTGCTCGATCTCAAGACTCAGCGCGGCGGCTTCCCGGCGAGTCTTTTCCACGATGCGGCGGCTTTCGCCCCGAGCAGCCTCAAGCTCCCGCTGCGCGTCCGCGCGGGCTTTTTCTTTCGCGTCCGCTGCGCTGCGCAGCGCGGTTTCCGCCTGATGCCGCAGCGCTTCCGCCTCCGCAAGCTGTTTTTCCGTCTCGATCCGTCGTTGTTCCAGGGAATCCACCACCGTCTCAAAACGGGAATTATCCTCACTGACCAACGCGCGCGCCCGTTCCACCACCGCAGATCGCATACCCAGCCGCTCCGTGATCGCAAAAGCGTTGGAACGTCCGGGAACGCCGATCAGCAGCCGATAGGTCGGCCGCAGCGACGCGACGTCAAACTCACAGGACCCATTCTCCACCCGGGGCGTTTCCAACGCGTACGCTTTCAGCTCTGCGTAATGGGTGGTCGCCGCGATCTTGCAGCCCTGCTCCCGCAAGGTTTCCAAAATAGACACCGCCAGCGCCGCGCCCTCCACGGGATCCGTTCCCGCGCCCAGTTCATCGATCAGCACCAGCGCGCCGTCGCCGGCATTTTTTAAAATGTCGATGATGTTCACCATATGAGATGAAAACGTGGACAGCGACTGCTCGATGCTCTGCTCATCGCCGATGTCGGCAAATATTTGCCGAAATACGCAGACGCGGCTGCCGTCGCCGGCAGGAATCATCAGCCCGCATGCCGCCATCAAGGACAGCAGCCCCACGGTTTTCAGCGAAACGGTTTTACCGCCGGTATTGGGACCGGTGATCACCAGCGTATCAAAATGCTCGCCGAGAAAAATATCCACCGGCACGACCTTTTCCCGCTCCAGCAGCGGATGCCGGGCTTTTTTCAGCTCCACGATCCCGCTGTCATTCAGCGCCGGGCACATGGCGTTCATCGCGTAGGCAAGCCGCGCCTTGGCAAAGATCAGATCCAGTTCCACCGCGTTGCGGTAGGAATTTTGAATAGACGCCCGCTGCAAGCCCGCCTCGGCGGACAGGGCAGTCAGGATCCGCTCGATCTCGTCCCGCTCCTTGCTTTGCAGCACCTTGATTTCGTTATTCGCCTCCACCACGGCGGCAGGCTCGATAAAGACCGTCGCGCCGCTGCCGGAGGTATCATGCACCAGCCCGCCGATCTCTGAGCGGTATTCGTTTTTCACGGGCACGACAAACCTGCCGTTGCGCTGGGTCACAATAGCTTCCTGTAAATACTTCTGATAGGTCTGGGAATGGATCATCTTATCCAGCCGCTCGCGGATCGACGCGGACTGCCGCTTGATTTTACGGCGAATATCCGCCAGCGCCGCAGAGGCATTGTCCGCCATCTCCTCTTCGGAGACGATGGCAGACGTAATCTTTTCCTCCAAAAACCGATTGGGCGCCAGACCGGAGAAAAATCCGTCCAACGCAGTTTCCACGCTCACCTGCCGCATGTGCCATTCACTGACGGCACGGATCACCCGCAGCACCTCCGCGATGTCCAGCAGCTCTCGCATATTCAAAATACCGCCGGCAGCGGCTCTTGCCAGCGCGTTGTCCACGTTCCGCAGTCCGCCGAATGCAGGACCGCCGAACTTTGCCAGCAGCATATGCGCGTCGTCGGTGCGTTGCAGCAGCCGCCGGGCGGCAAGCAGATCCGTTTCCGGACGGATCGCCAGCGCCGCCTCAACACTGTCGGGACAGGAGGCAAACTCCCCCAGCTTCTGTAAAATTTTATCCAGCTCTAAAGCCTTATAATGTCTGTTTAATGTATTCATATGCGCTCCGTAAAACGCAGAGACCTGATTTTTAATCCTTGAACCTTTCCATCACGTCGGGGACGTTGGTAATCAAGCTGTCCGCGCCGATGCGCTGCAAACGCTTGGCGGTACGCACATTGTCCACCGTCCACGGATTCACGTCAAGGCCGTATTCATGGGCTCTGCTGATGATTTTTGCATTAATGTTAAATTTAAAGGGGTGCAGCGCGCGACAGCCCAGCTTCAAGGCATACGCCACGGGATCGGGGCGAATGTCCCGATAGATGTCCTTTGTCATATCGTAAAGCAGCCCCGTGCGGATCTCGGGATCCAGCTCCCGCACTCTGCGCAGCGCCACAGGATCGAAAGAGGAAATCAGCAGCTGCTTGGAAAGCCCGCGCTCCGCCACGGCATTCAATGTCTCGTCAACAATGGAATAATCGCTGTTGTGGGGGGTTTTGATCTCAATATTGATGATCTCCACGTCTTTCACCAGTTCGAGAAACTCCGTCAGTTCCGGCGCTTTTTCGCCCTTGAACGCCTCGCCGAAATAGCCGCCGAAATCGTAGCCGCGCAGCTCGTCGAAGCTCATATCGTTGATAAAGCCCGTGCCGTCGCTGGTCGCGTCAATATCCGTATTATGGCAAAGCACGACCTTGCCGTCCTTGGTAAAATGAACGTCGGTCTCAACGCCGTCAATATTCATTTCCAGCGCCGCGCGAAATGCCGCCAGGGTGTTTTGGGGGGCGCGCTTGATCGCGCCTCTGTGTGCAATGATCTTCATGGTCTTCACTCCATCTCAGTATTTGTTATTTATATAAAATATATAAATTTTTTGTACAAATTGAAAATAACTCCGTATTTTTATTGAATTTTTCCCCCGATACCGTTATAATGTTATATATTAAATATAAACGGAGCAAAACATATGAAAATTCAAGAATCCGCAGAGAACTATCTTGAAACCATTCTTATGCTCGGGCAGAGGAACGGGCATGTGCGTTCTATCGATATTGTCAACGAGCTGTCCTTTTCAAAACCCAGCGTCAGTGTGGCGATGAAGCATCTGCGCGAAAACGGATATATCGAAATGGCGGATAACGGCTACATTACCCTGACGGATAAGGGACGCGCCATCGCGGAGATGATCTATGAGCGTCACACGTTTCTGTCCGATTGGCTGGTACGCTTGGGCGTCAGCCCCCGTACCGCTGCGCAAGACGCCTGCCGCATGGAACATGTCATCAGCGCGGAAAGCTTTGAAGCGCTCAAGCGCCACGTCGCCATCAGCGGGGAATAAAATTTCAGATTGGTCGTATCGGCTTCTGCATTCATTTGCGGAAGCCGATTTTTATGTTCCATATCAATCCCGATCAATCCCGCAATGCAAAATAATTGCGGATACCGTCAAACAGTCCCTGTGCCAGCAGCTGCTGATTTACATCGCTTTGCATGGCGGCGCGCTCGACGGCGTTGGTCAAAAAGCCCAGTTCCACCAGTACCGCGGGGCAGGTCTCCACCCGGGCGACCTGCATGGGGTAAAACCGAATCTCCCGATCCGCTCGATTATAATTCTCCGTTCCGGACGCATAGATCCCGCTCCGATAGGCGTTGACAAGCGCGGTCTGCAAGCATTGGGCGTAAGGCATGGAAAAGGGATAGTAATAATACACTTCCACGCCGGAGGCGGTCGCAGTGCTCGCCTCGTTGCCGTGAACAGACATAAACAGATCGGCATTATTCCGGCGGGTGATTGCCACGCGCTGGGCAAGGGACACGGTATCATCCCCGGTACGGGTCATGACCACGTTCGCTCCCGCCGCAGTCAGCAGCTCCTGCAAATATGTACATACCTTAAAATTGATCGGCGCTTCGTAAACGCCGGTGGTACGGTCGCCGCCGCCCACGTCGCTGCCGCCGTGCCCGGGATCAAGTACGATGGTCTTACCGGCAAGTCCCTGTTCGGGATTTTTCGCGGCAATGCGCAAATAGCCGTTTCCGGTATAAGAAATATCATAACCGTAGAAGCCGCCGACCTTGCTGAGATTCAGCCGCAGGGTCGTCACACCCGTCGCGGCGGCGGTCGTTACGGTCGCGCCGTCAAACACACTGCCCGCGGGGAAGCTGAAGCTGCCGTCAATACCGCCGGTATAGTAAAACTGCACCTGCATATACTCCGCAGTAAAGGCGCGCAGATTATACGCTCTGCCCTCGTACCCCTCAAAATAAGACTGGGGGCGGAACTGCACGCAGATAGGCACTTTCCAGTCTGTTTTAAAATAGATCGCCGTCGCGTCGCTGCCGCTGAGTATACCGGCGACGGATAGCCTGTTGGTCGGCATTTTATAGCCGGCGGGAAGATAGTCGGCGTCCTTCAGCTCGATCTTCGCGCCGGATTCCAGATGATACGTATCGGTTGTCGCTGCGGTCACATAATCGATCATGCCGCTGATATAGGGATTCATCAGCGGATAGGAGCGCAGATTGCCGGAATTTGCCGGCGTCATCTCCGCGTAATCGGATTTTGTAATCACCATTTTTGCCGTTCCCAGTCCATGATCGCTGTAGGGACTGAGCAGGGAATTGTGCGGCAGCGACGCCACAAACCGCTGCTCGGAAATATCCGGCTGCACCGGCGTATACGTCGTTACAGGCGGCACGGTGGTTGTCGGCAGCGTCACTGTCGTCGGGGGGATTGTGGTTGTCGGCAGAGTGACAGGCGGATCGGTGGGAATATCCACAAGCTCCGAGTCCCGCGTTGTCTGTGTGCCCGAATCCGTAGAGGGCGGCACAGTCGTGACTGCGGTTGCGGAACTCTCCGGCGCTTTGACACGGATTGTCAAAGCGCTTTCAGGGGACAGCCGCGCGGTATAGCGCAGCAGCAAACGCGCGTCGGTAGAATTAACTTTGCCGTCGCCGTTTACGTCACCGAACACCAGTACGCCCGCCCGCTTGGCGGCATCCGTTTCAGACAGCTCCGCAAGGCGCGCGCTTTTACGCAAAAGAAGGCGCGCATCGGCGGAATTGACTCTGCCGTCGCCGTCCAAATCGCAGCCTGCGACAAAATCGGATACGGCAACAGAGACACTGCCGAACGAGATCAGCAGGATACAGGCAACCAGCACTGCGGTAATCCATCTTTTCCCCATGCGTAAACCTTCCTTTCCGCAAATATAATCAGACGAAATCAAAACGGCGGCTGTCGAAAACCGCAGCCGCCGAAACTATTCATGCGTGCAATGATTTCCGCTGCGCGCGTCATGCCGGATTCCCATCATGCAGAAAAATATAGTAGTAGCAGGCGCCGGGCGTCGGCAAGGCGCTGCCGGCATTGAGATTCCAGTTATAAGAGACCGGCTCCATCACAGACAGGGAAACGCTCGTGCCATACGCGCCGCCGTCCTTTACGCGGAACGTTACCGTACCGAAAGTAATGGTATCCTCTCGCAGCGGTGTCGCCATGGAAAATTCACAGCAAATCACGCCCATGCGATAAAACGGCGCAATATAGACGGTACCGCCGTCCGCCTTGTAGTTCTCAGCGGAAACGTATTCCAGCACAGTCGGATCAAAATTCAAGCTGAGATTGCCGCCGCGCAGTGATTTGACATTGTGCGCAGTGAGCGTCAGCGTTACAAGACCGTCGTCAGACGCATCCGAATGAATCGAAAACCGGGGCAGCGTCATCGGATCGACGGGCAGCGCGGTCGTAACCACGGGTGACGTCGTTGTTATGGCAACCGGCGAGGTCGGCACCGTGCCGACCTCCGGCGGCGCTACGGTCGTTACAGGAACTGTGGTCGCAGTGGTCGGTGGCACGGTCGGTCTTGTGTTGTAATTATCCGGGTGCACGCGCTTGGTGGTAGACACAGGGGCGTATACACGGGTCGTGGTTGTAGGAAGAATCTCATCCCACCGCACAGTGTTTTGCCGCCCGCTCTGCGTTGTCGCTGTGGTTGAAAGCGCGTCATAATAAACGGTGTGTGAGGTCACGACCTTAAAATACGAGGTATCATAAATACGGGCCGCAACGCAGAGGATCAGCCGCGCGTCGGCGCTGGTCACTTTACCGTCCGCGTTCACGTCGCACGCAATTTTTTCCTCTGCAGTTCCCTCGTAAAGCCTTGCCGCCATGCGCAGAGCGGTACGGGCGTCAACAGAATTGACTTTTCCGTCGCCGTTCAGATCGCCGGGCGTATACGCCGCGGCAAACATGCCAAAATGCAGAAACACCGTAAGCGCTGCCAGCAATACCGCGATTGCCGGCAGCCAAGTATATTTGGATTTCATAGAATCAGCTCCGATAAAGCGTAGAGCCCCGATCTCAGCTATTCATGTTCCAGTTTGCGATACCGGTGATACCGACGCTCTTATAACCGGAGGGTACCGACTGATAAGCGGAATAATCGGTGCTGAAATCATTGACGTTCATACGAGAGATCAGCGACGTGCCGCTGTAACGCTCAATGATCTCGGGACGATATTCTCCATCGCCGTAAGGCACTACGAAATACTTGAACTTCTCGCTGCTGGCATCGTCATTAATGACGATAACGTCGTATTCCTTATCCCCGACAGCTTCCTTTTCAGCGCCATCCAGCGACTTGAACGTCGGAATCTTGACCTGCGCCAAATCGCCGTTATTGACCATATCGTCAACATTCAGATCAAGACCGGGGATCAGCTTCAGCACGTCGGAATTGAGCTCTACATACTCTTTGGCGTCATAGTTGATCAAATACATAACATTATGCGTTCCCAGCTTCAGGGCGGTATTCCAAGCCTTTGTGATCAGAATTCCCATATCGGGTCCCATTTTCATGGTTCTGACATAATAGGTATCGAAATTCTCGGTTTTCGTTACACCCTTCAAGCTGTCGCGGCCGCGCGCCATTTTCAGGCTCATGCTGGTCTCCTGACCGTTCTCATACACGCGCATATCGGCATCCATGTAGAATTTGTCATGGGTCACAACATTTTTCGTATCATATGCCGACGGTTCTGCGGGCGCAGTCGTAGGCTCCGCAGGAACGGTGGTCGGCTCAACGGGCGCAGTCGTGGTCTCTTCAGGAACGGTGGTCGGCTCAACGGGCGCGGTCGTGGTCTCTTCGGGGACAGTGGTCGGCTCAACGGGCGCGGTCGTGGTCTCTTCGGGGACAGTGACCGGCGCCGTTGTGGTGACCGCAGGCAGCGTGGGAACGGGCTGCGTCGTGGTTTCAGCGGACGTAGGCACGGAAGGAACCGGCGGCAGCGTGACCGGCGGCAGTGTGACCGACGGCAATTCGCTCGCCGTGGTCGCCTCGGGGTACACTACGGTAGGCTCCAGCCGGGAAGCCATGCGCAGCGCAAGGCGGGCGTCAATAGAATTGACTTTTCCGTCGCCGTTGATGTCGGCAAGGGCGTAGGCTTCCTCGTCGGTGATCATTTCCAGACGCGCGGCATGGCGCAGAATGGTACGGGCGTCGTTGGACTGCACCTTACCGTTCTTATTCACATCGCCGTAGAAAAGCGCGGCGCCGGAAATCACAGATACGATAAAGATGATCATTGCAGCGACAGCCGCTATGGGCAGGGATTTCAAACGTTTCATATTCCAGTTCCTCCGTTTTTATTGAAACATGTTGGAAATAAGCGAGAGGCCGTTTTTCAGAATGAACTTATTGCTGCTGACAGCCTCATAGCCATTTAAAAGCTCGGTGTACGCGGCGGCTTCATAGGAAAGCTCCTCCACGGTAAAGTCCACGGTCTTGCCGACAAAATCCTTGGCAACGATCTTTTCCAACGTACCGTCGCCGTAGAAATAGAATTTCACACCGTCTTTTGCCGCGACCTGCAGCGGAATATCCTTGATGACTTCCCGCGTCACGGTGTAATCCTCGAGATAATCAAACTCGGGCACATAGAACTTGGCGACAAAGCTGCGGATCTTTGCGACATCGACCCCCAGCTTGCGCAGCAGACCGGAGCCGAACACGGTATAAGTCTCGTTGGACTCGGAAAGGATATAGGTATTGCCGTTTCTATCGATAATCACGGAGAAGTCCTTTAAAACATCGTTAGACTTCAAGTAAACAACAACACCGTCGGAAGCGATGGTATAAGACGTGCCGGCGGAGCTTTTCAGGCGCAGCGCAAACTCGTCACAGATGGGCGCGATCAGCTCGTAGGGGTTGACCTCCGGCTCGGTGGTGGTCGGCGCCTGCGTGGTGGTGGGTCTTGTCGAGGCAGGCGCGGGAACGGTGGTCGTGGGCTTCGGCTGGGTGACGGGCACGGGCTTGGAAGCGGCGTCCGCAAGAACATCGGAGATCGTATCCAGTCTTGCGGCAACACGCAGCGCATAGCGAGCGTCGGCAGCGGTGAGTTTACCGTTTTCATCAATATCACCGAATACCATACCCGCAGGCAGCCACTTGGGCGTTCTGACCCAGTCGAGTCTTGCGGCAAGGCGCAGGATCACACGGGCGTCGGCGGAATTGAGCATCCAATCCTCGTTCATATCGGCAATTCTGCTGTAATAATCGGATTTATCAGCAGAAGTGCTGGCAGGAATCGGATAATTCGCCGCCTCATTTTCAAGCGTAACGGAGGCGGACGTGTCAGTACTCGCCGCGCCTGCGCCGATCGCTGTTACAGCGGCGGACAGCAGCATCGCCGCTATAACGGCGACGGCAGCAAATCTGAAGGATATTTTTTTCATGTTCGTAAACCATCCTTTCAAAATCGGTTTCACTTATACATCTTCAATTATACACAAACGGACAAAATAATCAAGTGTTTTTGCAGGTAAAATAATTACGGGTGTTTGAACAAATTCAGATTTATCGGCTTTGCCGATAAATCTGAATTTAGGTAGGAGGGACGAGGTAGGAGGTTTGGAAATCGCTGCGCGATTTGGATTTATAGACCCAAAATGGGCGCACCCGCTTGTAGGGATGCCCATTGGGCATCCGTCAAGGCTTATGCGGATTTCCGGAAAAGAGCCCTCGCGGCATAGCCGATTCGGTCGGAGCTAAAATATGACACCGGCATATTTTAGCTCCGACACCCACTGGGCGTCCCTACAGGATCGTGTGACGATCTTCCCTGCGATAAAGTTAGAATTTAATGAATAATGAACAGTGAATGATGAACGATTGTGGAACCGCTTCGCGGTTGGATTTATAGATATAAAACGGGCGCAAAATCAACGGACGGCCAATGGCCGTCCCTACAAGATTGTGCGCCCACCTTTCTATAAATCCAAATTGCGCAGCGATTTCCGAAATTCCGAATTACGCATTCCGCATTCGTTCACTTCCGCTTGGCGGCTTTTTTTACGCGTTTGGCATGTTTTTTCGCCGTTTTTCTGTCGAAGGCGGCGTATTTTTTATTTTCCTTTTTATCGTGCTTCGCGTCTTTCTTCATCTGCTTTTTGTCTGTCTTGACCTCCAGCTTCGCGAAGAAGATCGCGTTCTTTTCGTCTCGCTTTGTCTGCCGCTTCGCTTTTTTGACCGCCTTCTTCTCTTTTTTCGCAGACTTTTTCGCGGTCTTTTTGATGCTTTTGATCGCCTTTCTCGACAAGCCCGTCACATCGTCGTTCACGGAGGTTATGTAAGCGGTCTGCCCTGCCGCAAGGTCGATCTCGATCAGCTCCCCGTCGCAAACGGCGGTTTCCTCGCCCACGGTGACCTTACAGCCGCCGTAATACTTATTGGTAAAGGGATTCAGAATCGTCAGTACCGCGCCTTTTTCACTGGTGACGGCAACGAACTTCACCACGTTATTCTCGATCTTCGCGTCAACGAGGAACGCGCCGTCGGCGCGCAGCCCCCGGAACGCGCAATCTATGTCCGGCGCCCAGTTGGGAAATACCCGCAGCACGCCGCCGTCGCTGCGCAGCATCATTTCATTCAGCATCGACGCCGCAAGCCCGACGGTCTCCAGGCTGCCGCCCGCATGATCGTACAGGCTGTTGGGCAGACCGAACTTTTCCTTATTCTTTCCGTATTCCTTCAGGATCTCTGCCGCAGGTAATCCTGCGCGAACGGCTGCCGGATATGCCACAGGCGTACCGGTTGCGTCCTGCCAACGCTTTCCTTTTTTCACGGTTTTACGGACGGTTTTTACGCTCTTTTTATCCGTCCCCACCTGCTCCATGGGATAGAAATGCTCCAGGTCGGCAGCACCGTGTTTGACTTTTTTCTCCCCCTTTCTCGCCGCCGCGTATTTGCCGCCGCGTACGGGATAGGGGCTGAGCGCGCCCAGCACATCGTTGCACCGCGCGATTTCGTCCTGCGCCTCGGGCACCAGCGTCGCGACCGTTTTCAGCGCAGAAAATACCAGCCGCACCGCCCCCAGAGAACGGGCGCTGTTCTTGGTCATAAACGCTTTTTTATAGTTTTTCGCTTTAAATTTCGGATCGTCATAAGGTACGGGAGAAACCGCGTCGTTCGCGATCACGTATCTGCCCTTTTCCTCCCGCAGGTAGCTGCTCCAAAAATCCGCCAGCGCTTTCAAATAAGGATAGAGCGCCCGGGCATAATCAGCGTCCAGCGTTTTATTCAGACGCAGAACGGGAATGACCGCCGCGTAGGAGGCATAGATTTTCTGCCCCATGAACGCATGCTCGGGGCTGACGGTATCCAACTGCGGCGCATAACCGTTGGGACCGAGATAAGCGGGATAATAAATACCCGCCGCGCCCAGATAAGAATCCGCGTTCTGTCTGCCCGATTCCATCGCGGCAAACAGCGGGTCGGTATAATAATCGGTCAATTCCGGATGATTGGAAGCAACGGCGCTGTAATAAGGCGCCTCATAGCCGAAGCCCAGCGCGTAGGCGCCGCCGTGGGGCACACTGTCGGTCGTAATCAGATTGCCGTAGGGACCTGCGGGGAACATGGCTCTGCCGCGGGTCACAGCCAGCAGATACAGGGACGCGTACCAATCATTTTCCAGCGTTTCATCAGAAATCTGCACCGAAGAAGCGGCGTAGAAATTTTCCCAATACGCGTTATTTTCGGCTTTCAGCTTCGCGACAACCGCCGTATCCGCAATTTTCAGCCGCTCGATCCCGGCAGACCTGTAATCCGCGCCGTCGGTGGAGGTCGTGACGGCGATGGCATAGGTCGCGCAGGTTTCGTCCTCTGCGAGCTTACGAATGCCGGTCACGGCGCTGACTGCAAATTCACCGTTCTCATAACCGAAATCGGAACGGGCGCCGGCAACGTCGCCGTCGCTGAACGGCGTAACAAGACAGCCGTCAGTCTCGGAAAGGGTCAGTCGAACGTCGGGACACCGAAAGTTCTTGCTCCAGAACAGCTGCAACAGGACAATATTCTGCCCCGCCGGGACAGTAATATCGGCTTCCATATAGTTATAGCCGTCCCGGAAAATACCGGCGACTTCCGCCGTATCCATGCGCTGCTCGGCAACGTATACATTATAAATTTCGGGGGGCACGTCAATATCCACATAGCCCAGCGGACGGATCCCGCCCGCGCCGGCTTCGGGATCGGCGACCCAAAGATCGCTCTTACCGAGGAACACGCGCACACCGCTGCCGCTGCTGCCGAGAACGGCGGCAAGGTCGCCGTTGCCGCAGATCGCGCCGTCGGGGATCGGATGGTTCCCCGAAAGCACCGGCGGTTTCGTGATAACAACCGTATGTTTCATCTGTATCAGCCTCCAAAGTACAGATTGACAGTATTCTGAGTTTAGTATATCACAAAAGAATTCCGTTGACAATAATATTTTCGACGGAACTGTAAAAAATTCCACTGTGGATCGGCGAAAACCGCACGCAACAGCAATACACATTTTTTCACAAAAAGTCACAGCTCCGACAGCAGAGCTGTCGGAGCCGGACTTAGGGGAAGAGGGGATTATGAAAAAAGATATCGGCAAAAGAAAAACTGACAACGGAATGTATAAAAATAAATTTTTTCAACAAATAATAAGGGAACAATAATCCACACAAATTTCATACCCGTTGTTTTGTTACACATATAATACTCTATCTTTCCGCATTTTTGATGAACAAAATATTAAAATTTTATTACAAAATATAATAAAATGCATTTTTATTCATTACACCGCAATATTTCATCGTCAAACGAACCGCAAAACACGCGCAATGATAAATATGCGTTGCAATCAATAAAAAAATATGCTAGAATAGCAGTCAGTTCAATGATTGACGGAGGTCACGGCTTTATGGATAAAAAACCGACCGCGGCAAAAAACAATGCCTCTATTTTTATCACCATATTTGTTATATTATTCGCCCTTTGCATAGCGGCGATGCTGGTTATGGCAGTGATCACGCGGGGAGCGTCTTTCACCGCTACGCTGTTCCATTCCGACGACACTTATAATAAAGACTTTTTCATGGACTTTTTTAACTCCATACGGGACGCAAGCAGTATGGACGTTTACAAAAAAGGCGTGATCTACCCGCCGCTGGCAAATCTTCTGTTTTTCGCGCTGTCAAAACTGATCTCTCCCAGCGTCACGGGCACCAGTTTCACCCAGCGTTACGCGATGCAGGTCAATCAGCAGGCGATCGTGATCTACTTCTTGTTTGCGATCCTGTGCGTGGCGGCATTGTCTTTCATTATTAAATACTATCTCAAAAGCAAGCAGAACAAAGCGTGGGCAGAAGTTCTCTCGTTCCTGTTCCTGTTCTTTTACCCGTTTTACTATTGCATCGAGCGGGGCAACATCATCCTGCTCGCCATGATTTTTTCCGCGTTCTTTGTCTTTTTCCATGATTCCGAAAGCAAAACCGCCCGCCGCGCGTCCTATATCCTGCTGGGCGCTGCCGCAGGACTGAAGATCTACCCCGCCTTTTTCGGGCTGATCCTCCTGCAGAAAAAGCGGTATAAAGCCGCGCTGCGCACGATGGTTTACGGGCTGCTGTTCTTCTTTGTGCCGTTTTTGTTTTACCATTTCGGCGCGGATTTCTTTACGTTTTTGGAAAACGTATTCGGATTTTCCTCCGAAAACAAGCAGCATTTCACTTTTGGCAGCGTCAGCGTTATGAATGTATTCTACTACCTGAGCGATAAATATGTGCCGCTGGGCAAGGTTTTATTTGTGCTGACGGAGCTGGTTGCCGTTGCCGCGGTATTCACCGTCCCGAAGGATTGGCAGCGGTACGCGCTGATCGCATATATGATCGTGAATATCAAATCCGTATCCAGCAGCTACGCGCTGATTTTCTTCATCATTCCCTTTGTGGTCTTCTTATCAAGATCAACAAAAAAACGCGGCGTAGACTGGTTCTATTTCCTGCTGTTCTGTCTGATCCTGCTGCCCCTGCCCTGCTTCTACTATTTCCACCCGGAGATCATACAGCCTTTCTTTTCCTCTATGGGACTGCCGGTGGTTCTGAATCTGAATCAGGTCATCGCTCTGCCGGTGGTACAGGCAATGTATCTCTTCCTCTGTCTGGAGGCGCTGATCAACTTTATTCATAAAGTAAAAGCGGGACAAAAGCCCCTGTCCTTCTTCTATCAAAAACCGAAAATGAAAAAAGCATAAGGACGTGTACAATATGATAAACGATACCATGTATGCCCTCGGCGCCAACCGATCGGTGATTCGCGACCTGTTTGAATACGGCAACGAACGCGCCAAGGCCGTGGGCAGAGAGAATATTTACGACTTCAGCTTGGGTAACCCCAGCGTTCCCGCGCCGAAAGCGGTCAACGAAGCGATCCTTGATATTGTATCCTCCGTGCCCTCCGTGGCAATCCACGGCTATACCAGCGCGCAGGGCAGCGAAAAAACGAGAGCCGCGATCGTCAACGATCTGAACAACCGCTTCGGCACAAGCTATACCCCTGCGGAAATTTACATCACCTGTGGCGCTGCGGCGTCGCTGATCTCCGTGCTGCGGGCACTGATCACAGGAAACGACACTGAGATTTTGGGCATTGCCCCCTATTTTCCCGAATACAGGTGCTTTACCGAGGCAAACGGCGGTATCTTCAAGCTGGTTCCCGCAGACGAGAAAAATTTTCAGATTGATTTTGCCGCGCTGGATACCTATATCACCGAAAATACGGCGGCGGTCATCATCAATTCCCCCAACAATCCCTCCGGCACGGTCTATTCCGAAGAAACGATCAAAAAACTCTCCGCGCTGCTGCAAGAGAAGTCCGCGCAGTACGGGCACGCGATATATCTGATCTCCGATGAGCCGTACCGAGAGCTGGTCTATGACGGCGCTGCCGTACCGTTCCCGCCGCTGTACTATAAAAATACCGTGATCTGCTATTCCTACAGCAAGTCCCTGTCCCTGCCCGGCGAGCGGATCGGCTATATTCTCGTTCCCCAGACCGCGATAAACGGCGCGCAGCTATATGCCGCGGCTGCCGGCGCCGCAAGAGCCTCAGGCTATGTATGCGCGCCGTCCCTGCTGCAGCAGGTCATCGAGCGCTGCGCCGACGTACGTCCGGATCTGACGGAATATATCGAAAATCGGGATCTCCTTTACAAGGCGTTGACAAAGATCGGTTACAAATGCGTGTATCCCAAAGGCGCGTTCTATATGTTTATGGAAGCGCCCGGCGGCGACGGGAATAAATTCAGTGAATTCGCGAAGAAATATGATCTGCTGCTGGTCCCGGGAGAATCCTTCGGGTGCAAAAGGTTCCTGCGCATCTCCTACTGCGTTTCGCAGGAGATGATAAAAAAATCCATTCCCGCGTTCAAAAAAGCTTTTGAGGAATTTCACGGGTAACAGCGTTGCCCTCCTTGTTTTCAATATTCATTTTTCACACAAAATAAGGCGCTGCAAACACCTGAAATGATTGCAGCGCCTTAGATATTTTTTCGTTTTTGTCTGCGCGTGATGCACAATATCCCCGTCACCGTTTATCTTGCGATCAACCGATACATCACCGAAGCTGTCGGGTTTAATTCCGCAGAGATGGCAGTTTCTGCCTCCCCGATAGCTTTCTGTTTCCACAGGTCAAACAGTGTATATTTTCCGTCAAGCCCCAGTTCACGCAGGGTAACGCTGACGGTCCTTTTTGTTTCCGTCAGATTAAACAGCGCAACCACCGCCGCGCCATCGGGCATCTCGCACTGCCAGACAGCTTCCTTGTCCGTACTGATCACGGGGCGATTCTTTGACGACGTCTGATTCACCGCCAGCACGTCCCGATTGATCAACAGCGACAGTGTAAACGCGTCATTCTCCCGCAGCTCCGCACCGAGGATCAGCGGAGAGCGGAAGATGCACCAAAGATTCATCATGGTGATCTGCTCGTCCTCGGTCAAGCGGCACTGTCTGCCGTGGGTGTTCCGGTCGGATACGCAAAGCCTGCCGAGGGGCAGCATGTCGCAATCCGGCCAATGCCCGTCTCCCACGTGGGCGTACCAAAGCTCGCAGCGGCGGAACATATCGATCAGCTTCTGCCGTTCGTCCCAAAAATCCCCGGTCAACCGCCACATATCCGCATGCGCCGCCAAATGCCATGCGTGACGAATATCCGCCGGACCCGGCGACAGGCTCAGCACCATTTCCCGCCCGCAGCCGTCGATTGCTTTGCGGATCATTTCGATCTCTTTTTCGGCGGCGTACGGATTCTCCCGATTATATTCCGTATTGCAAATATCGTCTACCTTGACGAAATCCACGCCCCAGGCAGCGTACAGCTCAAACAGAGAATCATAGTATTCCTGTGCGCCGGGTTGCCGGTGATCGACGCCGTACATATCCGTATTCCATGGGCAAAGGGAATACTGCAGGGCAAGCTGACGCGCGGGAACGCCGCTTTTGGTTACCGCGCCGCTGTGTACCGCCTGCCGGGGAATGCCCCGCATAATATGAATACCGAATTTCAAGCCCATAGCATGGATTTTTTCCGCGATCACAGCAAAGCCTTTACCGCCCGCCGCAGAGGGAAAACGATTTTCCGCGGGGATCAGCCGGGCGTACGCATCCATGCAGAGGGGAGCAAAATTATTATAACAGGTATCGATCGCCGTCGGCTCATACCATTGTATATCGCAAACCACATACTCCCAGCCGTAATCTTTCAGATGCGCGGCAATATACGCCGCGTTGCCCAGCAGCGCCGCCTCATCAACAGCGGCGCCGTAACAGTCCCAGCTGTTCCAGCCCATGGGCGGCGTGGGCGCCGCAGGTTTCCTGTTGATCATGTCTTATCCTCCGCGTCGTTTTTATACGTGCCGATATACCAATAGTAGATCAAATCAAGAATAAAAATGATCCACGCGTATTTCCATAAATGCAGGGCAAACCCCGCAATCAGATACAGGATTACGGAAACCGGCACCACCGGCAATGCCAGAAGAAACCCCTTCTCTGTAGACTTCCCCACCGCATCGGTTAGCTGATAATAGGCGGGGATCGTTAAAAACAGCAGCCACATCGGGTGCCACAGGTGGGCGAGAAACCCGAGAAACACATAAAAGGCAACGATCACAATTGGATACGGGAACTTTAACAGCTTTGTCCGCAGCCCCGGATACCGTTCCGCTGCCTTTGCTTTTGCTGTCACCTTTACAACTTTTTTCTCTGCCATCGGCATCACCTCATTCTACGGTATCATTATACGATGAACTTGCAAATATTGCAATAGAAGAATACCGTTCAAAACACGCCCCGCCGTCTTGACATTAAAACCGGGTTGTGCTAGTATCATTGCAAAAAAGGATACCGTATATGATAACCAACAAAAATATTGACGGGGGCAAGCCGTTTGATTGGGGACTTGCTTCCCATGACTATGCAAAATACCGGGATATTTACCCGGAAGAATTTTACCGCCGAATCATTGCCTTGGGGCATTGTACTGCCGGGCAGACGGTACTGGATCTCGGCACGGGCACCGGCGTTCTGCCGCGCAGCATGTATCAATACGGCGCGAAATTTATCGGCACGGACATTTCGGAAAATCAGATTGCGTATGCGAAAAAACGCAGCAAAGGGCTGGACATCGATTATTATGTATCCGCTGCGGAGGATTTGACCTTTCCGAACGCGTCCTTCGACGTGATTACCGCCTGCCAGTGTTTTATGTATTTTGACAAATCGCGCCTGTTGCCGAAGCTGCACAGTTTTCTGAAGCCGGGCGGACATTTTTTGATCTTATATATGGCGTGGCTGCCGGCGGAAAGCGAGATCGCCAAAACAAGCGAAACGCTGGTATTAAAATACAACCCGTCCTGGAGCGGCGGCGGCATGACCCGTTATACGCTCGATACGCCGGATTGGCTGAACGGACGTTTCGCCGTGGCAAACGCCGTAACCTATGATATTGACGTTCCGTTCACAAGGGAACAGTGGAACGGAAGAATGAAAGCCTGCCGGGGTATCGACGCTTCTCTGCCGCAGGAAACCATTGCAGCGTTTGAACGGGCACATCTGCAATATCTCGCCACCGTTCCGCCCGCCTTCACGATCCCCCACTATGCGTCGATTCTGGATCTGAAGAAAATCTAACCACGGTTTTTTACAGGCTTTATGGGCAGAGTTGCCCACGATAATGGATCACGGATAAGTTTCGGCTCAGCCGCTGCTGAAAGATAACAACGAAACCCTAAAAATGTTTAAAAAAAGAATACCTACGGGCATATCTCCGCAGCCCCAATTTCAGGGGCGGTGCTGCGCGTCTTGTGACAAGAAAGCGACTTCGGCGGCGAAGCTACATGCTTTCGGTTACGCCATCGCCGCTGCCCGTCAGGGCAGGCTCGACGGGCGTTAAAATCTTTTTATTTCATAGGAAACGGAGAAGTTTCTTATGAAACAAAAAGAACCCGCGGCATCGCCGTAGGTTCTTTTATGTTAAGGATAAACTTACTTCAGCTCAACCTTTGCGCCGGCAGCTTCCAGCTTCTCCTTTGCAGCGTCAGCGTCAGCCTTCGCCATAGCCTCCTTCAGCTTTGCGCCGGGAGCGGAGTCAACAAGCTTCTTCGCCTCAGCAAGGCCAAGACCGGTGATCTCACGAACGACCTTGATAACAGCAATCTTGTTCGCGCCGACTTCAGCAAGAACAAGGTCAAACTCAGTCTTCTCTTCCTCTGCGGGAGCAGCGGCTGCTGCGGGACCTGCAACTGCAACAGCCGCGGCAGCGGATACGCCGAATTTCTCTTCAACTGCGGAAACGAGCTCGGCAAGCTCGAGTACAGAAAGCTCGCTGACAGCGTCAACGATAGCAGTAATCTTTTCAGATGCCATTGTTATTTCCTCCGATAATTTGGATTTTAAATAAAATTAGAATACGTTATTATTCTGCGGGGGTCTCCGCGGGTGCTTCTGCAGCAACCTCTGCGGGTGCAGCCTCTGCTGCCGGAGCTTCCTCCTGCGCTGCGGGAGCGGCGTCGCCGCCCTCCTCTTTCTTCTCCATAACCGCCTTCACGACGCGCGCGAACGCTGCCATGGGCGCCTGGAATACACAAGCGACCTGTGTAAGAAGGACTTCTCTGGTGGGAAGCTTTGCAAGTGCGTCAACCTTTTCCAGGGAGATAACCTCTCCGTCAAGGAAGCCGCCCTTAATAGTGAAGTTCTTGTGGGTGGACGCGAACTTGTCAAGGATACGTGCAGCCGCCGTATAATCGTCTGCGCTGGACGCGATCGCGGTCGTACCGCTGAGCACGGAATCCAGTTCCTCAAGACCTGTACCGTCAAGCGCAAGCTTGAGCAGTGTGTTCTTGACGACCTTGTAGCTGACGCCTGCCTCTCTCAGCTCCTTACGAAGGACGGTATCGTCCGCAACGGTAATACCGCTGTAATCGACAATGACGCCTGCGCATGCAGCCTTGATACCCTCAGCAATCGCAGCAACCTGCTGCTTCTTCGCCTCTAAAACTACCTGACTGGGCAAATTGTTTCACCTGCCTTGATTTTAATATACAAAACGCCTTTTCCGCAATACCGGAAGAGGCGTAGAATACAAATGTATATAAAATGTATCTCGCGATTCCTCGGCAGGCGGCAAAGCCTTATGCGTAAAACGCACCTGCTGTCTTTAGAACAGCCTCTATATTTTAACACTTTGCTTTTTGAATGTCAAGCGTTTTCTATTCAAAAGCACAAAAAAAATGAAAAACTTAAAAATAGCAGAACGCAAATTCAAGCGGCGCGCACTTTATAAAGAAGCACGCGCCGTTCATACAGTTTTTTATTCAGCCTTTGCCTGCATGTTCAGATACTTGTTAAAGTTGACCTTGATGCCGGGGCCCATGGTAGCGGCGACGGCACAGGAGCGGATATACTGACCCTTGGCGGCGGCGGGCTTGGCTCTGCCGATCGCGTCCATCAGAGCGTCGAAGTTCTCAGCGAGCTTCTCGGGACCGAAAGAAACCTTGCCGATGGGGCAGTGAATAATATTGGTTTTGTCAAGACGATATTCAATCTTACCTGCTTTTGCTTCAGCAACAGCCTTGGCAACGTCGGGAGTGACGGTGCCTGCCTTGGGACTGGGCATCAAGCCTCTGGGGCCGAGGACTTTACCAAGACGACCGACCAAACCCATCATGTTGGGCGCCGCAATAGCGACGTCGAAGTCAAGGAAGTTCTCGTTCTGCACCTTCGCGACTAAATCCTCCGCGCCGACGATGTCCGCGCCTGCCGCCTCTGCAGCCTTGGCAGCGTCATCTTTCGCGAATACCGCAACCCTTACCTTTTTACCGGTACCGTTGGGCAGCACGACCGCGCCTCTGACCTGCTGGTCAGCATGACGGCTGTCAACGCCCAGACGGACGTGGATCTCCACAGTCTCGTCAAACTTCGCCTTTGCGGTATTGATTACAAGGCCCATGGCCTCCTGTACGTCATAAAGCTTGCTTCTTTCCACAAGCTTAGCGCTTTCGCTGTATTTTTTACCGTGTTTCATTATAAATTACCTCCCATAAGTGGTTGTTCGGAATTTTCCTCCCACGAGGGGGTGTCAGTCCGTTACAGTGACACCCATGCTGCGCGCGGTGCCGGCTATCATGCGCATAGCCGCTTCAACGGAAGCCGCGTTCAGGTCGGGCATCTTCTGCTCTGCAATTGCCTTGATCTGATCCTTTGTGATGGAAGCGACCTTGGTTCTGTTGGGAACGCCGGAACCGCTTTCAATACCGCAGGCCTTCTTGATCAGAACAGCCGCAGGGGGCGTCTTGGTGACGAAGGAGAAGGTGTGGTCCGCAAATACCGTGATCACAACGGGGATAATAAGACCGACATCGTTCTTTGTTCTCTCGTTAAATTCCTTAGTGAACGCCATAATGTTCACGCCGTGCTGACCGAGAGCAGGTCCGACGGGGGGAGCGGGAGTCGCTTTGCCTGCCGGAATCTGAAGTTTGATTAAACCGATTACTTTCTGTGCCATATTTGCACCTCCAAAAAATGTGGTAGTGGCGGGATAGACCCTCCCACGAAAGCCCGGGGGCTTTCATAAAAGCGGCGAACCGCGTTTTACCGTAAAAATCGCAGAATTATTCAGGCAGCTCGACCTGATCGAGCGGCAGCTCCAGGGGCGTTTCGCGCCCCAGCATGGAAATGATCACCTTGACGACATTATTGTCTGCGTCAATATTGTCCACCGTGCCGGAGAACCCGTCAAAGGGACCGCCGATCACGGTTACAAGGTCGCCGACGTTGTAGTTGACCTCAACGGTACGCTTTTCAACGCCCAGCGCAAGCACCTCTTTTTCCGTCAGAGGCACCGGTTTGCTTTCGGGGCCGACAAAGCCCGTAACACCGCGGGTGTTGCGCACAATGTACCACGCCTCGTCCGTCATCTTGAGACCGCCGAATTTTTCATCATAATAAACGGCGAGCTTTACAAGAACATAACCGGGGAAAATTTTTCTTTCGATTTCGCGTTTTTTATCATCCTTGATCTCCGTCACCAGCTCCGTGGGAACCTTGACGTCAAGGATCTGGTCGTGCATTTTGTGATTTTCAACGACCTTTTCGATGTTGGACGCTACTTTATTCTCATAGCCTGAATATGTGTGAACAACATACCATTTCGCGTCTTCAAATGTCATGAAAAAATGCACACTCCTTTGTCGGCAAGCGCCGGATTAGAAACAAATTCCAAGCGATTATTCCGCTGCGTCGGTCGTGCCTTCCTCAGAAAGCCCTGTCAGGCTCTCAAGAAGATCGGTCAGCGCGCTGCTGTCGGAATCCTCCGCCTCGCTGTCGGGCTCGGTCGCCTCGGCATTAATATCGGCAAGGGCGGAAGATGTGCCCTTGATCGCGGCGGAAAGCCCCCAGTCCACAAGCCAAACGCCGATACCGACGATCAACGTGCAGATGATAACGACGATCGAGCTTTTCAGCACGGTCTTGCCGTCGGGCCAGATGACCTTTTTGCAGGTTCCCCTGAAGTCCTTGAAGAAACGCTTGATCGCGTTCCACATACGGACAAAAATGTTCGGTCTGTCAGCTTTGGGTTTGTTCCTTTTAATGCGCTCTTTTCTTTCCTTCTCAGCGGCTTTGGCGGCAGCCTTGGCGGCGGCAGCCTCTTCCTTGGAAAGATTCTTGTTGTCTTCAGCCATTAAAACTTACCTCCCGAACAATTATTTTGTTTCCCTATGGAGCGTATGCTTTCTGCAGAATCTGCAGTACTTGTTCATCTCCAACCTGTCAGGGGTATTCTTCTTGTCTTTCATTGTGTTGTAGTTGCGCTGCTTGCATTCCGTGCAGGCAAGAGTCACTTTTACTCTCATAACGGCACCTCCATTAATTAGTTAGCCTCCCTCTTTTTTCAGGGCACAAAAAATAAACCCTCTGAAAGAGGTAGAGACATGATACCATTAAAATCACGGGTTGTCAAGGGGTTTATTGAAGAAAATTCTGATTTATCGCTTTGCGATAAATCAGAATTTAATGAATAATGAACGGTGAATGATGAATGATTTCGGTGCGGTTGCAAGCAACCGCCATTATAGATGATAATAAGTAAAACGAATCTCATTGTGTTTGTTTCTGATAAAACCCTAATAAATACGCGCAATGTTTGCTTTGTTTTTCTATGATCGGGTACGGGCGAAGCCCGTCCGCAATTATTCATTTTTCATCATTCATTTTTCATTTCTGATTTATCGGCGTTGCCGATAAATCAGAATTTATACTCATCACAATCCGAATATTTGTCGATATATACAAATTGCACAGTAAAAATCTCAAATTTTCAAAAATTTTAATTGACTATTACAGCATTATCCAGTATAATGGCACTGTTAAGCTCCAAAATCCGGTTAAAAAAGGAGAAAAAACAAAATGAGTAACAGCAAACCGCGCAATGCGCTCAATGTCAGGACCTATAGCAAAGGCGAACTCGCCGGCTATTTGGTCGGTCTGTCGGGGCAAAATATTATTTACAATATTATTGCTACCGGTCTCGCATTCTATTTCCAAAGCGTTATTTTCATTCCCGCCATCGCCTGCTCCCTGATCTTCGCGCTGGCGCGTGTATGGGACGCGATCAACGACCCGATGATGGGGTCCATCGTCGACAAGACCCGTACCAAATGGGGTAAATGCAAACCGTATCTGTTGTTCGTCCCCGCCGCTGTCTGCCTGACCACAATTCTGCCGTTTGTCAACAGCATGTACGCGTGGCCGAATGATATGCATGAGGTAGAGCTGCAGGACGTGAGCGCGTACACCGCGTTCAGTGCGGACAGCTTTTCCGCCTATGAAACGCTGACCTATGACGACGCAGAATACGTCGTAGTCTCCGCCGCTGATACCTGGGAACTGAGCCAGGACAGCGAGGGGAACAAAATTCCCACCAAGGTCATGATCTATCAGGCTGAAAACGGCGGTTATACCGCGGTTGCGGACGCTGCGCTGCGCAGCACCCTGCTGGAGGAATTCCAGAATGAGTACGGCTTTACAAAAGCCAGCGGCGGTAAAGGCGCCATGATTATTGCGTGGGCTGCTTTCTCCTACGTCCTGTGGGGCATGACGTATACGATCGGCGACATTCCGCTGTGGGGCGTCACCTCTCTGATGACGGAGGATCAGAACGACCGCGCGAAAGCGCTTTCGCTGGCGCGTATCTTTGCGAATGTCGGCGCCATCGGCATGATGTTTACGTTTATCGCGCCCAACTTTAACGGCATCTTTATAAAACAGGGAATGGACGAAGCCCACGCCCTGCGCGCGTCTTACATTCTGACAGCAGTTATTCTGACCGTTGTTGCTTCGCTTATGTTTGAAGTTGCGGGTCTTTCCGTGAAAGAAAAGGTATCGCAAAGCAAGGAAACCTATACTATTAAAGATAATTTCCGCATCATGGCGCGCAACAAACCCTTCCGTCAGATTTTGATCTCCGGCGTATTGCGCAGCCCCATTCAGCTGCTCAGCATTGTCGCTATGACGCTGGTCATGTATTACTTCTTCAATAACAATCTGGACGCCACCTTAAAGACGGCGGACGGCGGCTTTAACATCGCCATTATCCTGAAAGTTTTGATCATGGTGATCGGCATCTTCGGCGGCATGATCGGCGTTTCCGCCATGGTGCCTGCGCTGGCAAGAGGCTTTGAAAAGAAAAAACTGTACAACTTCTTCTCGCTGGTTGGCGCGATCCCCTTCGCCCTGCTCTTTATTTGCTTTAAAATCTCCGGCGGCGATATTCTCGGCTGGGGCTGGATCGTCGTCATGGGCATTCTGTTCTTTATGGCGTCGGCGTCTATGGGTGCACTGAATGTTTTGCAGAGCGTCATGATTGCGGACTGCGTGGACTATGAGGAATATACCAACGGCGTACGGACCGACGGCGTGTTCTTCTCCGGACAGAGCTTTATCACAAAACTGTCCGCCGGTATCGCCTCGCTGATCAGCGGCGCGGTCTATGCCATCGTCGGTTTCTCCGATAAAAATATTGCGTTGCTGAACAACGCGCTTCTGAGCGGCGCGGACTTTAAGACCTATGGCGACGGAAAATTTGCAGCCGCAATGTTCTTCCTGGTCTCAATTCCCCCCGCGATCGGCATGGTGCTTTCCGCAATTCCCACTTTGAAATACGCGCTGACCGATAAAGAACATACAAAAATTCTCGAAGCGCTCAATGAAAGACGTGAAAGCGCCAGACAGGAAAGCGAAACGGTTGCGGAATAAGCGCAAGCTGCCGTAATAAAACATAAGAAATACAAGGCGGTACGAGCATTTCAGATGTTTGTACCGCCTTGCTCATTGCATTTATAAAAAGCAAGCCATCGCTTTGTTCTTATAAAAATTCTGATTTATCGGGCAGTTAGGCACACGCGCTTGTAGGGACGGCCATTGGCCGTCCGTCGGGTTACGCGCAAAATCAACGGATGCCCAATGGGCATCCCTACAAGATTGTGAGCCCATCTTTTTGCAAATCCAAGCCGCGAAGCGGCTTCCGAAACTCCTCTCTTCTCTCTCCTAACTCCTCACTTGATTTAGCGGGCGTCAGCCCGATAAATCAGAATTTATACAAATATGATTGAAATTTCCTTGCGAATAGGGTAGAATAATATATATTATTCTCATATGGAAGGTCATATTATGAATTATACAGATAATGAATGCCCGGTCTGCCACCGAAAGTTTACAGACGATGACGACGTGGTCGTCTGTCCCGACTGCGGCACGCCGCACCACAGAGACTGTTGGAACACCCTGCAGCATTGCGCCAACGCGCAGTTGCACGGCAGCGATTTCGCTTACGTCAATCCCATAACGCCAAGGGAACGGTATACAGACAACGCGGACGCCGCAGAACCCCGTATTCGCATACGCGCGGTCAGATGCCCCCAATGCGGGGGCATGAATACCCGCGGCTCCGACCGCTGCGAGCATTGCGGCGCCAATCTGGAAAATGATCCTCGCCGTGTCGCGCCGGGGATCGGCGCGCTGAATACCGACATCATCCCGCCCAACGTGGTGATCGACGGGATCCCAGCCGATGAGGAAGCGGCGTATATCGGCATGGGCAGCACCGGATATATTTACAGATTCCTTGCCATGGATCGTCGGCAAACCAAAATGAGCTGGAACTGGGGCGGTGCGATTTTCGGTCCCCTGTGGCTGTTCTACCGAAAAATGTACAAGACCGGACTGCTCTATATCGTTTTGAGCCTGCTGGTGGCAGTCGCATGTATTCCGCAGGGATTCGGCGACTTTATCCGCAGCTTTGCCGCGCTTTACGCGCAGGCGCCCGACTACTACACCCTTATGGCGTTTATTCAGGATCATATGCCCGCGATCAACTACTGGCAGTACTATTTATTTACGGGCTTCAGCTTTGCGGTCAGGATTCTGCTTGCCTTTTTCGGCGACTATCTGTACCGCCGCAAGGTCAGCAGTTCCATTTTGAATATTCGCACGCAAGCGTCCAATATGGAACAATACATGTATCTTCTGCGCAGAAAAGGCGGCACAAGCGTGCTGATGCCGTTCCTTTTCCTGCTCTACTACGTCTATATTCAAACTGCCGTCATAACGGGTATTGCATTACTGTTAGGGCGGTAAGATACGGAATCGGGAGGAATCAGGTATGAAAATTACAAAAGCGGTGATCCTTGCGGCGGGGTTGGGTACCCGTGTACTGCCCGCCTCAAAGGCGATCCCCAAGGAAATGCTGAATATCGTGGATAAGCCCGCGATCCAGTATTTAGTTGAAGAGGCCGCAGCCGCCGGTATTACGGATATTCTCATTATCACCAACCGCGGCAAGCAGGTCATTGAGGATCACTTCGACTATGCATACGAGCTGGAGGACAATCTCAAGGGCAATCCGGACAAGAAAGAGTTGTACGATTCCGTGCATAGCATCGCTGATCTGGCGAACCTGTATTACATACGGCAAAAGGAGACCAAGGGCACCGCGCACGCGCTGCTGAAGGCGGAATCCTTTGTAGGCGGCGAGCCCTTCGCCCTGATCTTCGGCGACGACGTGATCATCAGCGAGGATCCCGTCACCGCGCAGCTGATCCGCGCCTATGAAAAATACGGCAAATGCACCGTGGGCGTCAACGAATGCCCCCGGGAGGACATTGGCAAATACTGCTCGCTGGCGGTTTCGCCCCTGGAGGAACGGATCATGAACGTCCACGGGCTGATCGAAAAGCCCAAGGACGACGAGATCATGTCCCTGTATGCCATTTTGGGCAGATACGTGCTGAATGCCGATATTTTCGACTATATCCGCAACACGCCGCCCAACGCCCGCACCGGCGAGGTGTTCATCACCGACGCGCTGGATACCATGGCGAAGGACGGCAAGCTGACTGCGGTGGACTTCATCGGCGACCGCTACGATATGGGCAATAAGCTGGGCATCATGCAGGCGAACTGTGCGCTTGCCCTCCGCCACCCCGAGATCGGCGCGCAGTTCGCCGCGTATCTCAAACAGCTGGTCAAGGAAATTTAACAACATCAAAGGACGTATCCCATGAAACTGAAATACCTCGGAACCGCCGCCGCGGAAGGCATTCCCGGCATATTCTGCAACTGTCCCGTATGCAAACAGACCCGCGCGCTGGGCGGGAAAAACTACCGTTCCCGGGCGCAGGCGTTGATTAACGACGATCTGCTGCTGGACTTCGGACCGGACAGCTACTGGCACGCTTGCCGCTTTGACGTCGATTTGACAAAGATTCGCACCCTGCTGGTGACCCATGCCCACGAGGATCACTATACGCCCGCGGAGCTTGCCTACCGGGAAAACGGCTTCGGCTATCTGAACGGGGATTTCAATGACGACGACAGCGATTATCCGCATTTAAACGTCTATCTTTCCGGCAATTCCTTCGCCTATGCGCCCGTTCATTTTTACGAAACGCAAATACAAAAAAAGGCGCCGGTGGATTTCCATACAGTCGCGGCGTTTGTTCCTTTCACTGCGGGACAGTATACGATCACGCCGCTGGCGGCAAACCACGCGCCCGGTTTTGAGGCGCTCATTTACAGCATTTCCGACGGCAAAAGTACGCTGCTTTACGCCCATGACACGGGGATTTTCCCTGCGGAGACCATGGACTATCTGCAAGCAACGCGTCCGGTCTTTGATTTTATTTCCCTCGACTGCACGGGCATGGTCGGCTCCTGCGGGTCACATCACATGAATATCCGCGCCAACGCCGTCATGAAGCAAAAGCTGACGGCGATCGGCTGCGCGCATGAAAAAACCGTTTGGTGCTGCAATCATTTTTCCCACAACGGCAGGCGCACCTATGATACGTTTGTCCCCGTCGCCGCCGAACATGGTTTTGTCGTCTCCTATGACGGCATGGAAGCGGAGTTCTGATCATGTCCTTATCGAAAAACGACGATATTACGTTAACGATCGACGGCTTCACCTCCGAGGGCAGCGGCGTGGGGCATTACGAGGGCATGGCGGTCTTTGTCGCGGGCGCGGCAAAGGGCGATACCGTTCAGTGTCATATCATCAAAGCAAAAAAGAACTATGCCATCGGCAAGATCACAAAAATTTTGACACCCTCCGCCGACAGGATCGCGCCCGACTGCCCGGCGTTTCCCCGCTGCGGCGGCTGCGTCTACCGGCATATTTCTTATGTCGCGGAAAAGGAACTGAAACAACAGCGGGTGGACGATTGTTTCCGGCGGATCGGGCATCTGGATATTTCAACGGCGCCCATCATCGGCGGCGAGCGGGAGCGTTACCGCAATAAGGCGCAATATCCCGTGCGCATCGAACGCGGGAGGCTGTGCATCGGTTTTTATGCGGGCAAAACGCACAACGTCGCCGACTGCGCCGACTGCCGATTGCAGCCGCCGGAATTTGCGGAGATTCTGCAAATTTTTCGGGACTTTATCACTAAAAACAGCATCAGCGTCTACAACGAGACGACGGGCAAGGGGCTGCTGCGGCATATCTATATCAGGAAAGCCTTTGCCACCGGCGAGCTGATGGTCACCGCCGTGCTGAACGGCGAGAAACTGCCCTTTGCCGACGCGCTTGTCGCGGCGCTGACTGCCGCGCTACCCGCAATCAAAAGCATCTACATTAATATCAATAAGGAAAACAGCAATGTTGTGCTGGGCGAGACCTGCGCGCTGCTGTACGGCAAAACATTTATTGAGGATATTCTCTGCGGCTTGCGGATTCGGCTGGGGCCGCTGTCCTTTTATCAGGTCAACCACGACAACGCGGAAAAATTATACGCGCTGGCGGCGAAGTTTGCCGGTCTGACCGGCGCGGAAACGCTGCTCGATCTCTACTGCGGCGCGGGCGCCATCGGGCTGTCCATGGCGCATCGGGTCAAGAAGCTGATCGGCGTGGAGATCGTCCCCGAAGCGATCAAAAACGCCGAGGAAAACGCGCGGATCAACCATATTGCGAACGCGGAATTTATCTGCGGCGACGCGGAAACCGCCGCTGCCCAACTGCTGGCGCGGGAGACGCGCCCCGACGTGGTGGTCGTCGATCCGCCCCGCAAGGGCTGCGGGGAGACTCTGCCCGCCACGATCGCTTCCATGGCGCCGAAAAAAATCGTCTATATCTCCTGCGACCCGGCGACCCTTGCGCGGGACTGCGCGACGTTTGCCGCCCTCGGCTGGCAGGTTCAAAAAGCCCGCCCCGTGGACATGTTCCCCGCCACCGCGCATTGTGAATGCGTCGCGCTGCTGACGCGGGATTCCGATATTCAGTAAGGAGAGGTTACCCTATGTACTACCTGATCGAGGATACTTTAAGCCAGTGTACGCTGGAGGACTGCCACAAGGACGCGCGTCAGTACGTGGCGGTCATGACGCCGGAGCAGTGGCTGCGGCACCGGGACAGGTTTGATATGGGTATCGATATTGAACCGGAGACGATGGAAATCTATAATACGAAAATTGAGGAAAACTACGATTCTCTGACGGGCACCTTTTCAATCCCCGACCGAACGAATATTACCGGCGAGGACATGCAGTTCGCCTTTGCGCTGGACGAGCGGGGCGTTGTTTTTATTGACAAAAGCGGCGCCGCCGATCGGATTGTACAGCGCATTTCCGCCACCAAAAAGTGGCGTATGCCCAGCTTGGAGCGGTTTCTTTACGATTTTTTGGTACAGATCATTCAGGGCGACCAGTCCCTGCTGGAACGCTTTGAACGGGAGCTTGAAACGATCGAAAGGTCTATTTTAAATGACGCAGACACTGCGGAGCTGACGCGTCTGCATGAGATTCGCGGCGATATTCTGGACCTGCGCACCCATTACGAGCAGCTCATGGATCTGGGGCAGGAGTTGGAGGAGAATGAAAACAACTTCTTTAAGCCGGAGAATGAACGGTATTTCCGCCTGTTTATCAATAAAATCTCCCGTCTGCAAGACTCTTCCGCCGCCCTGCGAGACTACACGATCCAACTGCGCGACCTGTATCAATCCCAGCTGGACGTAAAGCAAAATCGGATCATGACGGTGCTGACGGTCGTAACAACGATTTTCATGCCCCTGACGCTGATTGTCGGCTGGTACGGCATGAATTTTAAATACATGCCCGAGCTGGACTCGCCCGTGGGGTATCCCATTGTAATCATTGTCAGTCTCGTAATCATTATTGCCAGCCTTATCTTTTTTAAAAAGAAAAAATGGTTATAAATGTTCTTTTTACACAAAAAGGAAATTCACAGGAGGAAAACAATATGGAAAAGAAAAAGAAGAGCGTCGGCAGACGCATTCTGAAAGCCATCGGCATCTGCCTGCTGGCGCTTGTCGTCGCGTTCGGCGGTTTGCTGGGGTATCTGTCTGCTACAGAGTACAAACCGGCGGATCAGACGCCGATCACCATTGCCGGACAGCCCACACGCACGTTAAACACCGGCGACACACTGAAAGTCATGACCTGGAACATCGGTTACGGTGCGCTGGGCGACAACGCCGATTTCTTTATGGACGGCGGCTCCATGGTCAACACCGCCGATGAAGCGCGGGTACAGACAAACATGGCGGAGATTATCTCCGAGATCAACAATGTCGCGCCCGATCTGCTGATGCTGCAGGAGACCGACCGGGACTCCAAGCGCTCGCACCATGTGGACGAGCTGCAAAAAATTCAGTCCGAGACCGCGGGCGACTATGCCGTGACCTTTGCCAATAACTTCAAGGTCGCTTTCCTGCCCTATCCCGTACCGCCCATCGGCAAAGTGGATTCCGGGCTTGCGACATTCAGTACATATCCCGTCAGCGAAGCGGAGCGTATCCAGCTGCCCATACCGTTCGCGTGGCCGATCCGCATGGCAAATCTCAAGCGCTGCCTGCTGGTCAACCGTATCCCCTTCGCCGACAGCGACAAAGAGCTGGTGCTGGTCAACCTGCATCTCGAGGCTTATGACGACGGCGAGGGCAAGGCGAAGCAGACCGCCATGCTGCTGGAGATTCTGAACGCCGAAGCCGAAAAGGGCAACTACGTGATTGCAGGCGGCGATTTCAATCAAATTTTCTCCAATGCCGATACCGCCGCTTACCCCGCGCAGGCGGGCAAATGGCAGGCGGGCGAGATCGACGCAGAGGTCTTTACCGCAGACGGCTGGCAGCTGCTGATGGACGCCTCTGTTCCCAGCTGCCGTTCCCTTGATCAGTCTTATGAAGGCGCGGACAAAGCGGCGTTCCAGTATTATCTGATCGACGGCTTTATCGTCTCCGCCAACGTAACCGTAAATACCTGCGCAACGCAAGATCTGCACTTCGTCTGCACCGACCACAATCCGGTACTGATGGAAGTAACACTGGGATAACCCGCCGCAGAAAACCACACGTTTAACGACGCCGAAAATCCGCGTGATTGATTGAATCAGTCATGCGGATTTTATTAATTTTGCATAAAACTTGCGTGTTTTCATCTTGTAAAATGGGTAACAATGGTTTATAATAGACAGGAAATGATTTTTTCACAAAAAGGATGGACATTTATGACAGAAAAGAAATACGTGCCGAAAAGCGAATCGGTGGTCTACGCCGTCGCTGCGCTCGGGCAGGGGCTGGTATATAGCTGTATGTCCAGCTACATTACCGACTTCTATATGAACGTGCTGGCGCTGAACGCCTGGTTCGTGATCCTGCTGATGTTGTTTGCCCGCGTGTGGGACGCCATCAACGACCCGCTGATGGGCATGATCGTTGACCGCCACAAGACCAAATGGGGCAGACTGAAACCGTATCCTGTCATCACGATCCTGCCCATCGCCCTGCTTACCATCATGATGTTTACAAAGCCCTGGGGCTTTGACGTTTCTGAAAAAAGTATCGGCATGTATATCTATGTCGCGGCGGTCTATGTCCTCTGGGGTATGGTCTACACCTCCAGCGACGTGCCGTTCTGGAGCATGCCGAACCTGATGACGCCCAATCACAAGGAGCGGGCAAAGATCGCCTCCTACGGCAGAACCGTCGGCGGCGTCGGTTCCGCGGTCACCGTGGCGCTGCCCATTATTCTCGGCTTTATCCCCGCCCTTGCCGGACGCGAGGACTTTAACGATATTAAATACGTCATCATGGCGATCTCCATGACGGTGATCGGTATGCCGCTGTTCGCCATGTCTTCCTTTAAGGTCAAGGAGCGCATTGACCTGCCCAACGCCAAGCGCAAAGACCCCGGCGAACCCTCCACCCTTTCCAGAATTTTTCACTGTAAGCCGCTGATGCTGGTGGTGCTGGCGGGCATTCTCAGCTTCGGCAGATACATGCTGCAGGCGGCGGCGCCCCACGTAGCGCGCTACGCGGGCTTCTACATCGGCATCGACCCCGCCACCGCGACGCTGGAACAGCTGAATAAAAACATGTCCACCGTCGCCATGATCATTCAGATTTGTACGGCGGTCGGCATGTTCGGCGCGATGGTATTTTTGCCCAAGCTTTACGAAAAATTTGAATACCGCACGCTGATGATCGTCTCCTGTCTGGGCGGCTTCGGCGCGAGCCTTTTGGCGCTGGCTGTGGGCTGGATCTTTAAAAACCTCTGGCTGTGCATTCCGTTCTTTATCATTATGGCGATCCCGCTGGGCGTTATCAACGTGGTTTCCGGCATCATGGTCTTTGACTGTCTGGACTATATGGAATGGCAGACCGGCTACCGCGATACCGGTCTCGGCTCGGCTTGCCAGTCTTTCGTCAACAAGCTGGGCAACGCGCTGGCAACCGTCGCGATTATTGCAATGTATCTTGTGATCCATCTCGACGTCAGCAAGCTGAACACCGGCGGCGACGCGGCAATCAACGCGGCGATGAGCCTGACAAGCGGGCAAAACTTCGCCATGTATTCCCTTGTAACGCTGGTACCCGGCGTCAGCCTGCTGCTGACTGCGATCCCGCTGTTCTTCTATGATTTCATCGGTGAGAAAAAGAAAAAGGTTATGAACGAGCTGGGCGAGAAGCGCAAAGAGCGTGGCATCGAAATTTCGGAATAATCTGAGGTTGGCGACAATCGAACCATGCACCGGCAAAGCAGTCCGTCTGCTTTGCCGATTTTTACGCTTTCTCTGCAAACCGCGCCTCCCTTTGACGAAAAAGTCCTATTGACTTATTGCATGGGATTCATTAGAATATAGACGGCGCGTCTGAATTTAAGAAACATTTGGATATTCTTTAGAATATTTTAAGAATTGTATACTATATTATAAAGGTCAAATATATAGGAGGAATCTTTATGAAAAAAATTTCGGCAGTATTGGCAGCGTTGCTGGCGCTCACACTGTTGGCAGGGTGCGGCGCCGACAAAAACAACACGGCGTCGGTACAATCCGTGGCGATGATCTGCGGCATCGGCTCCACCATGCGCATAGAACGCTTTGCGGGCGTCATAGAGCCTAAAAGCGAAACGCAGCTCAAACGGGACGAGGACAAAACCGTGGCGGAGATCCGTGTAAAACCCGGCGATACCGTGGTAAAAGATCAGGTCTTGTTTACATACGAGCAGGAGCAGGTCTCCATCAATCTGGAACGGGCGCAGCTGGAGCTGGATCAGCTTCGCAACACGCTGACGTCCAAGCGCAGTGAGATTTCCGCGCTGGAGCAGGAACGCGCCGCCGCGTCTGCGGACAGCAAGCTTTCCTACACGTTGGAGATCCAGTCGCTGAATGCGGAGATCACAGAGACCAACTACAGCATCTCCGCAAAGGAAAAGGAAATTGAAAAGATCCGCACCTCCCTGTCCAATCTCGAGGTCAAGTCCCCTGTGAACGGACAGGTACAGGCGGTCAACGAAAACGGTTCTGACAGCATGGGCAATCCCATGCCCCTGATCACCATTATGGAGACCGGCGGCTACCGCGTGAAGGGCTATATCAACGAGAACAACATGGGCGCGCTCACCGAGGGCATGCAGGTACTGGTGCGCTCCCGTGTAGACGATACGGTCCGGCAGGGCAGCATCACATCGGTGGACTATTCCAACCCGAAATCCTCCTCCGCGAGTGACTATGTAATGTACGACAGCGGGGACGACGAAACCGTCACCTCCAACAAATATCCGTTCTATGCGGAGTTGGAAGTTTCCGACGGCTTCATCATCGGCCAGCATGTATATATTGAACCGGATTACGGACAGAATGATACAGCGGAGCAGCCGGAGCTGCCCTCCTATTACATTAATGACGCGGACAGCGACCCGTGGGTTTGGGCGCAGGGCAAAAACGGAAAGCTGGAAAAACGCGCAGTCACCCTTGGCGCATATAACGCGGACGCGGATACCTATCCCGTCGCCGACGGGCTGACTGCGGAGGATTTCATCGCTTTCCCCGAAGAGGGGCTTTCCGCGGGCATGGTATGCGTCGAATATAACGATATGGCGTATGACGATGATGTGTTATATGATGACGGCGACATCATGTACGACGATGCGGACATTGACGGCGTCGTGGATACTGACGGCAACGGGGACGACGCGCCCATCGTTTACGGCGGCGCGGTTCCCGCCTCCACGGGGAGGGCTGCGGGATGATTCTGGAAATGCATGACATTTGCAAGGATTATCCGATGGGAAAATCCGTGACCCACGTACTGAAAAACGTTGATTTAACCGTGAACGAGGGGGATTACCTTGCGATCATGGGACCCTCCGGTTCGGGGAAATCCACGCTGATGAATCTGATCGGCTGTCTGGACGTTCCCACCTCGGGGACGTATATCCTCGGCGGCAGAAATATGACAAAATGCACCGACAATCAGCTGGCAGACGTGCGCAATAAAGAGATCGGCTTCGTGTTCCAGTCCTTCCACCTTCTGCCGAAGCTGAACGCGCTGGACAATGCCGCCTTGCCGCTGCTGTACGGCGGCGTCGGGAAGACGGAACGGCGGGAACGAGCGTTGGAGGCGCTGAAGATCGTGGGCTTGGAAGATCGGATTGACCACCGCCCTGATCAGCTCTCCGGCGGTCAGTGCCAGCGCGTGGCGATCGCCCGCGCCATTGTCGGGCAGCCGAAGCTGCTGCTTGCCGACGAACCCACCGGCGCGCTGGATTCCGAATCCGGACGCATGGTGCTTGCGCTGTTTGAGCAGCTGCATAAAAACGGCGCGACCATTATCATGATTACCCACGATCGGGACGTTGCGTCCCATGCCCACAGCATCAAGTATATTCGGGACGGGATTCTGACGGGAGGCGAAACCTATGCGTAAAACCGTAAAGAAAACCTTGCTGATTCTTATCATTGTCCTTGTGATCATCGGTCTGCTGTGCGGCGGCTTACTGCTGCTGCGCAACCTGCGCCGCAAGCCTGTCAATGTATTTGCCGTATCCGATTTTGCAATGACGGACGACTACAGCGCCATGTCAGAGACTTACGGCTCGGTGGAAACCGACAATCTGCAAAAAATCCTGCTGACAGAGACGCAGACCGTGACCGAAATCTTTGTCAAGGAGGGACAGGAGGTCAAAGCAGGCGACAAGCTGCTCGCCTTTGACACCACACTGACGGATCTGGACATCAGCCGCGCGGAGATCAACGTCAAGCGGCTGGAGCTGCAGCAGACCACCGCGCAGAACGAGTTATCCCGCTTGCGCAATCTTACGCCGCACCGTTCGGTGCTGGTGACCCCCGATCCGGATTCCGTGGTCTATACCCCGCAGGAAACACCGAAAAAGCTGGGCGGTTCCGGCACGGAAAGCGATCCGTATTACTATCTTTGGGGAGCGGGCGATTCCGTAGACAGCGCCCTGCTCGCCGAATTGTTCCCCGCTGCGGAGACGGAGGAAACGCCGTCGCAGGCGGTATATCTCGTCCTGATTGAGCGGGAGGACAACGCGCTGAACGCGCCCATCACCGACAGCCGCGGCATTCGGCTGGAACAGGACGAATCCGGCGTCAGCTTCGGCTTCTTTACCCCGTATATCCCCGAAAATATACAGCAGTATGAGGAAAAACCCGCGCCGTATTATCAGGAATCCGGCTCCGATTACACCGCCGCCGAGCTTTCACGCATGCGGGCGGAAAAGGAGCAGGAGCTGCGGGAGCTGGCGGTCTCTGTCAAGATTGCGCAGCTGGAGCTGGACAAACTGAAAAAAGAAACCGCGGACGGCGTTGTTTACAGCACGGTATCCGGCACGGTCAAAGCAGTGCGCGATCCCGTGGAGGCGTATAACGAAAGCAAGCCGGTGGTCGAAGTCTCCGCCGGGGGCGGCTACTATATCACAGGCACCATGAGCGAGCTGGAGCTGGACAGCGTCAAGGTCGGGCAGACCGTACAGCTGGTCTCCTACTCTGAATATGGCATGGAAACCGGCTGTGAGGGCACGATTGTCGAGATTTCCCAATATCCCGCCGCCAATGCCGACCACTATTCCTACGACAGCAACAACAATGTATCCTATTACCCGTTCAAGGTATTTGTCGCCGACGACGCCGACCTGCGGGAGGGCGACTTTGTCAGCATCTCCTATCAAAGCAGCGCGGAGGCGGGCGCGCCCCTATTTTTGGAGAACGCATTTATCCGCACGGAAAACGGCAGCAGCTATGTCTACGTGCGGGGCGAAGACGGGCTGCTGGAGCAGCGCACCGTCCGCCTGGGCAAAGACCTTTGGGGCTGGTCGACGCAGATCAAGAGCGGGCTTTCCGAAGACGATTATATAGCGTTCCCCTACGGCACGGACGTGGTCGAGGGCGCAAAAACCGTGGAAGCCGAGCCGGACGCGCTGTATGCGGGCGCATGGTTTTAAAAGGAGGGACGCGTTATGTTTGAAAATATCTCAATTTCTTTTCAGGGCATCTGGTCGCATAAGATGCGCTCCCTGCTGACGATGCTGGGCATCATCATCGGTATCGCCTCGATCATTACCATCGTGTCCACCATCAAGGGCACCAACGAGCAGATCAAGGAAAACCTGATCGGCGCGGGCAACAACGTCATTACCGTCAGTCTTACCCAAAACGGCAACGAGTACGAATTTGACTATCAGGGGCTGCCGAACGGCGTCAGCGTGATCGACGAGCAGACCCGCGCCGCGCTGGATACCCTCGGCAGCGTGCAGGCGACTTCCCTGTTCCGCAGTCGCAGCTACGCGGAAAATATTTATTTCCGCAACAACGCCTTTAACGGCGCCGTTTACGGCATCGACAGCCATTATTTCAGCGTTAACGGCTACAGCGTCAACGCGGGCAGAACCTTTCTGGACGGGGATTTTACCGACCGGCGCAAGGTCGCGATTGTTGACGCGACAACCTCCACCAAGCTGTTTCAGGGAGAGAACCCGCTGGGCAACACCATCGAGATGAACGGCGAGCCGTTCACGGTGGTGGGCGTGGTGACAAAGACCGGCGCTTCCGCGCCGACAATCCGGAATATGAGCGATTACGAGCTGTATGCCGATAATTCCACCGGTACCGTCTTTATCCCCGAAAGCTGCTGGCCGATCATCTACCGCTACGACGAGCCGCAAGCGGTGGCTGTCCGCGCGACCTCCACCGACGATATGACCGCTGCGGGCAAAAACGTCGCCGACAGCCTGAACGATACGCAGATCAGCGATATGCGATTTTCCTATGCCGCCAATAACCTGCTGGAACAGGCGGCGGATCTGCAGGAGCTGGCGAACTCCACAAACAGCCAGCTGATTTGGATTGCCGGCATCTCCCTGCTGGTGGGCGGTATCGGCGTGATGAATATTATGATGGTCTCGGTCACAGAGCGTACGAAAGAAATCGGTCTGAAAAAAGCCATCGGCGCAAGACGCAAACGGATTCTTGCCCAATTTTTGACCGAAGCTGCGGTACTGACCGCCATCGGCGGCCTGTTGGGCGTGCTGTCCGGCATCGGGCTGGCGAAGATGCTGTCGGTCATTATGTCCACGCCGGCGGCGGTGAGCCTTCCGGCATGCGTGATTGCGGTGGCGTTCTCCACATTGATCGGCATTATCTTCGGGCTTGTCCCCGCCGTCAAAGCGTCAAAGCTGAACCCCATAGAAGCGCTGAACAGGGAATAACGACAAAAAGCCAAAACAGACCCGCCCCGGCGCGTCTGTTTTCATGCGGGATGCAAAATTCGGAAGGCGGAATTTCGGAACCCTGCGGGTGGATTTATAAATCAAAATATCGGACTTCGCTTGTAGATAATATGTAAGGTCCCCTCTTGTAGGATCGTGGATTTATCTGTAAAATGATTAGTTGTAAAAAACAAATACAGCATTACCGCATACAAGAAGGAGACCTTACAATGATCAGTATACTCTATGTTGGCTTAGCTGTCCATACCACAAATTACACAA
>JAFVBH010000012.1 GCA_017480115.1 Clostridia bacterium
ATCATAAACTGTTTACTATGTCTTTGCACACCTGTTTACTATGTTACTACACTATACACACTGGCCGTCCGTTGATTTTGCGCATAACCCGGCGGACGGCCAATGGCCGTCCCTACAAGTGAAGTCCATTATTTTGATTTATAAAACCAAATCGCGCAGCGATTTCCGAACCTCCTCCCTCTTCCCTCCTACCTTCTACCTAAATTCTGATTTAGCTGCTGCGCAGCTAAATCAGAATTTACTTTACATTAATCTTCTTATCCAGCAGCTCTGCGGTGACGACAAACAGCAGCACCGCGGCGATGATCTCGATATAGACCTGCGTCAGCGTGACCGACGCGCCGCCGGTCGCCGTGGCGTTTTGGATCAGCGCGACGTCTGTCGTCAGCGCTATGGACAAATCGGCATTGATGATCACCGCCGTATTGAACACCCGCTCCAGCCGCGAGGATAAAAAAGTAACGATCCCGAACGCCGTAAAGAAATACAACACCGAACCAAAGCCGCCCAGATTGCTGAACGGACGGACATTTGCCAGCGTCAGGGCGAAAAACACTTCCATAACAAACACAATAATCAGAAAGATTCCCTTGACGGCAATCAAAATCAGCGCGCGGATCAACACGTCCTTTGCGGGGACGCCCATCTCCGGCAAATAGTCCATAGCGAACATTACGACAGAATCGGCGCTCTCTCCCGTCCAGTAATAATACACCAATCCAAAGCAGAGAAATACCACCAGATAGCTGATGGTGATCCACGTCAGTGAGGTAATCAGCTTCGACAGCAGCATGACCGGTCCCTTGACCGGCAGCGTATTGGTCAGATACCCTCTGTCCCCGAATACCGACTTGCGAAACTCGCCCAGGGTCGCCACGATGGTAACGATGATCGCAGCAAAGCTGATGACGATCAGCACGCCGGAGGCAACAAACTTGCCCACGCCCACGTCGGCGAACAGGCAGAAGCCCATGGCGGCGACGGCGATAAAGGCGGCGACGTAGATATTGGATACGCCCCGCGCCGCGGCTTTCATATCGTGTTTAATCAAGCGTCCAAGCATCGCCGTACACCTCCTTATACTTTTCCTCTACCGTCAGCCCCTGCGCCTTGATGGGAGCAATATCCCCGGAGAACAGCACTCGCCCGTGCCCGAGAATGATCACATGGTGAAAGGACTGCTCCAAATCATGCACCAGATGGGTGGAGATCAGCAGCGTGGCGTTTTCGGAATAGTTTTTCATTATAATATCCAAAATCACGCTTCGCGCAGCGGGATCTACGCCCCCCAGCGGCTCGTCCATCACATAAAGCTTTGCCCGCCGGGACATCACGAGAATCAGCTGCAGCCGCTCCTTTTGCCCCTTGGACATGGTTTTCAGCTTTTGGTGCGGATCCACGTTCAGCCGTTTGGTCAGTTCAATGGCTTTCGCGCGGTCAAAATCCGCAAAGAAATCCTCAAAATAATCGATAGCGTCGGTCATTTTAAACCAATCCGGCAGATAGGTGCGCTCAGACAGGAACGCCACCTCCGCCTTGGAAAACGCGCCGGGCCGGTGCCCGTCGATCTGTACCGTGCCGCTGTAATCGTGGATCAGACCGGTGATGATCTTCATCAGCGTGGTCTTGCCGCAGCCGTTGGCGCCCAAAAGCCCCACGATCTTCCCGCGCGGCACCTCCAGCGACACGTCGTCCAGCACAAGATGCTTGCCGTAGGATTTGCTGAGATGCGCGATCTGAATGATACTGTCAGACATAAAAGATACTGCCCCTTCCCAATTTATAATTTATAATCAAGCGTCCGCATGCGAAATTCCGGTTCCAATGCGTCCGACGCTTCTGACGCGGTTATTTATCATCGTCCAGCTTCAGCACCGCCATAAACGCCTCCTGCGGCACCTCCACAGTACCGAACGAGCGCATACGCTTTTTGCCCTCTTTCTGCTTTTCCAACAGCTTCTTCTTGCGGGTAATATCACCGCCGTAGCACTTGGCAAGCACGTCCTTGCGCAGCGCCTTGACGGTCTCGCGGGCGATGATCTTGCCGCCGATGGCAAGCTGAATGGGAATTTCAAACATCTGTCTGGGGATATTCTCCTTGAGCTTTTCAGCGATTTTCCGCGCCCTGCCGTACGCCTTATCGGCGTGGATAATAAAGGACATCGCGTCCACCTGATCGCCGTTGAGCAGCACGTCCAGCTTGACAAGATCGGAGGTTTCGTAGCCTTTCAGCTCATAGTCGAAGGAGGCGTAGCCGCGAGTACGGGATTTCAGCGCGTCGAAGAAATCGTAAATGATCTCGTTCAGCGGCAGCTCATAGTGAATATCCACACGGTCCTTGGACAGATAATCCATATTCTTAAACGTACCGCGCCGATCCTGACACAGATCCATGATCGCCCCCACATACTCCGGCGGGGAAAAGATATGCGCGTCCGCAATGGGCTCCTCGCTGAACTCTATCAGCCCCGGATCGGGATATTTTGTCGGATTGTCGATCTCCAGCACCTCGCCGCCGCGCAGATGAATCTTATAAATAACGCTGGGGACGGTGGTGACAAGATCGAGGTTGTATTCCCGCTCCAGCCGTTCCTGAATAATTTCAAGATGCAGCAATCCCAAAAAGCCGCAGCGGAAGCCGAAGCCCAGCGCGCCGGAAGTTTCCGGCTCAAAGGACAGCGACGCGTCGTTCAGCTGCAATTTTTCCAGCGCCTCTTTCAGATTTTCATAATCCGCGCCGTCCGCGGGATATACGCCGCAGAATACCATGGGATTCACCTTGCGATAACCCTGCAGCGGTTCCGCGGCGGGATATTCCGCCGTCGTGACGGTATCGCCCACTTTTGCGTCGCGCACGGTTTTGATCGAAGCGGTGATATAGCCCACCTCGCCGGAGGTCAATCCCGCGCAGGGCTCCAGGCTGGTGGCGCGCATACGCCCGGTCTCCACAACGGTAAATTCCGCGCCGGTCGCCATCATACGCATGGTATCGCCGGGCTTGATCTTCCCGTCCACGATCCGCACATAGACAATAACGCCCTTATAGCTGTCATAAACGGAGTCAAAGACCAGCGCCCGCAGCGGCGCGTCGTCATCGCAGTCGGGGGCGGGAATATCCGTAACGATCTTTTCCAGCACCGCCTTGACGTTCTCGCCGGTTTTGGCGGACACGCGGGGCGCATCGGAGCAGTCCAACCCGATGACCTCCTCCACGTCTGCGCTGACCCGTTCGGGATCGGCGGCGGGCAGATCGATCTTATTGATGACCGGCACCAGCTCCAAATTATGATCCAGCGCAAGATAGGTATTGGCGATCGTCTGCGCCTCGATGCCCTGGGTCGCGTCCACGATCAGCACCGCGCCCTCGCAAGCCGCCAGCGAACGGGAGACCTCGTAGTTAAAGTCCACGTGACCGGGGGTATCGATCAAATTCAGTTCATAGGTTTTGCCGTCGTCGGCATTGTAACGCAACGTCACGGCATGCGCCTTGATGGTAATGCCGCGTTCCCGCTCCAAATCCATATCGTCCAGCAGCTGCTGCTTCATATCCCGTTCGTCCACGGATTTTGTCAGCTCCAGCAGGCGATCCGCCAGCGTGGATTTTCCGTGATCGATATGGGCGATGATGGAAAAATTTCGGATATGTTCCTTTTTCGTTCTCATGCGCTTACCTCTTATGTTTCATCTATTGTAAAGCCATAGCCCAAAATTTCGTCCGCTGCGGTGATCATCACAAACGCGTCCTTGTCTACACGACGGACGATGCGGTAAATACGCTGCACCTCGCCGGGACGCACCACGTTCAAAAGCAGCCGCTGCTGCTGTCCGGTATACGCGCCCTGCACCGGGACGATGGTCACGCCGCGTTTGGTCTCGGTGACAATCTCCCGCGCAATATCGTCGCCCTTGGGACTGACGATCATCAGCAGCTTGCCGTTGCCTGCGCCGTAGATCACATAGTTGGACACTCTGCCGGAAACGAAAAACACAATCGCGGCGTACAGCATGCTTTCGATATTTTTATAGACGAAACCGGACAAAATCACCACCATCATATCCATGATCATCACCATGGTGCCCATGGGAATATGCCGGAATTTCTTTTGCAGCAGTCTGCCGACCACGTCCGTACCGCCCGAGGTCGCGCCGCGGGCAAAGACCAGCCCGTAGCCCAGTCCCGTCAAAAAACCGCCGAACAGCGACGCCAACAGCTTGTCGCCCGAATAGGGCGTCAGGTAATTTGCCGCCACGTCGATAAACACCGCGCTCATGACCGTCATTACGCCGGTGCGGGCGACGAATTTCAACCCGAACACCTTAAACGCGATCAAAAATAACGGGATATTGGCGACCAACAGCACCGCGCCGATGGGCAGCCCCGTCAGATAATTGATCAGCGTCGCCAAGCCGGAAAATCCGCCGGGCGCGATATTATTGGGCGCGGTGAACATATTCACCGAGACGGCAAGACAGCTGCTGCCTACGGTGAACGCCAGCGCGTCCAGCAAAAAATCCTTCCAGCCGTATTTGCGCCTGTATGTATGTTGCTGCTTAATCAGTTGTTCTTTCTCGTCCATATCCATTCTCCCGCATGCGGAACTGTTTTATGTATGGTCTGTGATCGCGCCGAATAAATACCGGATCCGCGCCGTTTCGCCGGTCAGATACAAATATCCAAACACCGCCTCCACGCCGGTGGCGGCGTGATATTCCCCCTCGGTCATGTGCTTGGGCGTATGGGTGGAGTGGGCGTTGCGCGCCCGCCGGAACACCGCCGCTTCGGTCTCGGTCAGCAATTCCCGTATCTTCTCATAACCCGCCGCCTGCGCAGCCGCGTTTACAAGCGTGATGCTGCGCTGATGCATCGCGCCCGCTTTCATATTCCCCTCTTTCACGATCATTTCCCTGACCAGCAAGGAATAGACGCTGTCGCCGAGAAAGGCAAGCACATGGGCGTTTTCCGCTGCCGCCGCGCGGGGGGACAGCGCCGCGCCGTCGGGCAGTTCCTTAAGGCACATATTCAAACTCCAAACCGTAAATATCCACCGTATCGCCGGTCGCGATCCCGTTTTCCACCAGCGCGTCGATAATGCCGCTCTTGCGCAGCACCAGCTGGAAATATTGCAGGGACTCGTAATCCTCGGGATCGGTCTTATTGAGAATCTTCAACAGCCATTCGCCCTCGATATAATAGACGCCGTCCTCCACATGCACGGAAAACGCATTGCGTCTGCGGCGGTCGGCAAAGTCGGGCAGCTCCTCGGGCGGCTCCGGCTCATAAATTTTTACCGCCGGCAATTCCGCCAGGCGCGCCGCGGTGTAGTTGATCAGCTCTTTTGTTCCCTCGGCGATGGGCGCAATGATCTCGAAATACGGGAGCTGTTTTTCTTCCTCGATAAATTTGCGGAACGCTTCGCGCTGCGCGTCCGTAGCGAGATCCAGCTTGTTGCCCGCCACGATCTGCGGACACCCCGCCAGATCCGGATTAAATTTTACAAGCTCGCGGTTGATAGTCTCGAAATCCTCTTTCGGATCCCTGCCCTCGCTGCCGGAAATATCCACCACATGGATCAGCAGCCTGCACCGCTCCACGTGGCGCAAAAACTCATGCCCCAGCCCGACGCCGTCTCCCGCGCCCTCGATCAAGCCCGGAATATCCGCCATCACGAAGCTGCTTTCCGGCCCCATGCGGATCACGCCCAGTACGGGCGTCAGCGTGGTGAAGTGATAATTGGCGATAATGGGCTTCGCGTCGCTGACCACGGAGATCAGCGAGGATTTCCCCACGTTCGGGTAGCCCAACAGTCCAACGTCCGCCAGCAGCTTCAGTTCCAGACAGACCTCCAGTTCCTCGCCGGGCGCGCCGTTTTTCGCGAAATGCGGCGTCTGCCGCGTCGCGGTGGCAAAATGGGTATTGCCCCAGCCGCCTCTGCCGCCCTTTGCGGCAATAAACGGCGCGCCGGTGGACATATCCGCCATGATTCTGCCGGTCTCGTTATTTTTTATGACCGTGCCTCTGGGCACCTTAATCGTCAGATCCTCGCCGTTTTTGCCGTGGCAGCGCTTTCCTGCCCCGGGCGTACCGGCGGTCGCCTTATATTTCCTTTTATAGCGAAAATCCGCCAGCGTGGACAGACTGTCGTCGGCAACAAATACAATATTGCCGCCTCTGCCGCCGTCGCCGCCGTCAGGTCCGCCTGCGGCAACATATTTTTCGCGGCGAAACGTCACCGCGCCGTCGCCGCCGTTGCCGGCTTTGATCTTGATTACTGCTTTATCAACAAACATGAGACTACCCCAATTGCATTTTCTTACATAAAGATCCAATTTTTAGGCTATTAGTGTAACACATTTCCCGTAAAATATAAATACCTTTTTTATTAATTTTTGTTTTTCATTATAGGGCTTATTTGCGATGTGCAGCGTGTGCTGCGGCAGGCAGGATACGACATGAGATTTTCCACCGGCGCGTATAACGCGTGTCCGGTACGCATAGAATATTACAGTGGTCTGCACGTGAACTGCAGCTTGACAAAAACAATATTTTGTAGTATACTATATTTATAAGCACAATATATTGCGACAAAAAATTACATAATATTTTTTATTATCGGCTATTGGCATGAAACAAATGTTCTGATATACTATACTAAAACTAAACACTTGTTCTTTAAGGAGAGGAATCACGGTGACACTGCTCAATCTTTTAATTGTTGTCGCTCACACGTTTTTCGGCATTGCCATCATTGTCATGTTCCTGTTGCAAGATCAGCTTACGGCATTTGAGGATCGGCAGATCGCCCGCTTCAAACAGAAACATACCAAGCTTTTTAAGCAGTCGAACGTCCGACAGCTGCCGACAGACAGCGCGCACTATGTTCCGGTACAGCCCAAGCCATATGATACCTCCTCGCCGGGCACTGCGGCATAATTTATAACACAGGCGCGCCGCGCAAGTTTTTCAGTCCTTCCCTTTCGCGGCGCGTCAATGACGATCTGCCCCACAGGCATACCCGTCATACTTCTTGATTCGATCGGCGGTTTATCCGCCGATTTTTTATCATTTATCTATAATTATACATATCGCTATATTGTATATATTTTTGCATCTTTTAAATCCTAATTATGAATATTACATGAATTGATTTTGTTCATATTGACATATTGATGCAACAATGTTAATATAACAATGTCTATGTGTAACAAAAAACACACGCTTTCATTATATTTTAACAAAAAATTATTTTCATTTTCGAGAGAGGCGAACGCATTTATGAGACGTGGAAAACGGGCGATCAGCCTGATCCTGTGCATTTTGATATTGGCAGTGCAAATGTCCGTTGCGGTATGTATTCCGGCGGCGGCGGAAAGCTCCGCATGGGCGGGCTCCTGTGGCTCCGCGCCCATTCCTACGGGCATTTATCTTGCGGGCAGGCGGCTCAGCGACTTCCTTATCGGCAGCACGGTGCGTACGGTTGTGATGACGACGCTGGGCGGCGAAAAAGTGCGGTTAAAATTTTCCAACCGTTACGGCTCCGGCGATCTGAACATCACAAAGGTCAGGATCGCCAGAACCTCTGCGCGCAGCGATACTGCAATTATTGAGGGCACCAGCCTGCCGGTCACTTTCGGCGGGTCGGATTCCGTATCGATTCCGAAGGGCAAGACCATCTATTCCGACCCGGTGAACATGCACGTGGAGCAGTTTGAAAAGCTGTCGATCTCCTCTTACTTCAGCTCTTTTACCACGATGTCTACCGGCGGCCTGATCAACGCGTATTCTTACATCGATCCGGGCGACAGAACGGAAGCGACCTCCTTTATCGCCTCCTCGCCCCTGACCATTAACTCCGGCGCGATTACATACAATACCACGCCGTTCCTCTGCGGGTTGGATACCTACGGCCCCGGCAACAGCTGCATCGCGTGGTTCGGCGATTCCACGCTGGCAAACGAATCCCCCTATTATTTGGCGGAAAAGCTGTCTCTTTCCGGCATTAAAAATGTCGGCGTCGTGCAGGCGGCAATCATCGGCAACGAGCTGCTGCACAGCACCTACGGCGTTACCAACGTCAGCCATCTGTTCGGCGACGCGGGATTGGACCGTTTCCCAGAGGACGCGCTGAACCTGGCGGGCGTCAAGACGGTCTTTGTAAAAATCGGTCTGAATGATATACTGCACCCTCGCAGCAAAAGTATGGAGGGCGCAAACTACTCGGCGCCTACGGCGGACGATATTATGGACGGCTACCGGAAACTGGTCAAAATGGCGCATAATAAAGGTCTGAAGATCTATTTCTTCGGCAGGCAGGCTTGGAAAGGATACGCCCGCAGCTTTTACGGATCAGAGGGTACGGATTTGGAATGGTCGCAAGAGGCAGAGGACGTGATGGTCACGCTGAATAAATGGCTGGCAACCGGCTCCCCTGCCGACGGCTATATCAACGTTGACGCGCTGCGGGATCCGACAGATAAAAACAGACTCTATCCGCCCTATACATTGGACGGCGCGCACCTGACGCCTCTGGGCGCGCAGGTATTGGTAGATCTAATTCCCGATTACTTTTTAGCGAACAACACCAATCTTATTTCCATGCGGGCATACTATGAAAGCGGCAGAGGTGATATTCGCAATTACACCCCTGCGGATAAATATCCGCAGAAGCCGACGACTGCGCCGTCTACTGCGGCGCCCACGACCACAGCGCCTCCCCAGCAAAACAATACGACTGCGCCGACGGTGTCGGCGACAACCGCTCCCACCGCACCGACCACCGTCGTGACCGTTACAAATAATGCAGGCGCAGGGATGACAGAGATCATTCTCGTGGAAATTCCGGACGACGGCACGCCGTTCACCCCACAAGACGCGGTTCCCATGGAAAATCTGGTTCCGGACGCCCAATTGCCGCAGGCGCCGCAAGAGGGACGCTCCGCAAGAACCACGATTGGCGTGGTTATTTTCGCGGTTCTGACGACCGGCGTCATCACCTTTGTCGTCATCTACGTCATGAATAAAAAGAACGAAGCGGATTGACATTATTCCCACGAAATGGTACAATCCTGTAAAGGGAAAATACGAAAGCGGCTGCGCAGCGACGCTGACGCTTTCGTTCTACGCCATCTCCGCTGCCCGAAGGGCAGGGTTTGGCGAACGCAAAAAATAAGGCTTTCTTTCCCTTTCGGAATGAAAGCCTTTTCTATTATCAACCAAAGCAAGGAAGGAATCGCGATGGAAATCGTTAACACCGAAAAAAAGACCGTACTGAGTCTGATCCAGCCTACCGGCACCCCGACGCTGGGTAACTATTTGGGCGCACTGAAAAACTGGGCGAAAATGAGCGAGGAATACGACTGTATTTTCGGCGCGGCGGATCTCCATTCCCTGACGGTCAGAACCGAACCGGCACTGCTGCGCAAGAGAACGATGGAAATTTACGCGCTTCTTCTGGCACTGGAGCTGGATCCTGAAAAAAATATTATTTTTGTACAGAGCCATGTGCCTGCCCATTCGCAGCTGGGGTGGATTCTTAACTGCTATACCCAATTCGGCGAAGCGGCGCGCATGACCCAATTTAAGGAAAAATCCTTAAAAAACGCGGATAACGTCAACGTCGGGCTGTTTGATTATCCCATTTTGATGGCGGCGGATATTCTGCTCTATCAGTCGGATTTCGTTCCCGTGGGTGTGGATCAAAAGCAGCATCTTGAACTGACCAGAGATATTGCCAGCCGTTTCAACAGCGCTTACGGCAATGTATTTAAAGTGCCGGAGCCTTTCATCGGTAAGCGCGGCGCCCGCGTCATGTCGTTGCAGGAACCGGAAAAGAAAATGAGTAAATCCGACGCAAATACCAAATCCTTTATTTTACTCACCGACACGCCTGATGTGATCAACAAAAAAATCAAGAGCGCAGTCACGGATTCCGAGGCGCGGGTATACTACAGTTCGGAAAAACCCGGCGTTTCCAATCTTATGGATATTTACGGCAGTTGTACCGGGCTTTCCTATGAGGAGATCGAAGCGCAGTTTGCAGGCAAGGGCTACGGTGATTTCAAAGCTGCGGTTGCCGAGGCCGTTATCGAGGAGTTACGCCCATTACAGGATAAGTTTAACAAACTGGTTACAGAAAAAGCGTATTTGACAGAAACAGCCGCCGTCGGCGCGGAAAAAGCCGCTCGCATCGCCTACCGTACCCTTGGCAAGGTGATGAAAAAGGTCGGACTCTGGAAATAAACACCTGCAAATTTATCTAAACACACCTTATCGAAGCTTTTTTTCGACAGTCTGCCGAGCAAACGGCGCGGCTCAATAAGGCAGTTTTTCAGTTTGCTTCTGCCGCGCCGCAGCTAAATTCGCCTGACGGCGAGCGAAATTGCGCTTCACGCAGCTAAATTTGCTTCGCAAACTAAATTCGGCTTCGCCGAGCTGAACGGCGAATTTAATTTCGCTGAAGCCAGAGGCTTCAATTTCGCTGTCCCGCAGGGATAATTTCACTGAAAACCGCAGGTTTTCAATTTAGCCCATACATTTAAAAAAGAACCGAAAGAGTATAAAATGAGATGACTCTTTCGGTTCTTTTATGGTCCTATTCGATTACAAGCAGGGAAAACGTCATTTCCCTTGGTTCAAAAAATACTGGCTTGAAAGCCTTCGCAAATGTCCGGCGGTCATTTTTTATATTTAAGATTACTTTCCTTCTGCGGGGAATCTGTCGACCAGTCTTGCCGCATACCGAAGAATCCATCTTGCGTCGGTCGCAGTGACCTTTCCGTCGCCGTCAACGTCCGCATTGGTCAGTCGCGCACCGCCGAGGGTAATCAGATGAGCAGCCGCGCGCAGCGCCAAACGAGCGTCTACAGAGTCCACCTTACCGTCAAGGTTTACGTCGCCCAGTTTTACGAAACGCCGATAGTCGTTGGGGTTAATACCGTACAATCTGAGATTGAAGCGGTCGAACTTCATGAACTGCGGATAGTAGCCGTCGTCGCGAACGGTTCTCTGCTGATCGGCAAATACCAGCCAAGAGATGAAATAGTATGCGTCGGGTCTGTGAGCATAGAGGTAATCGTTCTTCAAGCCCTTGATAAACCATGTGTTCTCAGGCAGCGCACAGGTGGAAGCGTCAACCGTGATTTTATGCACATCAGCGCTTTCCTCGTTGGTATGCTTGTGACCGTCGTCGATTCTCTGCTCCGTAAGATACTTGCCGACCCAGTCGTCATTGAGATACGCGCAGGTAGCGCCGAAGCTGGAATACTTGGTATCGATCAAGCCGTCCGAAGATTCAGAGGCACCCTTGTTGTTATCAAGACCGTCATAGAACGGCGGAATCTGCAGGTTATAGCCGGAAACGACAGCGACCTTAACGCCCTTCTTCTGCGCATCCTGCAGTACCGCGCCCGCGGTACGCTGTACCTCATGATAGGCATCGATCTTCTGCTCGAGCGCAGCATTCATGTGCAGCTCATTGCCCTTGCTGTCCTTATACATCACGACTTTTGCGGTTTCAAAGACCTCGTCGTTCTCCGTCCAGGGGATCAGGCTCCAAAGACCCGCGTTATAGCAGATCGTGGTTCTGATATACTGGTCGTACAGACGGCTCTTTTCGTGGAGCAGGTAAATATCAATGGTGGACGCCATATAGTTGATTTCCCACTCTTTATTCAGAATGTAGTTGGCAAGCCATGCCGCAAACGCGACGGGCACATTGTCGGGACGGTCGTTTGTCCATCTGATCACGCCGTTGGGGTCAACGTCGATCTGCCCGGTAAACAGCGCGCCGATGATAGAGGTACCCTGCGCGGCGGAGTTGACAAGCACGTAATTGTCAATATCCTTATAGCTGCGGGGTCTTTCATATTTATACATAAAAGCGGAGGTAACGTTGGCACCCATACCCTCTGCAAGAATGTTGACCTTGGAAGCGCCGGTTTCCGCCATAACGACGTCATGGATAAAGTCGTTCAGTTCGGAAGCCAGATCCATGGGGGAGCATCTCCAGTCATAGGAGAACACGTAGACTCTGTCGTAGCCAGCCTCTTCGGCGCAGATCTTGCCGAGACCGCCCGCGACCTCGTCGATCAGCGCAGTATCCTTTTTATAGGACGCGAGGGAATGGTTCAGCTTTTTCACGCCCACATTGGTCATCGGCGTACCGTCAAGGTTACAGGGTATGTCCTTAAAATACTTGGCGATGGTGGAGCCGATATAGCTGGAAACCTCGTCATAATAATTCTCGCCCATCATAATATAATTCGTAATGGCGGCAACGACTGTCTCCATAGAATTAATGTCGGGCGGGAACACCTTGGTCGCCTGCTTGGAGTCAGGATTGGCATACAGATTCTGACACTGAATGCCATTCACGACGACAACCGGGGAAGCGCCGTCCGCCGTCAGAAGCGTCTGGGACGCCGCCGAGGCGGTTAAAGGATAAATCGCGAGCATGGCAACACAAAGCAGCACGCACACGACTCGTCTAAGGGTGCTTTTCATAAAGAATCCTCCTTATGGGTTTAGGTTAATATCCGATGTTATTATACAATAGTGATTTTGTTTTTTCAACTGTTTTATCGTGAAATACGCAAAAAATTAATAGTTTGTTCGTTAAAATATAGAGTTTTTATGGAATTAAAGGGCGGAAAGGCGCGTTCTGACGACCTCGGCAAGATCAGCCGCCACGGATTTCGCAACTTCTTCGTCCTTGTGTTCGGTCATCACGCGGATCAGCGGTTCGGTACCGGAAGCGCGCAGCACCAGTCTGCCGTCGTCACCCAGCTTTTCCCGGGCAGCGGCGGTGGCGGATTTTATCTTCTGATCGGTATAATACGCCAGCTTGCCCTCGTTGCTGACCGTCACGTTGATCATACACTGGGGGAACTTGGTCATGCAGCCGGAAAGCTCGGAGAGCTTTTTGCCGGTGCGCCGCACCTGCGAAAGCAGCTGGATCGCCGTCAGCTCCCCGTCGCCGGTGGTGGCAAAATCGCGGAAGATGATATGCCCGCTCTGCTCGCCGCCGAGACTGAAATCCTCCAGCAGCATCTGCTCCAGCACATAGCGGTCGCCGACCTTGGTGGCGATGAAGTTCAGATCGTTCTGTTCGCAGAATTTTACAAAGCCGAGATTGGTCATAATGGTGCCGACGATGGTATTTTTATGCAGTTTGCCGCGCATCTTCATATCCGTGGCGCAGATCGCCATGATATTGTCGCCGTCAATCAAATATCCGTTATCGTCCACACAGAAGCAGCGGTCGGCGTCGCCGTCGAAAGCGGCGCCCGCATCCAGTCCATGCTCCTTGACGAAAGCGCAAAGCGCCTCAGGATGGGTGGAACCGCAGTTTTTATTAATATTGATCCCGTCGGGCGTATCGTTGAGCATAAAGCACTCCGCGCCCAACTCGGTAAAGAGCTTTTTCGCCGTCACGGACGCCGCGCCGTTAGAGCAGTCCACGGCGATCTTCATACCGTCAAGGGAATAAGGCACGGTGCTTTTGAGATAATTCACATAATCCTGCGCCGCGTTTTCCGCCTTTTCCACCTTGCCGACCTCGCCCGCAACCGCCTCAATCTTGTGTTTGGAGTTACCGGTAATAATATTTTCGATCTCCTCCTCCAGCGCGTCGGGCAGCTTGTAGCCGTCGCCGCTGAACACCTTGATGCCGTTGTATTCAAAGGGATTATGCGACGCGGAGATCATAATGCCGGCGTCCGCCTTGTATTTCATCACAAGATACGCCACCGCCGGCGTGGGGATCACGCCCAGATCGATCACGTCCGCGCCGACGGAGCAAAGACCCGCCGTCACCGCCGCGGACAGCATGCCCGAGGACAGGCGGGTGTCGCAGCCGATGACAAATTTCGGATGCCGTCTGCTGTCGGCGGTCAGCACCGTCGCGGTGGCTCTGCCCACGCTCAGCGCCAGCTCCGGCGTTAAATCCTTATTCGCAATACCTCTGATACCGTCTGTGCCGAATAATATACCCATAACTGGTTACCTCTTTCAAAATATATAGATAATTTCCAAACAAATTAATTTACAGCGCAATCCCGGATTTCAACAATCTCGCCCGCTTTTTTATAAATCGAATGGGCGGGCGCCACGCCTCGCACCATCGACAATGGATACACGCGAGCGCCACGGCCGACCACCGTACCGGGATTCAATACGCTGTTGCAGCCGATCTCCGCGTTGTCGCCGAGAAACGCGCCGACTTTCCGCCTGCCGGTGGGCAGCGTCTCGCCGCAGCACTTAATCACCACGTCGGAATTATCGCTCTTGACGTTGGAGGTCACCGCCCCCGCCCCCATATGCGCGTGATAGCCGAGGATCGAATCGCCGACGTAGTTAAAATGCGGCACCTGGGACTTATCAAAGATAATCGCGTTTTTGACCTCACAGGAATTGCCGATCACACAGCCGCTGCCGATCAGCGCGTTCCCGCGAATAAAGGCGGAGGGACGCACCTCGGTATCCGCCCCGATCACGCAGGGACCGGAAATATCCGCCGATCGGTGAATTTTCGCCGTTTTATGTACGTAAACGTCGTCCGCCAGCTTCACATAATCCGCGCCGAGCGTCGGGATCAATTCCTTTATAAATGCGCCGATCTGCGAAAGCGCCTGCCACGGATATTCGCACCGTTCCAGCAGCGCCCCCGCCGCCGTATGCGACAGATCGTAAAGCTCGCTTGTCTTTACAGTATAATTCAAGGCAAAATTCCTCCATGCTTCCATAATTAAGCTTATTATACACGATCCGGCGAAAGATAACAAGTGCAAATTCTGATTTATCGGCGTTGTCGATAAATCAGAATTTAGGTAGGAGGTAGGAGGGAAGAGGCAGGAGGTTCGGAAATCGCTGCGCGATTTGATTTTTGTAGCACTGACGGTAACGGGTAGCACGGCGCACTGCGAGACGGTCAGGGACATTGTCGCCTTGCTCGCTTGCAGCGCATCGCAATGCTCTGTGTCCCTTTCTGCAAATGCACCGCCTGCCCCGTCCGCCGGACGCGGCGGCACATTTGCCATTTAATCATGCGGCAAACGGAAAATATACAGAAAAAGGCACACATTTCCCTTTGCCGTATGATTTTCTAATAAATGCCCGCAAGGGCTTAACCATATTCCAAAGCCGGGAAAAATATGCTGATCTTCCCGGCTTTCTGTATGGTGGGCGCTGTCGCGCCTCATTATAAAAATTCCGCAACGAGGGAAATATGTGGCTTTGCCAAAATTTATCCCGTCGTTGCGAAATTTAAACGGCGCAGTGCGCCGTGCTATCCGTTTTCCCAATTTTGTCTATAAATCCAACCGCGAAGCGGTTCCACAATCATTCATCATTCACTGTTCATCATTCATTAAATTCTGATTTATCGCAAAGCGCTAAATCAGAATTTACATTTTTCGACAAAACATCTTGCCATGGCGCGGCGGGCTATGCTACAATATAACATATATAATTGTATAATTCATAGGTAGTAAAGTATGGACAGAAAAAATACAGACAAAAAACCGAACAATGATCTCATCATCGGCAGAAACGCCGTGCGGGAGGCACTGAACAGCGGCAGAGCCATCGACCATCTTTTGGTGGCGAAAGGCGTTACCGGCGGCTCGGTCTCACAGATCATCGCGCTGTGCCGCAAAAACAACATCCCCGTCAAAGAAGCGGATTCCAAGAAGCTGGACTTCCTTTGCGGCAACGACAAGCATCAGGGCGTGGCGCTTTTTGCCGCGGCGCACGAATACGCGTCCATGGCGGATATATACGCGCTGGCGGCGGAACGCGGCGAACCGCTGTTTGTGATTCTCTGCGACGGACTGGAGGATCCCCACAATCTGGGCGCGGTGATCCGCAGCGCGGAGGCGGCGGGCGCTCACGGGGTCATTATCCCCGAGCATCGAAGCGTTTCCCTGTCCTCTTACGCGGGAAAGGCGGCGGCAGGCGCGCTGGAATACGTGCCCGTCGTCCGTGTAAAAAACCTTAACAATACTGTAAAAGAGCTCAAGGAAAAGGGCGTATGGGTCTACGCCGCGGATATGGACGGCGCCCCCTATTACGAAACGGATATGTCCGGTCCCGCCGCGCTGATCATCGGCTCCGAAGGCAAGGGAATCAGCCGTCTTATGCGGGAAAACGCCGATATTATCGTCTCTGTCCCCATGTATGGGCATATCAATTCGCTGAATGCCTCCGTCGCAGGCGGTATTCTTATGTTTGAGATCACCAAATCAAGACACAGCAAGAGGGCGTGACATATGGCAAAAAAATTCATCAAACGCAGCGAGCGCGCCGCCATGGAAGCGGCGGCACTGCCGTCAGACTTTACGGAAGAGAGCATCAGCGAAACAGCGGCAAGTAAACAGCGGCTGCATACAATCATAAATAAATACGGCGCGCCCGAAGCGAATACCGAACAGCCTGAAACAGCGCCGGAGGCGGATGAAGCGGCGTCGGCAGATATCAACGCGGATTTCCGTGATGGCGACGATGTACTGGTGATCGATACTCCCACCGTCGCGGAGGAATTTCGTCCACAGGAGGAATTTGATCCCGTACCGGAATCTCAGCCGGAAATACGCCACAGGATCCATAAGGTACAGCTTGAGCACTCCGAACCGGGCGCGGAGCCGGAGGAGGGAAAATTCGCGGCAAATACCGTGGAAGTCGAGTTGCCCGACAGCAGCGACAAGCTGCCTGCGGAGAGCACAAACGAAAAAACGAAAAAATTTATCAAAGCGGAACCTCCCGCAGACGTACCGTCAGCCAAGGACGCTGACGATGCCGCAGACGGCGCATCACCGAAAAAGAGCCGTCATGCGCCGCAAATCGACGCGTCCCCCATATTTGTAAAATATCCCGAATATAACCACCCTGACAGCAAGGCGGAAATCATTAAGTTCTTAACCGGCGAAAAGAAAAAATACCGCGTCAAGCTGGCGGTCTGCGGCGCGGCGACGTTGATTACCGTAATTCTGTCCGTCATCGCCGACGTCACCTCCGCCCGAGGCTTTTTGGGTATTTTCGGCGGCAACGGCGTTACCTTCGGCGTTACCATGCTGGTGCTGTTCCTGATCGGCGTACTTCCGCTGCTGAACGAATTTTCCGGCGCGTTTGCGCTGCTGAAGAAAAAACAGGCGGGCAGCGACGCGGCGGTGCTGCTGCTGTGGGCGGCGGCGCTGCTGCAAAACATTCTGCTGCTCACAGCTCCCGCAAAAATCCAGGTGCAATGTCGCCCGTACAACGCGGCGGTACTGGTGATCACGCTTGTGATGGGGATCACGCGGCTGATCACGCTGACCAGAATGACCGCAGGCTTTAAGATTTTGTCAGCGGGCAAGGGGCTGCACGGCATCGGCGCGGTGGCGGACAGTCACCGCAGCGAACGTATCGGACAGGGCATTTTGGAGCCGGACGCCAAAATCGGCTATGCGTTCCGCACTTCTTTCATTGATAATTATATTAACGCGGCGTTGACCGACGATCCGGCGATCCCGCTGTGTACCCTGGTTCTGCCCGCCTGCCTGATTGCGGCGCTGGTAGTCGCGGTCGCCACGGGCATCGTCGCTAAGGATTTCCACAAGGCTATCACCGCGCTGGCGGCAATAATCACCGTTACCTCGCCGATCCCCGTCAGCATTACGCTGCGCGCCCTGTTGAATGCGCGCAATACCAAGCTTGCAAGCAGCGGCGGTGTGATCCCCAATTATGCTTCCGCCCTCGCGTTTTCCGCAAACGACGCTTTTATTCTTGACGCGGCGGATATTTACGACGCCGACGCGCTGGATATTCTCGGCGCGCGCGCGTTCAACGGCTACTCGCTGTATGACGCGATCTTGTACACCGCGGCGATGCTGATCGAATCCAAAAGCCCGCTGGGCGGGATTTTCCTCAAGGCGATTGACGGGCGCGAAGAGCTGCTGCCCAAATGCGATTCCGTCCTTTATGAAGAAAAGCAGGGACTTTCCGGCTGGATCGTGGATAATAAGGTGCTGGTAGGCACCCGCGACATGCTGTTAAACCACAACATTGAGGTCATTCCCGAAGAAAAAGAACTGAAATATCTGGACGCTTACCCCAACCGCAGGATCCTATACCTTGCCATTGACGGCAAGCCCGCGGCGCTGTTCCTGACAAGCTACGATATTTCGCAGGAAAATGCCGACGCGCTGCACTATTTGTCAAAGCACGGCTATACGATCCTGCTGCGTTCCACCGATCCCAATATCAACGAGAGCTTTACCGAATCGCAACTGTCGCTGCAAAACGACACGGTCAAGGTCATTAATGCCGAAGCGGCGGAATATTTCCGGCTGTGCCGCGAGGAATCCATCGCCAACGCGCCCACCGGCGCATTTTCGGCGGGCAACGTAGCGGCGCGCCTGAAGCTGGCGGTTTCTGCGGTGCGGCTCAAAAACGCATTCAGCATTACAAGACTGATTACCATCGTCGGCTCCGTACTGGGTCTTTTGATGGTGGCGCTGCTCATGATCCTCGGCTCCGCCGCCTCCGTCGCGGGGTATTACCTGCTGCTGTTGCAGGCGCTGTGGACAGTCATCGGCATTGCGGTCTGCAAGCTGACGGAAAAACGGCAATAAAACAAACAGCTTAATATCTGCGGATTCCGTTTTTGCGGGATCCGCAGAATTTTATTGTTGAAAATGTAAAAAAAATATTGAAATGGGAATCATTTACTGTTATAATTGATAGGCAGATTCATTCTGACATTTTTATAGTACAGGTGAAAACAAATGTCGAAAAAAACAGACACAAAGCCTGCCGGCAACAAGCTGAATTACGGCAGAACCGTACTTATCGGCTTCGGCTTCATGGGCTGTATGCTGCTGTGGTCGGTATACAATTCCTATGTCCCGGTCATTTTAAGAGGCAAGCTGACCACCGTCTTTGCGGGCGGCGGCGCGTTCGCCTCGTTCATTAACGACCACACTTGGCTCGCGTGGCTCACAGTTCCGCTGATCGTCAACGCGATCATGACCATTGACAACATCTTCGGCGTAATCTTCCAGCCGTTCTTCGGCAAGAAGAGCGACCGCACCAATTCCAAGCTCGGCAAGCGCATGCCTTATATTATCGTATGCCTGCCGATCTGCGCGCTGTTCTTCTGTTTTATCCCCGTGGCGGCGACCATCAAGGCGGTGGGACTGAGCATTCTGCTGATGATGACCGTCGTTATCTGCTTTAACTTTACCATGTCGATCTGGCGCAGCCCCGTGGTTTCGCTGATGCCCGACTTCACCCCCTCCGAGCTGCAGAGCGACGCCAACGCCGTTATCAACATCATGGGCGGCATCGGTCAGATGATCGGCTTCGTCGTCGGCACCATTGCGGCGGCGATTGTTGGTCTGTTCGGCTTCTCGCACATGAGCGCGGCGCTGAAAGCCCCCACCAACGACCTCGGGCAAATTCTCACCGACAGCGGCGATCTGCTGCTGGACGCGGCGGGCAATCCCCAGTACGTCAACTATACGCCCATCTTCGTCGTTACGGCGGTGATCTCGGTACTTTGCCTTGTCGTGCTGACGATCTTCTACATTCGCAACAAGAAATACGATCTTTCCGCAGACGTTGTCCTCACGACTGAGACCGAGGGCGGCAAGGAAAAGAAGATCAAGATCAAGAATCTTCCCATCTCAAAAGAAGAGAAGCGCAGCCTGATTATTATGCTTATCGCGCTGTTCCTGATCAACAACGCAACGGAAGCGATCGTTCCCAATTTCACGAACTTTGCAAACTCCACGCTGCACGTTCCGCCGATTTACTCCACGCTGATGATGGCGGTCTTTGCCGTTTCGCTGGCAGCATTCGGCATTCCCGCGGGCGTCATGGGCAGAAAGCTCGGCAGAAAAAAGACCATTATCATCGGTCTAAGCGTAATCGTCGCCATGTTCGCCGTATATCTGACCGTATCGCAGATCCTGCCCCCGGCAGCGGACGGCTCCGTCAATAAGTTCACATGGGTTACGCTTTGGGTCGCGCTGGTCGTCGGCGGCGCCGCGATCGGCTGCATCAACATCAACACCCTGCCCCTTGTGCTGACCATCGGCGGCAGAGAGTATGTCGGCACGTTCACCGGTTATTACTATACCGCGACGTTCTCTGCGGCGGTGACCGGTCCCCTGCTTTGCGGCCTTGTGATCGGCCTGTTCAAGGAGGACTATAACTTCATGTTCATGTTCTGCGCAATCATGTTTGCGCTCGGTCTTGCGGTCATCACGCAGGTCAAGCACGGCGAGACCCACGAGATTTCCGAAGAAGAAATCAAACAGGCACAGATGGCGGACGACTGATCCCCTTATAATTCATATATAACAACAAGCGCCGGCGTTGGAAACAATGCCGGCGCTTTTTCAGGTAGGAGGTTGGAGGGATGAGGTGCTGAACCCGCTTCGCGGCTTGGAATTGTAAAAAGATGGGCGCGCAATCTTGTAGGAATGCCCAATGGGCATCCGTTCATTTTGCGCATAACACGGCCGACTCCCACAATG